>LCFC01000006.1:24998-79928 GCA_000998805.1 Parcubacteria group bacterium GW2011_GWA2_43_11
GTGACACCTTTCCACAAAGCAGCAAACCGCTTACGCGAGGTGTTGCGTGGAGACGGAAGGCATGGAAGTGTCGGCATGGGGATAGGAGAGACAATGGCAGACATGATTGCCTTCCCACACCTTGCTGTACGTGCTCAAGACTTACGTTCGATAGAGACTGTCGAAAGGAAATGTAGAGGCTTGCAGGAACTTAAGTATGCCGAGTTTAAGGAATTGTTTGCTGTCATTAGTGCGACAGGGTTGCTTCCTGACGAACTTCGGTTACTCACTGATTCACATGCTCCGAAAATGGTAGCACGTGAGATGGTGCGTATTGCCAGATTATTTTCACTCGTTTCGATGAAAACGCTACAGCGCCTTTCGTACACCCACCCACTTATTTTTGAAGGAGCACAGGGTGTACTTATCGACGAGTGGCATGGCTTTCATCCCTTTACGACATGGAGTACAACAACAAACGCGAATGCCAATGTGTTGCTCAGTGAGATTATGTATCCTGACGTTGTTACGCGTCTCGGTGTTGTGCGGGCGTACAGTACACGACACGGACCTGGACCGTTTCCGAGCGAAAGTAGAGAGCTCACCATGCGTTTGCCTGACATGCACAATGGCTTTGGTGTCTGGCAGAGAGGCTTTCGGGTGGGATGGCTTGATATACCGCTCACACGATATGCACTCGCTGTTTCAGATGGTACGGACTCTCTTGCACTGACGCATCTCGATAGATTTGCGTCTTTGTCACAAAAACGAGTGGTAAGGGCGTACCGAGTAGCAAAAGCAGACCTCACAGAAAAGGAAAAATCGGTGATGGTGACAGACAAGGAACAGTCAAATGATGACTACCTGCACATCGTTTCGTTTCGTCGTAAAGATATCCTCGAAGATCTTGGGTATCAAGAAATGATTGGTGCAATACTTGCAAAGGTAACACCGGTTGTAGAGGATATCCAATGTTCTGAAGAGTGTTTTGTGGATTATGTGAGCGAACTCCTTTTTCTTCCAGTTGACATTACGTCACATGGACCGACGGCGTTTGATAAACGTGAAAGAGTGCAGATGCAGTTAGCTGCATAAGAATTCTTTCAATACTAACCGACTAGTTTCTAGTTGGTTAGTTTGTGTTTTTTATTAAGAAATAGTAAGGATAGTATTAGGAACAAGCATATCTAACTTTTGAATATGAAACTACCCTCTTGGTTGTAGCCAAAAGGGCAGTTGTAAAAAATGTGGAAAAGTTACCTTTCGATAAAATCAGGGTTCCATCTCCCTTGCATAGACTTGTAGCCTGGAGGAAAGGCTTCGTTATACTCATGTCCACCATATTTTTCCATCAAGAAATACGTTATTTCGCATACCTTATCTCGTCCCAGATCGTCCATGTCAATAAATTTTTTTGTGTATACCCGCGCGATAACATGGTTCTTTAGCGACGGGGTGAGACTTGGATCGATAAGAAAGTTGATGCTGGTGGTATCGAGTCTTGGAAAACCCCAGCTTTTTTGAAATGCTACTTGAATAACAAATCGAATCACGTCCATTGCGTCGGTCTCGTCTGCAGTAAAACCAGTAATGTCTACAATTGGCATGGGAAACCCCTTAAAATATTTGTTTTGCCACCAGAGCGGTGACAGAGAACTACAACCTAGGCAGGAGAATACCATAAAAGTGTGGCTTGTGAAGGGAGTGAATTTTTTACAATGAACCGTGTCTGAATCAGGCTATTTGATGTTGAATTAAGGTCATTTTATGGCTAGTTGTTTCCTCAACTTTGGTATTGAATCAGTTTATATATCGGAAAGTGACTGTTTTTAGTATAATGAATCAAATATGAGCGAAATTAATATTTACTGCGATGAAAGTAATCATCTTGAAACTGATGGACGCCCCATGGTTTTGGGTGCTTTGCACTGTCCTAGAAGTAAAGCTCCAGCTGCAAACAGGCGCATCCGTGAAATAAAGAAAGAGCATAGTTTACCTGATACTTTTGAAATTAAGTGGACAAAGGTTTCTCAAAAAAATTTACCTTTCTATATCGATGTTTTAAATTATTTCTTCGATGCAGACCATATCGGTATTCGAGTTGTTGTTGCAGATAAGGAACATTTGAATCATGCAAAGTTCGGTCAAACCCATAATGATTGGTATTACAAAATGTATTTTCAGCTTTTGACTAAAATCATAAGCTCTGAAAATAAATATAAAGTCTGTCTAGATATAAAAGACACACTTGGTAAGATTCGAGTACAAAAGTTGAGAGAGGTTCTTTGTAACAAAGAATATGATTTTAAGCGTGAAATCATAGAAGAAATTAGAGAGGTGCACTCAAACCAAGTCCAGATGGTGCAGGTAATCGACCTAATCATTGGGGCTATTCAATTTAATCTATGTAGCAAAGACAAGGATAGGGAAAATCAGGCAAAACGGGCAATTGTTGAGCATATCAAAAAACGAACACAGAAAAGTTTAACTGTCCAAACATTGCCTTCAGAGTTTAAATTTAATCTGTTTTTCTGGAATGGTATAGATTAATTTATGAAGGACTTTACGTGGTTACCGCCCCTAATCACTCTCGGGGCTCATAACGGAGATGTAATTTTTTACATGGACACACTTTATCAGGCTTTTCTTAATGATTTGGTTAATCTGAACTGCACATTATTAGGCAAACCTGTATATGTATCCCGCAAACTTGAAGTTGATGGAAGATATGAGCGATTTTGGCATATAATCACTGATCCTCATAGTCCTCGTACCCAAGATATCCAGCATTTGAGAGCAGAAAAAATACCTTGGATTAAAGCTGTGATTGATAATTTCGCAAGACCAGAAGTTTTAGCTTATGAAATTAAAAAAGACAGAGACCTCAAACTATACCTCTACATTCCTGAGCAAGAATTTATGGTGATTTTAGTTGATAAGGGAAAAGAGTATCATTTTGTTACCGCTTATCATATACGTTACAGTTACATGTTAAGACAATATGATAGGGAATATCGGCAGTATGGTCCCAAGATAAAAGTCTAAATCAAAAACAGCCCCGTAAGGGGCGAGTTTTCGGACTCCTTTTACCTAGGTAAATGAGATGTTTGTAGTATAACAAAAATACATCTATTTTCAAGTGTCAACAAACGTAATGTGGATAATGATGACAATAAAAAAAATAGGGGGCTACACGAATAGCTGTTAAGTTATCCACAACCATTTCGTCGATATCAACGAAATGGTTTGGTTTGTTTGAGTATTGGAAGATGCTCTTAAACCCAAAACATAAAAAAGAAGTGAAGGTAGTCACAAAATTCAGTGTTCTTGACGATGGTGACACTGTTTGTAAAATGGGGAAGATCTTGGAAACTACACACACTCTTCAAAACACCTGCGTATCAATAAAAATTGAAAATTATGGAAGAAATAACCCTACAAAACTTCGACAACATTATTGATTTAAATATCGTTCGTAGAGGTAAACAATGCTATGAAAATAATGCTATTACACGTCTCAAAGAGAATCGAGTGGGTGATTTTATTGCTTACGTGCGTGGTACCGATTTGTATCATGTTCGGATACAGCTCGATGATGGTGAGGTGGTAGAGTGGTCGTGCGGTTGTCCGTATAACAAAGGACCGGTATGTAAACATATTGTGGCTGTTCTGTATGCATTGGCTGACGGAGAACGAGACATTGATGAGTCAAGCGCATCTTTAAAAAGTGACATAGCTACATCTGCGACTGTAGGCAACATGCCCGAGGATCTCGAAAAACTTTCAAAAATGGATCTCATTAACATACTGCAAGAAGCCCGAACGAATCATGTAGATGTGAATCGTCGTGTACAGTTTGCGTCCTCTACTGAAATGCAGTTTGAAGATAAGACATTTGTTCGCAGAATTATTCGTGAAGCGGTTCGTGATGCTTCCGGGCGCTACGGTGGTGTTGAGTATGGAGACACATATGAAGCCACACAAGGTGCGTTAGAGGTGCTAGATGTGGCTGATAGCGCTTTCACTAGCAATGCACGTGTGGCGTTAGTTGGATATGAGACAGTGATTGAAGAGCTAGTGCCAGTGGTGGAGCGGTCTGATGACTCAGATGGAGATATTGGCGGAGCTATATATTACGCATTTGAAAAGCTTCATGAATTGGCAATAAGACTACGTGACCAAAAGAAAGAAGATTTACGTCGGGAATTACTCGCATATATTCTAAAAGAGTGGTCAAAAAAGAAATACCAAGGTTTTGATTGGCTGTGGCTTTTTCTCAATATCGCGGCCGATATTGTTGAGTCTGGCAATGAAGAAGAACAAATGACTCAAGTGCTGCAGAAAGCGCTTACCTATGACAGAAAAGAAGAACCGCAAGAGGTAAATGCTTTTTTTGCTATCACTGGGGGCTCCGGAGCATTGAGTAGTAGTGATTGGAGTAATCATTATCGACAAGAAGAGGTGGCAAGAATACAACTGGTGCTGACACAGAGACTTCATCCTGAAATGGTTGAGAGCTATGTTTTAAAAAACTTACATTTATCTAACATGAGAGAGCAGGCAGTGAAAATGTACATACAAAACAATGCTTTTGACGAAGCACGTAGACTTGCAATAGAAGGTGTCAAACAAGCAAAACAAGATGGGCACTTTGGGATTGTTGTGAAATTTCTTGAGCTCCAGATGGAGTGTGCTAAAAAAAGTAACAGGTTGGATGAGGCAAGACAGTGTGCATTACAACTCTTTCTAGACACACACCACGATGCTTTTTCTTACTATCGACACGCAAAAGAATACGCAGGTGAAAAATGGGATGAGTGTCTTCTAGATATCGTTGCAAAATTAAAAAAAAGTAAGCACGGAGGTGGTGTGTGGAAATTAGCAGATGTCTATATTGAGGAAGGTATGTGGAAAGAGTTGCTGTCACTTGCTCAAGATAATACTGCTTTGGTGCAAACACATGGTAAACGGTTGGCGAAGCGATTTCCAAAGGAAGTCGGTCGACTATACATACAGCTTGCAGGTGAAGGTATGCAATATCCTGGCGGCCGTGCTGAGTATCAGAAGAAGTGCAATCTATTGCGCGAAGCAAAACGTCTCGGGTGTCAAAAAGAAGTTGCACAGGTGGTAGAGGAATGGTGTCGCATGTATGAACGACGACGAGCTCTCCTAGAAGAATTGCGGAAAGTGTAGAGTGTTTAAATTTCTTGAAGATTGTTGATTTGTGGTAGAGGATATCCAATGTTCTGAAGAGTGTTTTGTGGAATACGTGAGCGAACTCCTTTTTCTTCCAGTTGACATTACGTCACATGGACCGACGGCATTTGATAAACGTGAAAGAGTGCAGATGCAGTTAGCTGCATAAGAATTCTTTCAATACTAACCGACTAGTTTTTAGTTGGTTAGTTTGTGTTGTACAAAAGTTAGACCGCACAGGATAAATCGAGTGCGGTCTAAGGTAGAGATGAGCTTACAGTTGAACAAAAGGGTATTGAAGCATATCTTCAAAACTGTTTACTAACTGCTTAAAAAGGTCTTGTTGCTCTGGACACGGTCCAAAAAGTATTCCAGATTCGTTTTTTAAAGAATGAAACCAAAGGGTCATACACGCTTTGTTTTCTTCGGGCTTTTCCCAAAAGAGCATTTTTCCAAAAGAGCCAAGTTGAAAACAGTCCGGCATAACTTTTGACGGGTGGTCTGCATCTTCAAGTTCTTTTTGCATATCCACATGAGGGATTGGTCGCACATCTTCTTTATTGACTACATGTCTTTGCAGAGTGCCTGCTGGAGGTACGTGATATATTTCAAGTCTGGTATCGAAAATATTTACCCGTATTGAACCTCCGAAATTCTGTGGAGATGTTTCGTCGAACACTACCCCTGTGTATTTTCCTTGGAAATTAAAAATGTCAGTAGCCACATCTTCCTCCTTGGTTGATTGTGAATGTCAAAATTTATGCAAACCTACGTATCATGCGTGTTCTTTTGGTTCTATCTCATAAATAGTTACTCCACCATCTGCGAGCACAAATACTTTAAAGTGCCCTTCGGTTGGTTCTTTAGTAGCTGCATCAGCAATGTTTGGACTCATCCCAGCTACAATGTTACATATGCCCCAACCAGCAATTCCTTTGGCCGTAAGCTCTACGTTTGTTGCATGATTTGCTTCCCAATCATATCCAGGCATGAGAAAGTCAACAAGTGGTTTCCATTTGGATTTAACTTGTATACAGACTACGACAAGTTCCGTGTTGCTTTTTTTATGTACATTGAGCGCTCGCCAAGCAAAATGTTGCAAACGGGAGTAGGATTCCGTGTACATTTTTTTACGATATTCAGCTTCTTTGGAAAGTACTGTGTTCGGGGGAATTATTCCAGTTGCCATAAATTTTCTCCAAGGGTTGAGTTTTAGGAAAGCCTTTCTGAACGATACTGTACGCAGAGTGGGCAACACTGTCAATCAAGTAGAGTAAACATGTCTTACATGTAACTTCCAAATATAACACTAACAAAACACTCCACCCTTGCGGGTGGAGTGTGTTTACTAAGGAGGTGACTTAGAATTATACAGAGTTAATCTGTTTAAACATTCGCTCAATAGTAAGGTCCATTATAAAAGCAATTACTTGTTCTCGAGGAATATCGGTAACGTCTTCAACTCGAAAGTTACGTGTACAAGAATCATCATCTTCATCATCCTCATCGGGAATGCTGATTATTCTTTCCGCAATCTCCGCAGCACTGTAAAACTTTTCACCGTTTCTAATTCGCTCATCAAGATTGGCACCAAATTCCTTTTCGTACGTACAGTACGCACGTCTGATAGCCAGCTCTGTCTTGTTTGCAGGTTGTTGATTCCTGAACTCACCAAGAGTTACTGGTTGAGGAAGATAGATTTTTGTAAAGTCCATTCATGCCTCCTTTGTTTTAGTCTTTTTTATCCTCAGAAAGTTATAAAAAAACATTTCTATGTAAATAATGCCATGTTCTTTAACTTGAGTAAATTTACCCTACCCAAAACAAGACTGCCTTCTGGCTTGAAGCCGATAGGGCAGTTGTAAAAAAGTGGAAGAGTTGCCTTTCGATAAAACCAGGATTCCATCTCCCACACGTAGACTTGTATCCGGGAGGAAAAGCCTCGTTGTACTCATGCCCGCCATACTTTTCCATCAAGAAATACGTTATTTCGCAGAACGATATGAAAATAAAAAGGTGCGATATTGATACAAAAAGAATAGCCCCGCAATACATGCGGGGCTATGTTTGTGAGGTTTATTGTATCATTTTTTTGGCTTGCTGAACTTGAAGTATGCACTGTAGTCTTCACAGTACCCAGGTTTGTCGTACTTTACTTCCCAGCCTTTCTTGCGGTAGATGTCTTCTACATCCAACCAATGACGATTGTAAATTTCTCTTTCGTTGAAACCACTTTCTACTAAACGCTTTACGACAACATTCTGATGAATTATTGCGCTGTATCCGTCAAATTTTTCAGTGATCAGCGAATTGAACACCTCAAATACGGTGTCAGGAATTGACTCCTCACGATTTTTGACTACTTCCTGTGGACTTATTGCTTTACTGTTCGCCATGATATTCTCCTCTTTTGAATGAACTTGAATGACCCTGTTGTAGAATAGAGGCAAACAGAGAAGTATGCAGAAAAGCTTGTATAAGTGTAACAAATAAGATACACTTTAGATATGGAGTTACAGGATATTTTTAAACGACTCGGGTATCCTAAAAATACTGATACGGTATATCGCACACTGAGTATTAGCAAGGAACCTCTTTTAGTGAGTACTATTGCTCAACATGCCAACGTTTCGCGAATGGTAGTATACCGTTGTCTCCTGAAGCTTGAAGAGTCAAAGCTTGTGAGTAGAAGTGTCATCGGTCGTCGTACTTTTTATGCACTTCTGAATCCGCGCAGACTTAAGCAACTCATAGCGATGTGCGAAAAAGAATCAGGAGAGGTGATAGAGAAGTACGCAAAAGAACGAGAAAAAGAGGTGCCACAAAGCATTCGTTTTATGTATGGAGCTTCTGGTATTCGTTCAGCCTTTGATGACGTACTAGCTCACACTAAAAAAGGCGATACGTTCTTTCGTTACACATCAGAGCGCGATCTTGCTCGGGTGAATAGATACTTAGCTCGTGACTATCGCATACGCAGAGACAAGAAAAAACTCGAACGACTTGTTATAAGTAACCCCGTTTCAGGTAAACAAAAAAAATCACGACTTGAGCGATTTATAAAATTCATCCCTAGAGAGGTAGACCTGTTTGAGCAGGATATTATCCAACTCATCTACGGAAACCGTGTCACAATCATTAACCTTAACACTGAAGAGGTGTTCGTGATTGAGAACAAACAACTTGCTGATTTTCAGAAAACAATATTTAACTTGCTGTACAAAAAATTGTAATTACTTTGACAAAATTATTCCGATATGTATGCGTCACTAGCTTCATAAGGTGTTTAAATTTTTTGGAGGAATCGGTCACAAGGGAATTGGGGTCACCCACGCAGGATTACAGGCATACCCTTTATTAAACGTATGCTTGCCTACAGTATAAAGACGCGCACGCAGTATCTTGGTAAGAATTATGGTAACATTTAAGTAATAAGTATGGCTGAAAACAAATTTGAAACAATAAAAAGATTGGATGACAATGGTGCCGAATATTGGTCATCTCGCGACCTTGCTAAGGTGCTTGAATATCCTGATTACAGAAAATTTCTAAACGTGATTGAGAAAGCTAAAGTTGCTTGTGAAAATAGTGGTGAAGTTATCCACAACCATTTTGTCCTTACGGACGAAATGGTTCAGATTGGATCAGGAGCAGAAAGAGCAATAGATAGCATATATCTTTCACGTTATGCCTGTTATTTAATTGTTCAAAACTCTGACCCTACCAAGGTTGTTGTGGCTAAAGGTCAGACATATTTTGCTATCCAAACTAGGAGGCAAGAAAAAGCTGATAATCTTATTGAAGATAACAATCGTGTTTTCTTGCGCGAACAAATGAAAAAACACAATACTAGTCTGATGCAAACCGCTTCTATGGCTGGGGTTGAGAGTTATGCAATATTTCAAAACGCTGGGTATAAGGGATTGTATGGAGGTCTTACAATGCAGGATATTCACGAAAGAAAGAAACTTAAGAAATCACAAAAAATTCTTGATCACATGGGAAGTGAAGAACTTGCAGCAAATCTTTTTCGTGCAACACAAACAGAAGCTAAAATAAAACGTGATAAAGTTCACGGTCAAGGTAATGCGAGTCTTGCACATATGCAAGTCGGTCAGAAAGTACGCAACACAATCCAAAGTTTGGGAGGTACTATGCCGGAGAACCTGCCATCTGTTGACGGAGTCGGCAAAGCAAAGACTCGCATAAAGAAGGTGCAGAAGACGAAAAGGGTGGGGAGGGGAAGTTAAAAATAAGCTAATATCCATAATTATCGCTAAATTTAAGTTATGTTTATACCAAAGTGGGTAATTATCTTATTTGTTATCTGTTAGAACTGGGGTCAGACCCCACACAAAATTTCAAAAATGTGGTCTATTTTTTAAAGCATCTGATTATAAATGTATGTTTCGCGTGCTGTATATAGGTATCTTTCCTTACAACGTAAATATGCCTTTGCGATTTGTTTACGACTACTGTCGTTCACAAATAACGCAAAGCTTTTCGATGTCGGGTATCGACGATACGTCATTAAGTAAATTCGTCACAAGCTCCTCATTTACTAAGTGCGTTTCGTCTAGGCTCAGCTGTGCTTAAGCACATGCTTCCGCCTTTCGATACCCCACGTAACGTGCATTGGCACGTTACTCCATCTCCACCAAAAAACCGCCCTCAAAGGCGGTGTTTTGGTGGAGATGGCGGGTATCGAACCCGCGTTCAAAAAGAATTCTATGAAATGCTCTACAAGCGTAGATTGTTTTTTTCCGCCAGCTGGCGGATCTTGGAAGGGTAGGGCGAAACAAACAAAATCTAACCTTCCTACCATACTTAGTCTCGAGTGGTACGGTGATGGTAACCATACTTCCTCATAGCCGAGTAGTATTACGCCCGTATCAGTATATCGGCATCAACCAAATCGGACGCCGCTTGGGTAACTATGTGTTACGCAAATGCGGGAGCGAATTGTATCGGTGATACAACAGCCCGTGCAGTTTTGTTTGCACGTATTGGTTTTCCAGTCAGTTTAACGACTTACTTGGTGGTCGGCTTGCACATCTCAAAGAACAATCCTTTTGTCTAAGCCAGTCATCCCCGTGTTGGGTTCGATGCTTCAAACACAGAACGGGAACTTCTATTTATATTTTATCAAACGCTCCAAGTCTCTCTTGGTATCACGTTCCTTGATACTTTCACGCTTGTCTGCCTTCTTTTTACCTCGAACAAGAGCGAAATTTAGCTTGAGCAACCTCTTATTAGTATACAACGAAACAGGGACAAGTGTCAATCCTCTGGAAGCCTCTAAACCTATGAGTTTATTGAGTTCTTTGCGAGTGAGAAGGAGTCTTCGTGGACGTTCAGCATCATAATCCTTGCCAGCATTTGTGGGTTGGTAAGGTTCTACAGATGAACCCACAAGATATGCCTCACCTCCTCGAATAATAACGTGGGCTCCTTCCAGCTTTCCTCTTCCGGCATAGCTTTTAGCATAGCATACCTGTTTTTACTTATATACCAGGTAAACTTTTTTGTTGCTGTGTTATGTGAATAACTGGTACACTATCGGTACTATGATCCCGTTAGAGACGAGAACTGTGATACTGTATAATTAAAGTAAGTTACGTGAATATATATGATGAAATTCAAAAACATTATCAATATAACCGACGGTCACTCTGTGACCTGTCTCTAACGGGATGATACCAACTATACAAAAGCTTGCGAGCATCATGATGACTCCCGGTAAGGGCATTCTCGCTGCCGATGAGAGTGAAAGCACCATGAGCAAACGCCTCACGTCTATCGGTGTATTAGATAATACTGAAAATGGCAGGAGGTTTCGAGATGTTCTCTTTACTGCACCGGATGTAGAGGAATATTTAAGTGGGGTGATACTCTTTGATTCCACGATTCGACAGTCGAGCAACTCTGGCGAGCCATTTGCTCGACTCCTTGAAAGGCTAGGTATTATGCCGGGAATCAAGGTAGACAAAGGTCTGCAACCAGTTCCCAACTTTGCGCAGGAAGAAATAAGTCATGGGCTTGATGGGCTTCGTGAACGACTTGATGAGTACTATCAACTTGGAGCACGTTTTACGAAATGGCGGTCAGTGATACGCATCACTGACGATACTCCCAGTGACACGATACTACGGGCAAACGCGCAAGTACTGGCATACTATGCCGCTATAGTGCAGGAACGTCATATGGTACCGATGGTCGAGCCAGAGGTGCTCTTTGAGGGGACGCACACTCTGGAGCGGTCTGGCGAAGTACTCCACAAGACACTCAAGTACGTCTTTGAAGAGCTTCAAGCGTTTCGTGTCTCACTTTCCGGATTGGTATTGAAGACAAGTATGGCACTCCCTGGAAGTGAGTCAGGAATAGTACTCAATCCTATGCTTATTGCGCGAGAGACAGTAAAGGTCCTCAAAGATGTTGTGCCATTTTCTACTGCAGGTATCGTCTTTCTTTCGGGTGGACAAACTCCGATTCAAGCTACAGAGAACCTCAACGCCATCGCGCTTTTTGATAACCTTCCTTGGCCAGTAACCTTTTCTTACTCCCGTGCACTTGAAGAGCCAGTACTTGAAGCATGGAAAGGGCTTGATGCGAATACCGTTGCGGCACAGAAAGCTCTCTTGCACAGACTTTCGTTAAATGTCGCTGCTCGTAAGGGTGTGTATAAAAAAGAAATGGAATAGGGTAGGACTTATTTAAATGGCGCACCATAGGGGTACTTCATTTTTGTAAAGCCTTCGGCTAACAAAAATGAAGTACCCCTATGGTGACTATAAAAATGGGAATGTCCTTGTGGCACATCCATTTGAATAAGTCCTATTGGTCGGGTTACCGAACACTCTAAAATATACTGTAGTAGTGCCCAAGTACATGACCAGCATTTGAAGCTTGAAGATGTTATAATCAACGTTATTGAAGAATACAACAAAAAATTATTAGATTACGTACTACTATGAATAAAATCCACATATCATTTTTTCTAAGCGTTCTTGCGGTTTGTTTTGGTCTGTTTATGCCTGATGTCACACACGCTATGGTGATACGTGGAGGTGAGACATTTGAGCTCGAAGCGTATACCACCCTGGAGGACGATTTGTACGTAGCTGGGAAAACAGTTTCTTTGGCAGGGACTACCACCGGGGACGTTTTTGCTGTTGGCTCAGAAGTAGTATATTCCGGCGTGTCTACCGAAGACATGCTTTTTGCAGGGGGAAAGGTGAATGTTACAGGTCTTGTCCAAGGTGACCTACGTGTACTTGGCGGAGAGATTACACTCAGTGGGCACGTCACAGAAGATGTTGTACTTATTGGCGGAACGATTCAAATCACAGAAGGAGCAGTTATCGACGGTGATGTGTTGGTGGTAGGAGAGTATGTATCTAGCAAGGGAACCATAGGTGGTGTTGTGGAAGCGTATACACGAGTTGCGGAGTTTACTGGAGGTAGTGTAGGAGGTTCTCTACGAGCTTACACACGAGAATCTCTGTCAGTCACAGGGACAACTCGCATTGAGGGAAGTCTTGAATACAAAGCACCTCATGAAGCGTTTGTATCTGAGACTGCGTCTATTGAAGGAGAGCGTCTCTACACCCCGCTTCAGACTTCGCGTGCAGACAAGGGAAAAGTAGATCTAGTAAAACTTATCGAGCTGATACTCATTACTGTGGCTGCTGCGGTGACTTTGGTGTTTTTCTTCCCAGCGCATACGCGTGCTATGACAGATATAGCGCTTAGAAAAGGCAACCTTATCAATTTTGTAAAAGGCTTTTTGATTTTGATTTTTGTCCCGATTATTTCCCTACTCGTTATGGTGACTATGGTAGGAATCGTTCCAGGACTCATTATGCTCTTCGTGTATTTTGTTCTTGTGTGTGTAGCCCTAGCGCTTGCACCGGTACTTGCAGGGATATTTCTTGCTCGATCGTTTAAAAAAACGAGTGAAGAGCTTTCCCTAGCTTGGGTATCATTTGGAGCTATCGCCTTTACCTTGATTTCAATTTTGCCTTTTATTGGATTTGCTGTTCGTCTACTCGTTTTCCTCCTCGCGTTTTATGCAGTAACTGTATTACTCTACGAACATGTTTGGGTACAGCGAAAAAAACAACAGATTGAAGATGAAAAACCACATCATGACACAAAAGAAACCAGTGAGTCGGAAACGACCACAACCACTCCGTAAGTCTATCTCACAAGATTCTGTACTTTTTCTTGAGCGAAAAGCTCGACTCTTGAAACTCAACGCGAAGCTTAAAAAACTATTTCCAAAAGCAGAAATGGCTCTTCGATGGAACACAAATTGGGAGCTCCTTGTGGCTGTGGAGTTGTCGGCACAATGTACGGATAAAAAAGTAAATGAAGTAACTGAGGTACTCTTTAAAAAATATACAACATTGGAAGCGTACACCACCGTAAAGCAAAAAGACTTTGAAAAAGATATTAAATCAACTGGATTTTATAAAAGCAAAGCTAAAAATATTTTAGCTGCTGCAAAACGGGTTACGGAGATTTATGGCGGAGAGATACCCAAAACCATGAAAGAAATTCTTACTATCCCAGGAGTTGCCAGAAAGACGGCAAATGTAGTACTTGGCAATGCGTATGGTGTCGTAGAGGGTATAGCAGTAGACACACATGTGCGCCGTTTTGCAACACGGTTTGATCTCTCAGATTCTAAAGACCCTGTAAAAATCGAACAAGATTTAATGGAGTTAATCCCTAAAAAGGATTGGTTCTCCTTTACCTATCGAGTGATTGAGTATGGACGCACCATAGCACCAGCGCGCGTGTACGATACAAACAAAGACCCGCTTGTTGCAGTGTACCCTCCTGCAGGTAAAATGTTTCGGGTGTAGGTGCATAAGGTATGGGAATGCATATGTGTATGAGGGACGACGCCCATACCCATACCCATACCCATACGCATATGATGCTCAGTATGACAGACAAAAAGAAAATAAAAGAACTACAGAAGGTGGTCTGGACACACTACAAGAAAAACGGCCGGCATACTCTTCCGTGGAGAAAAACAAAAAACCCGTATCGAATTCTTGTTTCAGAAATAATGCTTCAGCAAACACAGGTGGCTCGTGTTATTCCTAAATATAGAGTGTTTTTGAAACAGTTTCCGACTATACAATTGCTCGCTACCGCATCACTTCGTGACGTGTTAGTCGCATGGCAGGGTTTGGGGTATAACAGGCGGGCTCAGGCACTTCACAAACTCGCAGGGGTTGTGGTAGAGGAGTATATGGGCAAGATGCCTACGGGTTATGAAGTACTGCTTGGGTTGCCTGGCGTTGGTCCCTATACTGCTAGTGCAGTGTGTGCTTTTGCGTACAATGTCCCGAGACCAATGTTAGAAACAAACATACGCACAGTGTTTTTTCACCACTTTTATGCTGATAAAAAACAAGTGAGTGACCCAGAGCTTTTATTACTTGCAGATGAAATACTTGATACGAAAAATCCCAGAGAGTGGTACTGGGCACTTATGGACTACGGTGCATTTTTAAAAGAAAGTGGCGTGCGGGTAAACAGTACGAGTAAACAGTACACCAAGCAGTCCAAATTTAAAGGGTCAGACAGGGAAGTCCGTGGAGCACTGTTGAGGGTACTTACCGAGGGGAGTACCACTGAAAAAAATTTACAAAAACAGACAACATTTTCTTTAGAGAAAATCCAAGAACAACTTACAAAACTTCAAAGAGAAGGTTTGGTTCAAAAAAAGAGAAATCGGTGGTACGTGTAGCTTGCTGTTGTTAATATCACGAGTATGTGGTAAAACTTCTTCCAGAAAGTAAACCTTAGGAAAACGTTAACTCTACAGCGGAGATTACCATGAGTAATTATGTAGGCATAAAAAAAGTGGAAGAAGTTTCAAATATAGCAAGAGTGAACGAGCTACTCACATTAAACTGGGAAATCCTCCACATTTGCACAGTCAGTTTTACTTATGAAAGTACGCAAGAAGATGGACTCCCAAGAATCAAAGAATCTCCAGTTTTAAAAATTGCCACGAGGACACATTATGTTATGGGTAAAAGATAACCGTACCTCTTGGTTATTGTTTCTTTTTTCAAAACTCGCAGTGATTGCTAGATCCCACTGCGAGTTTTTTGATTTTACTTTTACTCCGCCACGGGGGGTAAGCTCGCTACTCCTACCCTTCGAGTTCCTCAGGGCAAGCCCGCACACACACAAAGACCTTGTACGTAAAACACCACCTCGTAAGGTGGTATTTTACGTACGCGCATTGCGCAAGGTCTTTGTATGTGTGCGGGCAAGCTCAAGGCTCACGGCTCATTACTCTCGGCTCTTCAGCTATTCAAAAAATCCCTTGAGAAATACCCACACATTGTCTGTATCAATATACCATGTATATATCGAATCGAATCGTTCACTTGGTTCAACGATAGGATGTACTCTCACATTATGAACACGTTTGTCGCTCGTTGCGCATTTTTTCCAAGAGCGCATCAGCGTCGATATCTGCAAATTGAGCAATGTTTAATCCAGGATCGTTTCTTTGTGAACTGTGCCAAAAAGCATAGAGGTCAAGTTCGTGTCCTATAACCATACCAAACAGGAGTGCATCAAAACGTCTCGGACGTATGATTGACTGTGTTAAGTCTGTAGGTTCAAAAATCTTGAGCTCAACTTCCGCACCGACTTCTCGCCAACTGCCTGCTACTCGTTCGGCAGTCTGTACCAGTTCTGGTGTGTTTACGGTAGATAAGGCTACAGAAAGTCGTGTTGTCTCATCATCATCTTCCAGTACGTATATCCCACTTCCTTCTTCGCGTTGCCAACCGGCATCTTCTAGAATTTGTCTTGCTCGCTCAATATGGTTCACTGCACTTTTTTCGTCTCCATCTTCTGTATCGGTTTCCTCTCCTGGCGCAGTTTCTTCTGTGCGTGCTGTGTCATTAGAAGAGGTACTTGTAAGGTAGGAAAAGAGAAGTGGTCCATCAAGGGGTGTTCCGTAACCACGAAATATTTCTCCGACTATAGCTTTTTTTGGTGTCGCTTCATCAAGTGCTTCTCGAACTTCTTTGCGCAAAAAAATAGGTTGTCTGTTGTGATTAAAGAAAATACCAAACACGCGTAAAAGAGGAGCACGATGTATTGCGGTAGTATTTTTTGTATCTGTATTTAAAAATTCTTCCAAGCGCATAGGAGTGATACTATTTACTGCTTGTACGGCACCTGTCTTGTATGCCGTGAGTGCCTCTTCTTCATTGTTAAAGAGAACAAACTCAATGGTTTGTATGTATGGTGATCCTAATGCAAAATCTTTAAACCTAGTGAGTTTATATATTGTGGGTATTCCTGATTTATCACGTTCAATCATTTCAATCATGTATGGCCCTGAACCCACAGGGGTAATATTAAATTGACTGAAAGGAAACTCTTCTGCTGAAAGACCCTCCCATATGTGTGAAGGGAGTATACCAAGTGTCAGATTTTCAATAAAAGGTGTATATGGTTCTGGCAAGGTAAATGTGACAGTTCGTTCGTCAATTTGCTCAATCTGTACTCCTTCCCAGTCTGCAAATGACGGGCTTCGTACAGAAGCATTCCCAGCTTGCTCGACAGTAAATACAATGTCCTTGGCTGTAAGTGGTGTACCATCATGGAATGTTACGTTGTCACGGAGAGTAAATGTATACAGAAGGCCATCCTCTGAAACAGTATAAGATTCTGCAAGTTCTGGTATGAGAGTACCTTCTGCATCCCTTGAAAGTAGTCCAGCATATACAAGGGCAGTAAGGTCTTTGTCAGCATTGGAAATCGCTAAGAGGGGGTTAATAAACCTTGGGGTACCTACAATACCCTCAACATGTCTTCCACCCACCCGAGGTATCTCCACGAAGGTGTTTTTGTTCGCTTGATAGGCGAGTGAGGTTCCACTTATTATCACAAGCAAAAAAAGTACTCCGATAACCAATCGCTCAAATGAGCTTAGGATACGGAGTCGGTTACATAGGGTGAGAGAGTATGAATATATTGCGTCAGGATCAGTGTGTTGATTTGAAGTCATACGATTGTATAAAGTGTTCAGTACACATCAACGGATATTTATATATGAACCGTCAGTACTCGTTTTTTTCAACGGAAAACAAAACACACGTAGTTAAGCCTAACTCGTTTTATATAAAAAGAGTTAGAAAAGCTGTACCAGCAAAAAGTACTCCAAGTACAACTGTGGCTTGGAAGAGTGTTTTTTCAGCTCCACGTCTAGTGTAAAATGTAGAACCCATACCATCTCCACCAAACGCTCCACCAAGTGATGAGCCTCGAGATTGTAAAAGAATCGCTGTAATTAAAAATATTGCAAGCGCGACTTGTATATATGGAAGTATTGAAGCTATAAATTGCATGAGAGAGATAGTACACTGAATACCAGTTTCTGACAATATGTTTGAGCTTCTGCTGAAAGTTGACGTTAATGAAAAAATTCCTGTATACTATGCCAACCCTTTACCTATGAAGACAAAAGTCGCATAGGTTTTACCAATAATAAATATTCGGCATTATGTCAAAAGACACAGCAGTTCAAGTAACACTTCGCCCGTTGGGTGATAAAGTGCTCATTCGACCACTTTCTGATGATGAGATTGGTACACGTTCTCCTTCTGGCATTATTATTCCCGAAACAGTTAACCGTGATAAGGCCGACCGCGGTGAGGTCGTGGCAGTGGGTCCTGGTAGATGGGATGAAGATGGAGAAAAGCGCATACCACTCGATGTTGCCGTTGGTGAAATCGTTATTTTCCAATGGGGAGACAAGGTTGAGTACCAAGGAACAGAGTACTATCTTGTATCTGAAAGCAATATAAGTGCGGTTATAGAAAAATAGGCACGCTCAGACAGTGCATTTACCAGTAAACGTATTTAATTTTCATTATGGCAAATAAAGAAATAATTTATAACGAAGATGTTCGTAAGGCCCTCAAACGAGGAGTTGACGCAGTAGGTAATGCGGTGCGAATCACTATAGGCCCTCGTGGAAGAAACGTAGCACTTGATAAGGGGTACGGAAGTCCTACTATCACCAACGACGGTGTTTCAATTGCGAAAGAAATAACACTCAAAGACAAGTTTGAAAACATGGGTGCAGAAATTGCGAAGGAGGTTGCTTCAAAGACGAACGATACTGCAGGTGACGGTACGACGACTGCAGTGATTCTGATGCAAGCTATTGTGAGTGAGGGAATGAAGCGTACAGCACTCGGTGCAAACGCAATGAATGTCCGACGCGGTATTGATGAGGCTATGAAAGACACGGTAGAGGAATTAAAGAAAATGGCAAAAGCAGTGAAGAGTAACGATGAAATTCGTCAGGTTGCCACTGTCTCAGCAGAAAGTGAAGAGCTGGGGAAGGTGATTGCAGAAACAATTGAAAAAGTTGGTAAGGACGGGGTCGTTACTGTTGAAGAGAGTCAGTCATTTGGTATTGAGAGTGAGGTGGTAGAAGGACTTGAATTTAGCAATGGATACATTTCACCGTACATGGTCACTAACTCCGAGAGAATGGAAGCTGAGTACAAAGAAGTGTCCGTACTTATCACTGACAAAAAAGTTTCATCGATTAAGGATATCCTACCGCTTCTAGAACGAATGGCACAATCAGGATCTAAAGATTTAGTTATTATTGCAGATGATTGTGATGGTGAAGCACTCGCAACTTTTGTTGTCAACAAACTTCGAGGCGCTTTCAATGTATTGGTAATCAAAGCTCCTGGGTACGGTGATCGCAAGAAAGACATGTTGCAAGATATTGCTATTACTGTGGGAGCACAGGTTATCTCAGAAGATGTTGGTCTTTCTCTGGAAAAAGCAGAACTTGCCCACCTAGGAAAGGCATCACGTGTCGTTTCTACAAAAGACTCGACACTTATTATTGGTGGAAAAGGATCAAAAACAGAAATCACTAAGCGAGTTGATTCACTCAAGAAGCAACTTGAAACCACTGAAAGCAAGTTTGACAAAGAGAAACTTGAGGAACGCGTTGCAAAACTTGCAGGTGGAGTAGCAGTTATTCGCGTAGGTGCTGCCACTGAAACAGAAATGAAGTATCTGAAACTTAAGATTGAAGATGCAGTAAATGCCACAAAGGCAGCCATAGAAGAAGGTATCGTTCCTGGTGGTGGAACTGCACTTGCGAAGATTGCACATCGACTCACTGAGAAGCTTGCAGATAAAAAAGGAAATCCAGAATTTGCTGCAGGATATGAAATTATGCTCAAAGCCCTGTTGATGCCTCTGTACCAGATTGCATTTAATGCAGGGAGAGAGGATGGTGCTATGGTAGTCGTAAACAAAGTTGCAAATGACAAAGGCAACCTTGGTTTCGATGCAATTTCTGGTGAGTACATTGATATGCTTGATAAGGGTATTATTGACCCTGTCAAAGTAACTCGTTCAGGAGTACAGAATGCAGCTAGTGCAGCAGCTATTCTCCTTACGACCGATGCAGCAATAGCGGACGCACCTGATGATCATAAACATGGTCCTGAGATGGGAGGAATGGGAGGAATGGGTGGCATGGGAGGTATGATGTAAAAGGACCTATTCAAGAAGGAATTAATAAGAAAAGGCTGTCCATATAGGGCAGCCTTTTTTATACGTATGTCGGTTTAAAGAAACATTTGGGTTGCTGTTTCTCCCTTCCATTGAGTAAATTCTTTAGAAGTTTTTGGAAGATTGCCAACCCGACCTGGTGAGAAAACCATTTTCTCCAAAAACATCAGTAGCAAGAATCTTTGCCACAAGGGCATTCTCCACTTTAAATTTGAACTTTGTGTCGTTGCCAACCTTTTCATATGTGACTTCACACATATTTCTTAGAGGTTGACCGATCAACTCCCAGTCTTTTTCGAAAGTTACAAACTTCTCTTTGGGAACAGTGACTTCAAAAATTACGCTCATAACATCTCCTTGAGTAGGGATTTATACGAAATTGTATTTCCAAAAATACAATACCACGCAAAACGTGGTATTGTCAACTTTAAGAAAATTTGGTTTGCTACCAACGACGTTCTTCACGTGGTGGGCGAGAGGCTTTGAAGCACTCGTTGCAGTTGATAGGTCGATCTCCTTTTGGTTCGAAAGGAAGTTCGGTAATCTCTTTTCCACAACCAGAACAGGTCCAAGAACCTTGTACCATAGGTCTACTTGGTCGTGTACCACCATTTGAGCGCTCAGGACGAGAAGAACGTCCCGCTCGGTGACAGTCAAGACACTTTAGTGTGTTGAGTCTATCTTCATGTGGTTGGAATGGAAGTTGTGTTATTTCTGCTTTACATTCAGAACATTGCCAGTTCCCCTTGACCATTGGTCGTGAAAATCCACTTTTGTTGTCATCCATAATTTATATCAATAAAATTTTACTCACTTCTAATACAGACTGCCAACAAAATAAAACATGCGCTCTATTGCTACGTCAGCTACACTGCAAATAGTTTAACCTATCGACACTAATTCTATAGTGAAGTGATGTAATGTCAATAAAGCTACACACAATACTGTAGATTTCATAAAAGTTTACTCTTACTATGGTATACTGAATGCAAGTAGTGCACTTACTGTATACCATTAAGGCATTACTATTACTATTTAAATTTACGTATGATTTTATACATAATCTTGGGTGCTATAGCAGTGGTTTTTATTTGGGGTATTTTCATGTACAACCGCTTTGTAGCACTTATCAACAATTCCAAAGAAGCGTGGGCGGATATCGATACTCAACTTAAGCGTCGATATGATCTTATTCCAAACTTAGTCGAAACGGTGAAGGGGTATGCGTCACACGAGCGAGAAACCTTCAATGAGGTTATGGAAGCACGAGCAAAAGCTACCTCTATGCAGATAGATGCATCAAATATTACTCCGGAACAAATCCAAGCATTTGAGGGGGCTGATTTAGGACTTAATTCTGCACTCGGCAAACTTCTTGCGGTTGCTGAAAATTACCCTGACCTTAAGGCAAATGAAAACTTTCTTGAACTTCAGCGAGAACTTACGGATACTGAAAACAAGATTCAGGCTGCTCGTCGTTTCTACAACAGCAATGTGCGTGATTTACGTACTGCGCTAGAGCAATTTCCTGGGAACGTTGTTGGGAATTTCTTTAAGTTTAAAGCGATGGAGTACTTCGAACTTGGTGAAGAAACGCAAGCAAAAAATCCCGTAAAAGTTGATTTTTAGAGTATGTCCGAGCGAATCTATTACAACAAGCTTGTTTGGGATAATGTTCCTGACTTAATCAAAGAGAAGGGTAAGGAGTGCGAGGTGCGCACGCTTGATGACGAGGAGTTTGAAATTGAACTCATGAAGAAAGTGGAAGAAGAGGCAAGTGCGTTACCCGAAACGGCTTCACGACAAGAACTCATAGATGAGCTTGCGGATGTGGTGACCTGCGTGGAGTATATCAAAAACATTAAGAAAATTACCGAGCTTGAGCTTGCGGATGCACTTGAACGGCACTCTCGAAGAAAGGGACGCTTCGAAAAAAAGAACTACCTCGTATGGTCTTCTGATAGTACGTACAAAACAAATGAAAAAGCAAAAACAGTAATACGTTTGACCATCCCAAACAAAAAAGAAGGGGAAACAACTACGCCGACAGAAGAATAACTATATAAGACTTATGTCTACTGAAGCACGAGTACGTATACACAGCCACCGGTTGATGCGTGAGGTACCTACAAGCGACCATGAGGTTAGGGTGGACAGTGCACGCAGGGAAGTCGTAGGGAGAAAAGTAAAAGAAAAGCCTCGGTGGCAACGTCGATTATTGGTTCACGTGAGTATATTTATTGTTTCGTTTATTTTTACAGCTGGACTTCTCGTGCTTGGAGTACTTTTATGGGTACGTCCCGATACACTACTACCTATACTTGCGGTAGGATTGTTATCTTCAGCCGTTTTCGTTATCTCCTTTGCTAGTTTGCGGATGATGATTTTACATGGACTTTTCGATGAGTATCCAAACAAAGAAGAGGATCCTGGACTTGCACACCATGTGTCAAAAAGTATTGTATATGGTTTTATTGCTCTTGTAGTTGCTATTATATTAGCCGGTATGCTTATTAAGATTGCTTCTGCTCAGATGTTTTAATCTTTATTACTATGGCCACACTCTACACATATCAAAATTCAAATATTCGTAAAACGTGGTTTTTGATGACATTCTTTTTCCTTGTGGTGATAGCGGTAGGATGGGCGATAAGCTGGTATATGAACAGTCCACTGTTTCTCTATATAGCAGTCATCTTTGCAGTCTCTATGAATATGTATAGCTATTGGAACTCTGACAAGCTCGTAATACGAATGACAGGGGCATATGAGGCCGATTCTGTGAGGTTTAGAGAACTGCATAATATTGTAGAGAATCTTGCTATTACTGCAGGACTTCCCAAACCACGAGTCTACGTCGTAGAAGATATGTCCCCGAACGCTTTTGCAACAGGTCGTGATCCTGAACACGGTGTTGTGGCGGTCACGACTGGTCTTGTGAATCTACTAAACCGCACTGAGCTAGAAGGAGTGATTGCACACGAGTTATCACATATCGGTAATAGGGATATTCTCGTTTCGACTGTAGCCGTGGTACTTGCTGGATTTGTTGCAATTCTTTCAGATTTTTTCATACGTATGCTTTTCTATGGAGGAGGAAACAGAGACAGGAACATACACCCTATCGTGTATGTACTTGGACTTGTCGCTATCATTCTTGCGCCAATAGCAGCTTCTCTCATACAGATGGCTATTTCACGTAAGCGTGAATTTTTGGCTGATGCTTCAGGTGCTCTGCTCACTCGATATCCTGATGGGCTTGCTTCAGCATTGCAGAAAATAAGTCAGTCAGCCGAGGCGATGGGCGGAATGAAGCGCGCAAGTCATGCAACATCACATCTTTTCATTGCGGACCCTTTTGGAAGGAAAAAAGGAATTAGTGCTATTTTGGGGAATCTTTTTAAAACACACCCTCCTGTGGAGGAGAGGGTGCAGGCACTCCTCGGCCCCCAACTGTAATAGGACTTACGGAAACGGTGCATTTCTTCGTTGCGCTACACAAAATACTCCTTACCGTATACTCATACGCCTCGTAGTATTTTGTTTGCGCGCCTCGAACTGCATCCATTTGCGTAAGTCCTAACACCAACTCCAATTAACCTTTCGTAACGTCGTCGTCATTGCGAACGTAGTGCCTGCCTGCGGGCAGGAAGCAATCAATGAGATTAATTGTGCCTGAAATAAAAGCTGTTTTTAAACTGAGTAAAGAACGTGCTATAGTGTCATTTACGAAAAGTTTTTTCGTAACACAGGGCTAAAACATGTGATTCAAATGTTCGCACGAACATTTGTGTAGCAAATGTTTTAGGGAGGCGTCGCATAGTGGTCTAGTGCACCGTCTTGGAAAGACGGCAAGGTGAAAGCCTTCGAGGGTTCAAATCCCTCCGCCTCCGCACTGACAACCTGTTAGTTTTGTTGACCCATATGGCCTAATGAGGTAGTGCGACCCACAAAGCTTCAGATTGTGTAAAAGGACCGGGATGTCCCCGATGTTCTCAATCTCAATCTGGGGGAACCGGCAGTCCGACATTTCCGATGACGGCACCTGGGGACTATGAATTTTCTTTCAAGCAAGATGACTTGGAGCGATCGTATCGTGTCCATATTCCCCTGGACTACGATCCCTCTGTCTCGTATCCAGTCCTCTTCGGCTTCCATGGAGGGTTTGGCAACGCCGAGCAATTCGCGCGTTCAACCCATCTCTCTGAACTCGCCGATCAGCGAGGGTTTATTGCCGTCTACGGCCAGGGGACGTCATGGGGAGTCCTCCAGGCCCCCGTGTGGAACGCGGGCGATTGCTGTGGGAGAGCAGTAGATTCAGATAAGAACGTGGACGATGTTGGATATGCCCGCGAAGTTATCGAAGAGATCAAGAAAAAATATCATGTTGATTCCTCCCGTATCTACATGACCGGCATGTCAAACGGTGGCATGTTGGTGCAACGTCTGGCATGCGAGGCATCGGACCTATTTTCAGGTGCCGCTACCGTGTCGGGAACGATTGGTATCTCAACCTGTAGGCCCGCGCGTCAGATGCCCATTTTCATCATGCATGGGACAAACGACGAGAATGTCCCGTATGAAGGAGGTCGCGGATCGAAAGCAGTGAATGGAAGTAGTCATATTCCCGTAGAGCAGGAGTTCGCCGACTGGGCAGCGCGCAATGCGTGTACCGGCGCAGTGTCGACTTCCCCTGTTGTGCACGCGGGAAGCGACGGCAAGTCGGTCGACAGACTTTCCAATGCGCACTGCGCTGAGCCCGTAGTCTTATATCGGGTGAATAACGGCGTACATGAGTGGCCTGGCGGCATGGCAAAAGCCAATGCTCTTGAAAGGCCGACACCGACCAGCGCGATTGATACTTCAAAAACTATCGTTGACTTCTTCGGATTGTAGTCCTGTTTCGCTATTTACCGTGATGTTCACCTGTCAGTACCCCCTTCTTTTTCTGGGTTAAAGGGATTTCCAGTGACATAATAATAAATTGTACTTATCTCTATAATCTTATCCATATAATCAAATCCCCCCTCCTCTATCCTCCGAAACAAAGTTTCTTCGGGGTAGGGCTGATAAAGTCACCAGCATCAATAAATTTGACACATAAGAAAAAAAGTTATATAATGATTTTAGGTAAAGAATAGATTTTTTTCAAATTTAACGAATGGGGTGAATGATGGGAAAGAAAATTCTCATTACTGGTATTGGAAATACTGGCAAGAGCACTCTGCGAAGAAAGTTTGTTGAGGAGTGTCGAAATCAAGGTGTACAAGCAAGTCACTTTGATGCGGACAACTTTAAGCAAATCCGTCATGAGGCGGACAGAGACTGTCTGTCGGAGTTTGCAGACCCTTATGCATGTGAGATGCTTATCGTAGAAGATGTGCATGCCACGGTTAGAGGTGCAGTGCTCACCCTTGATGCATACGACCACATCTTGTATGTGCAGGTCGCGAATGTGTTTTCGCATTTTCTTTTCTGGTTACCCCGTGCATGGCGATGGTTCCAAAACGGGCAGTTTGCATGGGACCAGAAGACAGGTTGGGCAGGCACTGGTGTACGGTACGACCCACACAACATCATCCCAATTCTTTCTGAACTTTTGAGTAATTTTCAAAACGCAAAGAAATGGATTGCGGAGGATATGGAAACACTCAAACCATACAAAAACAAAACCATCTTCATAAGATCGTTTTGGACTCGGAAGGGTCCTGATTTTCGGTATTGAGTAGCAAGTCAAACCGAAAAAAACCGTCTCGTGTCGTTTTATGACACTAGACGGTTTTGTGTTCCAAGATGTTTTCAATAGCATTTCTATTTTCCTCAATATTTTTTAAAAGAGTGTGCAGAGAGTAGTTGGCATATTCTGCATCTGCAACATCCTTTGAAGTTGTAAAATGTAACGCAAACGACAAACTTCTTTCAAGGATTCCAAATCGTATTGCATCAACAATATTTTTCTTTTCTAACACAGTCATTTTTCTATACTTTTGGTAACCTGAAATAAGAGCCTCAAAATGAGCCATACTCCACTTACCACTTTTCTCTGAGAAACACCAGCCACGACACGCTTGCCCGAGGTCAAGGATGAGTTCTCCATAATAACTTCTATCAAAGTCAATAACACCAACAATACTGTCTTTCTCCCACAACACGTGTCGCTTTCCAAGGTCCTCATGGATAGTTCCTTTGGGTAAAGATTTTGAAAAATTGATTTCAGATAATTCAGCCGATAGCTTTTGTAAGAAAGCTTTTTTATTGGGAAAGTTGCTTTTTAAAATCATTTCTTTGTCAAAAACAAAATTTTTCTTTGTTGTGTTCACATCCCAGCGATGAATTCTTTTGTGTTTGGTTGAGAAACCTTCGATTGAGCTATGAAATTTTCCCAACCACTCACCAAATAATTCAATCTCATGTAATGTTGGGTTTGCTTTTTCTTTGCCTTTATTAAACTCACGTACATATCCGTGATGCTTTTTCCACGACAACAAAGTCTCACCATTTTTTGTAGTAATGGGAGTTAGAGAAGGAATAGCGTATCTCGTGAGGTGTTTTATGAGTTCAAGCTCCCCAAGTATTTCGTTTTTTGACCGGTATCGATATCCGGAGGGTGAAAGTCTAAGAACGTATTTTCCTTGAGTTGTATCAACAATATAGGTAATATTTCCGCTTGTTTCGAGTGGTTTGATTTTTTTGATTGTACCTATAGCAAATACAGAAAGAATCGTTTGCACCTCATTTTCTGAAATCTTTTCTTGTGTAAACATATGTTGAGTAGTATACCTTTTTATAAGAATGAACAGTAAGTATCGGTGTGGTATGCTGAGATAGTTATATCTAGGTATGGAAACATTTGTATATATTTTGGATTTTATAATGCATATTGACACCCATTTGGGCGATATTATTGTGCAATATGGAACCGTATCATATGTAATTCTGTTTGCGATATTGTTTATCGAAACAGGACTTGTGTTTGTGCCATTTCTTCCAGGGGACTCACTCCTTTTCGCGGCAGGGGCTTTCTCCGCAATAGGTTCTTTTAATATTTATATCTTACTCGTGTTGTTGTGGGTTGCTGCCTTCCTTGGTGATACCATGAATTACTGGATAGGTCACTTTTTTGGACAAAAGCTAATAGACAATCCAAGGGTACCTATTAAACAAGAATATATTAACAAAACACAAAAATACTTCGACAAGTATGGTGGAAAAACAATTTTCTTGGCACGATTTGTCCCAATCGTAAGAACCTTTGCACCGTTTATAGCAGGTGTGGGGAAAATGAATTATGTGAAGTTTGTATACTACAATGCTGTAGGAGGGCTTGTTTGGGTTTTTGGCTTTACCCTCTTAGGATACTTCTTTGGTAACATCCCAATAGTAAAAGATAATTTTTCACTTGTTATACTCGCTATAATAGCACTCTCGGTAGTTCCAGTGATTGTTGAATATATAAAAGCTAGAAAAAGTAACAAGTAGATATAAAGATAACCATGACAAAATATACGTACATTGCCATTGGCGTTGCCTTGATTGGTATGGTACTTGTGGTGCTTATTACCGTGCTTACCTTGGTAGGAAAAACTGAACAGGACACAGATGTAGATTCAAATACTGTAACGGTTGTTTTTAAAAACGTTTCTGTGCAAGCAGAGACAGTTTCTACAGATGCAGAACGGAGCAAGGGACTTTCTGGAAGAGAGGCTTTAGAAGAGGGAACTGGTATGTTGTTTATCTTTGATGATGTGGATACACATACATTTTGGATGCCGGATATGCATTTTGCCATAGATATCATTTGGCTTGATGAGAGCATGAAGGTGGTTCACATAAAAGAAAACGCGACACCAGAGTCGTATCCGGAAATATTCACTCCATCCGCATCCGCAAAATATGTGCTAGAGGTACCTGCAGGTTTTTCAAAAACGTGGGGAATTGTAGAGGGTACTCAGGCAATTGTACGATAGTACCTTCGCGTACTTTAAAGTTATTTCAGAGTAGAAATAGTTACAAATAGGTTATATACTAAAAAAATGTTTTTTAAGCGGTTACTGTTGCTATATAAACGAGATGTTTTATTGTACGTTATTTTTATAACAGGAGCCGTAATCCTCGCTGTTGAAGTAATGGCTGTCCGTATCCTAGCACCATTTTTTGGCAATACTATATTTTCCTTTTCAAGTGTGGTGAGTATAATTCTCGCCGCTCTATCTGTTGGGTATTGGCATGGTGGACGACTTGCAGATAAACATCCTGATAAAAATTTTTTCTACCTCCTCGTATCTCTGGCTGGTAGTACTGTTATCTTTGCACATTTTGTCAGTCAATTTATTGTCTTGTGCTATCAGAGCGGGGTATAGGTCAAGTGAGTGGTGAAGTATTTTTCTCATCAACCTTGGGCTCAATACTTGGAAGTCTTTTGTCTGGTTTTGTGTTAATTCCATATGTGGGTATTTCTATGTCTATGTATGCAATGGGTGTATTGGTAGTGTTAGTTGGTGTAGCAGGGAGATATAACAAAACATCTTTCAAACGTTTAGATATACTTTTTTACCTTGTTGTTATTGGTGCTTTATCTATACCCTTACTTGACGTGAAAGAGTCGGAGGTCCTAGCAGGAGGTGGTAAAGTCCTTTTCTCAAAAGATGGTTTGTATGAAAAGGTTATGGTGGTAGACACAGTACTTTCAGGCCAACCTGCGAGACTCCTCCGTCAAGATAGGTCTTTTTCTTCAGGCATACAGCTTCCAACGGGCGACCTTCTTTTTCCGTATACGTTGTATTACAAGCTATATAATTTTTTTCATGACCCAGCTACACTTACACATGCTCTGGTGCTTGGTGCAGGTACGGGGACTGTAGCAAAAGAAATTAATAAAGAGTACCGAGGAATTGTGGTAGATGTTGTGGATATAGAACCGATACTTTTTAATCTTGCCCATGAGTATTTTATGGTACCTGAGGTTGATAGTATTCGTGAGTATGTGGCAGATGGGAGGCAGTTTCTGAGAATCAACGAACAACAGTATGAATTGATTTTTGGAGATATGTACTCATCTTTGTACTCACTTCCTTTTCAAGTTATGACCAAAGAGTACTGCGAACTCCTCTATAGTCGTCTCACGGACGGGGGTGTGTATGTTGGTAATTATATTTCGTCTCTTGATACACTGCCCCCCTCACTACTCGGATCGATTGTCGCTACTTTTAGTGAGGTTTTTGATTCTGTGTACATTTTTGCCATGGAGTCACCCGAACTATCAGGTCCACAAAATATAGTGCTTGTCGCAACCAAAGGTACAAAGGTTCCCAAACTTACGAAAACAGCATTAGCAAATACGAACGATAGAACGATACGTAGTTTTTTGAAATATTTTGTAGAACTTGAAGATATTTTCCCAACACTATCACAGTATGATGTGTTTACAGATGATTTGGCTCCCGTAGAATTCCACTCCATGGAACTCTTACGTAAAGCCACTTTATGAGTGGTCTGAAAGTGGTGGCTACAGTAATAGGATTAGGTCTTCTATGTTTCCTTTTGTATGTCGCGTATACTCCAAAACAAAATACATCGGTACCAAATGAACAATCACTAAATTCGGAAGAAGAAGTCTCTGTGCAATATGGAGAGGAGAACAGATTACTTCAAGATATTCAGACACAGCTTTCATTTGGTTCGCGGTACTCTGGAATGCCTGGGCACAGTGAGGTGATTAAATGGATTACAAATGAACTCGCAACCTCGACTTGGACTGTCGAAAAACAAGAATGGGTGCACACGCAAAACGATGATGAACAGTTTTCATTTGTTAACATTGTGGGTAGGTTTACACCCGAGAAGACAAACCGAATTATTCTTGGAGCACACTACGATAGTCGTGCCCATGCTGACCAAGATAAAAACTATGGAGATGCCCCTGTGCCGGGTGCAAATGACAGTGCTTCGCAATCCGTGGAGACCGTACGGTTCAGAGTATTTTGCTCAACACGGGACTGATTTTTACAGTAGCAATCTTCCAGAGGCAGGTCTTATAGTCGATATGGTGTGTGATGCAAATCTTGAATTCATAATTGAAGGTACTTCATATAGAGATGCAAAGGCAAATACAGAGCGTGTTTGGTCCATTGGGCATGCTATGTATCCAGAACTTTTTTCGTACGGTGAGTTTGTGAATATCTATGATGACCATGTTTCACTAAATGCCGTTGGTATACCAAGCACTCTGCTGATGGACTTTACGTATCCATACTGGCATACCACACGAGACACAATAGATAAATGTTCAGCTAAAAATATGGAAAAGGTGGTAGAGGTTGTTTTAGCGTACGTGTATAGCTTCTAACCTTGTGTTTTAATGTACGCGTGTCATAATACTACTGTCCTGTATCGGACAGTTGCGCCCCGTAGTAGAACATGTTCACTACAGGGTGAGGAAAGTCCGGACACGTGCCGATTTTGTCTGCCACAGGCAGTTACAAAATTGAGCACCCGTCGTAGCACGCCATGTGCGAAGGAGGGTATTCAGTTTTAAACCACCCGTGGTGGATAAAATTGGCAGAAGGGTAGCGGGTAACGCCCGTCCCGACTCAATAAGTTGATTCGGAGAGGTGCGAGCAGTGACGTCTGACCCGAAAGGGAAGGACATCCTTCGATTTTGAAGGATGAATCTTTGTATAAGCTTAGAGTTTACTCTGAGCGAAGTCGAAGAGTGAAACGGCTAAATCCTTACTCACGTGCAAGGCCGTGTTCGTTCGCTTGCGAACGAAAGTGCCGCTTGACTTTGTGAGTAATCACAAGGCTAGATAAATAACTGTCGTTTTCTTGAAAGAGAAGATACAGAATCCGGCTTATAGATACAGGTAACATACATGACAAAAGCTCGTTAATTCGAGCTTTTGTCTGTATAGGGTTTGCAAATATGTTGTGTATGTGTTATAATACATAAAGGTGATAGGAGAGTTTTTCTCACAACATTCATACAACATGAAGGAGAGAGGGCATGAAGGCTAAAACGTTAATTGCAATGTTGTTTGTATCTTTTTTTGTACTGATTTCGGAATTTGCAAACGCTGATGAAGTTTCCAAAATAAAAATACAACGAACAACGACGATACAGTATGAGTTGTTGGGACCGGTTCTTTCACCGGAACTACAGCAAGGTCTGGAATCCTCTATTGTTTCTAAGTTGAACAAAGGGAAGGTTCCCGGCGTCGTTGTTTCGGTTGGAGAATCAAGTGTGACATTGTATGTTAAGGAGTCTAGTGGTTTTTTTTCAGTTCATAACTTCTTTGTCTTGAGGTCAATTTTTGAAGTACTTGGAAAGGAGCCAGAGATTTTGCATTAAGCAAAAGTCACGGAGTTTGAAAAAGGTTCCAAACAGTTATTAATAAACAAGCCGCCAATTTGGCGGCTTGCTCGTTGTTATACTTGTTTAAACTTACTTTTTATCAACATCTTTCTCGGCTTTGTCGTACTTGAAAGAAAGTGTCATACGTTGGCTGGCTGGTTCAAAGAGTGTAATCTTGAACTTATAACTGCGTCCAAGTTCCAAGCTCTTGTGAAGTTCTTCTGCACTCGCAAACTCACTGATATGTACAAGCCCAGCAACTCCTTCTTCAATAGAAGCAAGTGCTCCGTGCTTGTTGTACTTGATGATAGTTGCTTCAACCATTTGATCCCTCTTGTATTTCTCTGCTGCTGATTTCCAAGGGTTCTCTTTCAATGCTTTTATAGAAAGTGAAACTTTGCCGTCTTTAATCTCAATCACTTTAACATTAAGCTTTTCACCTATTTTGTACATAGATTTTGGATTCTCAACGAGACCCCAATCTATTTCTGAAATATGTACAAGTCCTTCAAGACCCTCATCGATTTTGATGAAAATTCCGAAGTCAACAGCACCAGTGACTTCACCTTCTACTGTGTCTCCGACAGCAAAGCGTTCAGTGGTACTTCCTTTTTCTTCTTGCGGACCACGTTCTGAGAAGATGAGTTTATTCTCTTCTGCATCAGCAGTAATGATAACTACAGAAAGTTTGTGACCAACAAGTTGCTTGAGTTCTTCAAGGATTTTTCCACGATCACCGTCTTCTACGCGTGGATAATTTTCGGGTTTGAGCTGACTTGCTGGTAAAAAGCCAGTAACACCTTGCCATTCGAGCATAAGTCCTCCCTTGTTTGCTTCTTTGACAAGTACTTCAAATACAGTACCTTTTGCGACTGCTTTTTCAGCCTCAGCCCAAATAAGAGCTTGTCGTGCTTCCATAAGTGAAAGCTCGATATACCCCTCACTGTTTGCAGTGCCAACTACTTTTGCTGCTATAGTGTCACCTGGTTTGACGCGGCGCAAGATATCACTTGCAGTGAGAAATTCTCGTCCGTAAATAATACCCGTACCAAAAGGATGTAACTCAATAAATACTTTATTCTTGGCAGTGGCAACCACAGGACCTTCTACAAGGTCACCCTCTCCAGGTGGAAGTGGACTTTTCTCAAGAAATACAGCCATTTGACTCAAATCTGTAGTATTTCCTAGAATATCGTTTTCCCCATCTATTTTTACTTTCTGCACTTCTGTTTCCATATGTATACTAAAAAGCCGGAGGTGTTGTGTGTCATACATCCAAACCTGATGAACATCACAATGTTAGCCTCCAAGCTAACCCGTTTGGGTTTGCTGGTAATGGGGTAACTTTACAGGAGAGCTTAGAGGTTGTAAAGGATGCGAGTTGAAAGTTAAAAGTTCAAAGTTAAAAGTTCACAAACGCGGTTGGGTTTCGCCGAAGGCGAAATTGCTTCCAACTTTTACCCCGTACCAGAGCAAGCTCGGTACAGGGCATGCTTTTAACTTTCAACTCGTCCATGCTATACTCTGCAGGCATATATGATAATAACTCACCATGGCGGAGAATTCTTTAAAGTGTCTTTTGGGGATATCACCCTTGCTTTTAATCCAATTTCAAAAAATTCAAAGCTCAAGCAGACACGTTTCGGTGCAGATATTGCCTTTATTACCTCAGAACACCCTGATTTTACAGGTATTGATCAAGTGAGTCATGGAGAAAAAGAGCCTTTTGTTGTTCGAGGCCCAGGTGAATACGAGGTACGCGATATAGTGATAAAGGGTTTCCAAACAACAACTGAATACGGAGGTAAGGAGTGCATTAACACTGCATACCTAGTAACTTTTGAAAAAATGTTTCTTCTTTTTCTTGGTGCGTTGAGTACCAAAGAATTACCCAAAGGGTTGCAAGAAGCGCTTGATAAGATTGACATCCTTTTTGTTCCTATTGGAGGTGATGGAGTTTTGAGCCCGCAAAAAGCCTATGAGCTTGCGATTTCTATCGAGCCAAAGATGATTATACCCATGCATCATATTGATATGGGAATACCGAAAGCTCTTCAGCTCTTCCTAAAAGAAGAGGGAGCTTCAACTGATAATCATAAGCCGATAAGTAAATTAACTCTTAAAAACAAAGATCTTGAAGATAAGCAGAACGAAATTGTAGTCTTCTCAAGTTAATACACAGATATCTATCTACTCTCTGATATCAAAAATACATGTTCTTAGAATATTTTGATAATTTACGGGAAAAGCCAAAAGATGTACGAAAGCGGTATGCTCTTTTCTTTACATGTGTCCTTACCGGTTTAATCGTCCTTATTTGGGTAGGTGGTATTCTTATAAGTAATTATGGAAGTCGGTCTCCCGACAATGGTACTGTAGACACAGATGGGAACGGTCAGGTTACAGATACCACAACACTTTTTAATTCTTCAAATACTTTCATGGAGGATGGTGGGGCAGATTTTTCTGAACAAAATAACTGGGAGATGGAGCTTCAAACTTCGTTACTAAATGAATCTAAGCTCGAGGATGTGTATGCATCATCTTCTCAAGCGACGCCTGAAAGCTATGGAACCTCCACAGGGACTTCATCGGTGGATACTCTGTAATGCTACTGAATTATATTTTATCGCTATATATAAGGATTAATTTACCAATATCTACCCTTTTTTATTCGCCTTTTTAAGGGGAGTGTGGTAGTATTGCTGGCAATTACCATATGGCAAAAGAGGATAAAAAGAAATCACCATCAATAGAAAATGGGGAGGGGAAACAAGATGCGTCAGTGATAGCATGCCCCATTACTGGTGAAATGCGGGAATCCTATCTTGCATATGCTATGTCAGTTATCACACAGAGAGCCCTTCCTGATGTGCGGGATGGTCTAAAGCCAGTGCATCGCCGTATTCTCTACACAATGCATAAGATGGGGTTGGTCTCCAGTGCAAAGTTTCGTAAGTCAGCAGCAGTGGTAGGAGATGTGCTTGGTAAATACCATCCACATGGTGACACAGCAGTATATGATGCACTTGTAAAATTGGCTCAAGAATTTACCACTCGGTATCCACTTGTGCTCGGACAAGGAAACTTTGGTTCTATTGATGGAGATAGTCCTGCTGCTATGCGTTATACCGAGGCAAAAATGACCAAGATTTCAAGTGAGATGCTTCGTGATATAGAAAAAGAGACCGTTGAGTGGCGTCCAAACTATGATGAAACTCGTGATGAGCCAATTGTGCTTCCAGCCGCGGTCCCGAACTTGCTTCTCAATGGAACGCTTGGTATCGCCGTGGGAATGGCAACAAATATTCCTCCGCACAACTTAAACGAAGTTGTCGATGCGTGTATTCACCTCATCAATAACCCCGATGCCTCCCAAGATGAAATCTTTAATCTTGTAAAAGCCCCGGATTTTCCTACTGGTGCCGTTATCTTTAACCAAAAAGATATTAGACATGCGTACGCTACAGGAAAAGGTCCTATGGTGGTGCGTGGCGAAGCGGAAATAGTGGAGAATAAGAAAGGTGCTTTTTCTATTATCATTACTTCGCTACCCTATCGCGTGAATAAGTCAGAGCTTATCAAGCGTATGGCGAATCTCGTGACTCAAAAGAAACTTGAGGGTGTGCGTGATTTACGAGACGAATCAACGAGAGATATTCGGATAGTGGTAGAGCTTAAAACAGGAGCACAACCACAGAAAGTCCTCAACTACCTATACAAACATACCGCATTAGAAGACACGTTCCACCTTAACCTTGTTGCACTTGTGGATGGTGTTCCGCAGACTCTATCACTTAAAGGAGTTTTGGATGAGTTTGTGACGTATAGAAAACTTGTGGTTAAGCGTCGATGTGAATTTGATCTTAAAAAAGCACAGGCACGAGAGCATATCCTACTTGGTCTAAAAAAAGCACTCGATAATATAGATGCGATAATTAAAATCATCAAAACGTCAAAAGACGTTCCGCTTGCGAAAGCGGCCATGATGAAAAAGTTTTCTTTTTCTGATATTCAGGCGACTGCAATTCTTGAAATGCGCCTCCAAAAACTTGCCGGACTTGAAAGAATTAAAATTGAAAATGAACTAAAAGAAGTTCAGGCTCTTATAAAATGGCTTGAGTCTCTCCTAAAGAGCGAGAAAAAAATGGCGGAGCTTATTAGAGGTGAGTTTGAAGAAGTAAAAGCAAAATACGGCGACGAACGAAGAACACGTGTTATCAAGGGTCCAGTTAAAAACATGACCCCTGAGGATATGATTGCTGAGGAGGAAAGTGTTTTGGTGATTACCCGTGGTGGCTATATCAAGCGTACAAACCCTGATGAGTACAAAAAACAAAAGCGTGGAGGTGTAGGCGTGATAGATCTCAATACCAAGGAGGAAGATTTTGTAACTATTTTTCTCACCGCAAGTACGCATGATGACCTTCTCTTTTTTACAGATAAAGGTAAGACATATCAAATCAAGATGTATGATGTACCTGAGGGAAAGCGTGCTACAAAAGGAAAGTCGGTAATGAATTTTCTTCCACTTTCTGCTGATGAGTCAGTAACGTCTGTCGTTGCAATGACAAAAGAACTAAAAGAAAGTGACGGTTCACTTCTTATGGTTACAAAAGGTGGAATTACAAAAAAGACGAAAGCAAAAGATTTTCATGACGTTCGCCTTTCTGGCATTATCGCCATAAAGCTCGCACCTGGTGATAAGCTAATACAGGCAAGTTTTGTAGAAAAGGGTGATACGGTGCTGTTGGCTACTAAAAAAGGCCAGTCAATACGTTTTAATGAAGCTGACGCGCGAGAAATGGGGCGAGCTGCAGCTGGTGTGCGTGGAGTAAAGCTTGGTACTGGAGACGTTGTAATTGGAGCTGATATTGCCCTAAAGGGTACAAAAGATAAAGAACTTTCACTACTAGTGGTGTCTGAAAACGGTTATGGAAAACAGACAGCACTTTCTGAGTTTAAAGTACAGAAACGAAGTGGATCTGGAATAAAATGCGCAAGTACGACAACAAAAACAGGTACCTTGATGGCAAGCAGAATCCTTACTCGAGACATTGAGGAGCTTGTGGTAATTTCTAAAAAAGGTCAAGTAATACGGACTGATATAAAAGAAATTCCTTCAATGGGTCGTTCAACACAGGGTGTGCGGATAATGAAGCTACGAGCTGGGGATTCCATTGCCGCAATCATCTGTCTCTGAGTTAAAAGTTGAAAGTTCACTAGCCCGCATACGCGGGCTAGTGTGTTCAACGAAGGTGAGGGTACTTTCAACTTTTAACATTTAACTTTCAACTTAGTAATGTTATACACAAATATCCTACCCGAAAGAGGGCGATTTTTGTTACAATAAACACTACGTATGGCTTTTGCTAATCCAAAAAGAAACATAGAACAGTTTATGCTCGCAGAAGGTATGGAAGTTGCTGATTTTGGAGCAGGTGCAGGTTACTTGGCAGTGGAGGCTGCAGAAGTAATAGGTAAGAAAGGCAAGGTGTTTGTTATAGATATTCAACAAGAACTACTTACTAAAAGTATACATTACGCACAAGAACACCATCTTGAATCAATAGTGTTTATACATGGTGATTTAGAGAAGGAAGGAGGATCAACGCTTCCTGATCAAAGTGTTGACGCGGTAATCATTTCAAATCTACTGTTTCAGGTGGGTGACAAATCTGCAGTGCTACATGAGGCACACCGTATTTTGAAAGATTCAGGTAAGGTACTTGTGGTGGATTGGTGTGAGTCTTTTGGAGGTATGGGTCCACAAACGGATCATGTATTTCCTGAGGCAGAGTTACGTACCTGTGCCGAAGGTGAAGATTTTACGTATGTATCTTCTATTGACGCAGGGGCATACCATTATGGTTTGATTTTCCGAAAACATGGGAAATAACAGCCAAAACATATTTCAAATAGGACTTCTTGTGATATTCGGCGTCATGGCCGTCGTTGGTGTTATCTCAATCGCAATGAATAAAAACATGAGTGATGATGCAGCTTTTACTGTTCCAGTGGTTATATGGGGGCCGCCACTTGAGGATAGAGCGATGACTATGGTTATAAATGATTTAAAAAAAGACAACGAGTCTTTTGAAAATGTTTCGTACGTTGAAAAAAACCCCAATACGATATATGGTGACTTACTTGAAGCTATCGCAACAGGGAACAGTCCTGATCTCGTACTTATGAATTCTTCAGGTTTGTTACCGCTCCGAAACAAATTGTATCCTATTTCATTTGAAACAATACCCCTTCAAAATTTTTATGACACCTATGTTGAAGGGGGAGATGTGTTCGTATTGTCTGACGGTATTTATGCACTACCTCTCTTTGTAGACCCGCTGGTTTTGTACTGGAACAGGGATATTTTTACAAAAACTGCAATAGCTCAGGTACCTCAAGATTGGGATACTTTTGTGCAACTTGTTCCCCGTCTCTCTACTATTGTGGGTGGATCGGAGTTGATTCAGAGTGGCATCGCATTTGGAGAGTATGACAACGTCCTTCATGCAAAAGAAATTTTAAGTGCGCTTATAATGCAAACAGGCGTTTCTATAGTTATAGAGCACAATAATAAGTTTATTACAGATATTTTTTCTGTTGATGAACGCGTGGAAAAACCTGATCTTGCTCTACGTTTCTATACATCTTTCTCTAATCCGGTAAAGACGGTGTATTCATGGAATAAGACGTTTGAACGTTCTCGAGAAGCGTTCGCAGCTAACAAAGTGGCTATGTATGCAGGATTTGTGAGTGAAGAATCCATTTTAACGGAAATTAACCCAAATCTTAATTTCGGTATGGCTCCATTACCTCAATCAAAAAATACCCATAAATCGCTAACATATGGAAAATTCTACGGTATAGCTGTTCTAAAGGCCTCCAAAAATCCCCAAGTTGCCCTTATGGTTGCACGAATACTCTCTGATGCTGGAGTCTCTAAACTACTAGCCAACAATGCTGGGCTTCCTTCAGCTCGTCGGGATGTCCTTACAGAGGTGAATAGTACCGATCCCTTTGGGCACACAAAAACACAATCAGCTATCATGTCTCGCGCATGGTTGGAACCGGCACCACAATCTGCAGTTAATGATATTTTTTCAAGAGCGGTGAATGGTATTGTGTCGGGTACATTGACTCCTGGTAACGCAGTGTCGCAATCGGCGACAGATTTAACTGTGCTTTTAACACCTTACAATAATAGACCATAAAAATATGTCTTCACTTGCAGCAGTTTTTGATAATCCACTTGCCGGTGATCCGGATTTGTATACATTATTGGGTTTAATACTGCAATCGGCAGTTTACATTCTTTTTCCTATCGTTGTACTCATGATTGTGTATACAGGCTTTCTTTTTGTGAGTGCACAAGGCAATGCGTCCAAGCTGGAGGAAGCGCGGAGGGCATTGTTGTGGACAGTTATAGGGGCTCTGATAATTCTGGGTTCATGGGCACTTGCGGAAGCTATTCGTGCAACGGTAAATAATATTGCAGGCAATCCATAAGACTATGAAAAGAATAAACAGTATTGGAAGACTGGCACTCTTGGGAATCATCATATTTCCTTCAAATTTGTTTGCTCAAGTTCAAGATTTCAAAAGCATTGCAACTATTTTTGTAAATCTTCTTAACACCTCTGTGCTCCTTATTATGGCTATGGCGGTATTCTTCTTTGTTATTGGTGCGATACGGTTTATTGCTACCGCTGGAGATGATAAAAGTAGGTCTGAAGGTAAACAAATGATGGTTTGGGGGACTTTGTCACTTTTTGTCATGGTTGCGGTATGGGGGATTGTGAATATTATTAGAACAACATTTTTTGGATAATATGCGTTTTCTGCTTCCAATAGTTGGTATCATTTTACCAAACATACTATTCGCTCAAGCAACATTGTTTAATATTATTTTTGAGGCTCGTGAAGTATTTGTTGTATTGGTACAAGTAGGTCTTGCAGTTGCTCTTGTGGTGTTTGTTTGGGGTTTAATGGTGTTCATTGCGAACGCGGACAATGAGAAAGAAAGGGACGAAGGTAAAAGTAGAATGGTGTGGGGTATCGTTGCACTTTTTATGATAGTGAGTGTCTGGGGAGTAGTTGCATTACTTTCGGATTTAATGGGTGTTTCGGGAGCCGACACAACACAACCTGCACCGATTATTGAGTACTAAGATTCTATCTCCAATAAGATAGACTTTAGGTATTCTTAATGTGTCCCATTACAACAACATTATCCCCAAGAACCTATTTTAATGAAGTAATATCGTGCTATTCTTTACATGAAGCGAGTTCTGAAAATTAATTTTAATGTTTTTACTTATGTAGTAAATTCCATATTATTATTTTCGTTATTAGTTTATTAATAAATATATAGTATGAACAAAATTGCTAAAATACTTCCTGTTGGGTTAGTGGCTGCCCTTCCATGGCTTGCTCTAGCACAATCTTCAGTAGATTTATCATGGCTTAATTCACTCGTTGCATCAGTAGGTAACTTGGTTGCCATGTTGATTCCGGTCGTGATTGCTATTGGTCTCCTCTTCTTCATCTGGGGACTTGTACAGTATATCGCCGCATCTGGTGATGAAGCTGCAAAGGATGAAGGAAAACGAAAGATGATTTGGGGAATCATTGCCCTATTCGTCATCGTAGCTGTCTGGGGACTGGTAGCACTTCTTGGTGAACTAGTTGGTGTAGGTCAAGGAGATACAGTGATTACACCTACCATTCCTGTATAGTCTAGAAAAGCATATATTATGGAGCAACAAGCGCGAGAACACTCGCGCTTGTTGTGTATTACGGTGTTTTTTCTCCATCATGAATAGGATATACTTGTAGCATGCCAGGATCAGTTCCAGCTGAAGTTCAAGGCCTTGTAGGCAGAATAGTGATTGAAATAATAAACCCTATTATTGGGGTAATTTTTGCAGCTGCACTCGTATACTTCCTATGGGGTTTGCTCATGTTTATTTTAAATGCTGGGAATGAAGCAAAACGGGGAGAATACAAGCAACATATGCTTTGGGGGCTAATAGGTCTAGTAGTCATGCTGTCAGCGTATGCGCTTATAGAAATAGGACTAAGAACATTTGGGGTTCAAAATAGTGATATGCCTCAAGGTCTCCCGATACGTTTATAGAAAGTTGAAAGTTTAATGTTAAAAGAAGAAACCGCTAGCTGGCGGAGAATTAGAAAAAAGGAAATGTTCTAGTGCAAGTCCTCTTCTCGGCCAAAACAATAATCGCGAAATGCTTGTCGCATTCCGCTCTTTTGTTTTGTGCCGAGGAGAGGAATCTTTCTCTCTACGAGAGCAGTATAGGTTTCGCGTCTCACTTTCTCCTCGACAAGCTCGGAGTCGTTGCGACATGCTCAACCTTTTCAAGTCTTCTCACGCGAGCGGTATTGACCGCTCGCTCTCGGCACAAATAAAAAGAACCTTTGAAAGGTTCTTTTTATTTGTGCCGAGGAGAGGACTTGAACCTCCATGGGTCACCCCGCTTGCTCCTAAGGCAAGTGCGTCTACCATTTCGCCACCTCGGCATAACGAAAGTATTCTACACTACTTTATAAATAATTGCATTTACCCGCACACTAACAACACATGATAAATGTGTATATGTTATGTAGTAGAATGTTAGTGTGCGGGTTTACTCACACACTGTCCTAACCATTATTTTGCTATTATATATAAACACCACTATTGTAATCTAAGTATATGTTGTGCAATTTTATGGTGAGTGTGCGGGTTTACATTATCCATAATTTGTTCTAAACTATCGCAATCCGCCCATAGCTCAGCTGGTAGAGCAGTCGCCTCTTAAGCGAACGGTCGTAGGTCCGAGTCCTACTGGGCGGACTTGAGTAAAATATAATAACCACACTTTTTGTGTGGTTATTATATTTTAGAACGCAAACTATTTTGCGTTCGTACTCAAGTCCGAAGCGGAAACATGTTCCATAGGAGCAGTTGAGCTGGGGTAGCGAGCACTTAGTTTTTGAGGAGTCTGTGACGAAAAAACTTAGTGACTCGTGACGACAGCGTAAAAAAATCAGTGCCTGTGCACTGATTTTAACATTTCAAAACGGGGAACTCAGTACATGGTACTCAATTATAGACAAATTTATTTTAGTAATTAAAATTACGGCTTAATGTAAGTAAATTTTAATACTCCAAATTATCTCAATCAAAAATGCTTGACAATTATCTAGGATAGTGTATACTACTTGACAGTTAGAACATTTTTATAGAGACATATTCACTCTGGGCTTTTTACAAAGCACACTGCAAATATGGGTGTTTCGGAGGCAGTATATGCTAACGGAAAACCAGAAACTTATCTTATGATAAGGAATACTGTTTCATTGTGCAGTAGAAGTTCGAAGCTTATTTTTTTGAAGTATCTATTTTTTGTAGGACCACCAATAGGCATGTGGAACAGAATTATTTTACGTAGTACGTGGTACGATGTAAAGTGGAATTACCTCATCGAAGAAGTTTCTCCGAACACCTGTGTGTCAGAATATCGACACATACTTACTTACTTAGCACACCAACCCCCCAGTAGCCGAGTCTGTATTTTGGACCGGCTACTTTATTTTTATATATATCATAAATTTAAAGAAAACTAAAAGATACCTATTTCCGCGACCGCGGAAATAGGTATCTTCTTTGTTTGGATATGTTGAAAACTATGTATGTAGGAATATATAAACTTTGATTCTTCCGCATTTTCTAGTATTCTTTGTTTGTGCATGCCCGGGTGGTGAAATTGGTAGACACGCAAGACTTAAAATTTTGTGGCCGTAAGGCCATGCGGGTTCGATTCCCGCCCCGGGCACAAGAGCGAAGCGAATTGGGTTCGGGGAGTACTGTGCCTATGCACAGTACGTCGGGAATCGAAAGGCGCAGGCATATCGCCTTGCGATACCGAGCATAGACGAAACGCACTTAGGATTTGAGGAGTTTACGACGAATAATACTTAGTGACGTATCGTCGATTCCCGCCCCGGGCACAGTTTAACGAACATAGTGAGGAAAACTGTGTTCGGGGAGAACGCAACCAATGTTGCGTTCGTCGGGAATCGAAAAGATTGATTATATTTTCGAAGAGCTTGCTCAGAGAAAATTTGAAATCTGTACCGTTCATGTAATGAAAGATTCCTGCCCTGGGCACCAGAAAGGAAAAAACAAGCGGTTTTGGTTCGCTTTGCTTTGATCGGCGACTAATTTGTTTTCAATTTTAGGAGAAGATAATTTATTAATCCAAAAGAGCCAATAAACGTCTATAAACAAGGCTATTTTATTTGCCAGAGCGAGCTTGACAGGAGTATTTTAATATGCTATATTTTTGCCCTAATAGGGATTATTTAGCTCTTTTACAGCAGAGATAGACGCTTTTACTCGATAGCAACGCATTCTGTATCTACCACTAGGTATGTAATGCGTTGCTAGAATCGAGTAAACAAACACACCTAACAAAAGGAGAATATTGTGGAAACCGAACGAACATTTAACATTCTGGAAACGTGCTGTTTTCCAAAGGGATGTCTCATCCCTGAGGATCTTCAGCCTTACTTGGCGACAGTCCTCATCCCGCAGCTCGAAGCGGCGGGCATAAAAACAGCCGAGTGGACTCGCGGTGCGCTGATGTTGGAAGAGCCCCACCTGTCGAAGGTCAGGGGTATCGTCTGCAGACAGTGCAACATCCGCGAGTGTCCGTTTAATCCGCACTTCAAGCCGACCGATGGTCTCAGCGACCTGATGGACGGACAGTACGCGGATCGCATCGAGAGAGGTGACCAGCTTCTCGCACAGCTTCTTCCTGAAGCGAAGAAGACGGAACTCGAGCATAAAGGAATCAAGGTCATCGCGTTTCAGATGCCCTCGAGGAAGAACCCCAAGCTCGTGTTCTCGTTCACTCGGAACGACAAGACGCGTCGGGTGAGCTGTGAAGTCGGCAAGCGCCGTCTCTTGACGGACGAGGGCGAGGAAACTCTGCTCTCGCTCGAACAACTTGATCAGAAGATCGGGGAAGCGATTCGCGGGTTGACCATCTACACCGCTCTCCTTACTCTCGATCAAACGATCGGTCTGCAAATCAGGCAAAACTGATTTCGGCTCGGCCAACGGCCTCGACTGCGGCATCCAATGCTGTGGTCGAGGCCTTTCTTTTTGGTTAATTTTTTGATAAATTAAATTCATAATTGAATCCCGTCAAAAAAAACTTAAATTGTCAGCGGTGCGGCTCCGCCACCTTTCCGAATTTTCGCGGGGGGATTTCTTTGCCCCGAAGGTGGCGAAATGTGTTCGGACTAATTCAAGAATAGTGCACAGTTTAACAAGCGCAGTGAGGAAAACTGTGCTCGGGGAGAACACAAGCATTGTGCATTGGCACATTGCTTGCGTTCTCAAATTACTCGCATTGTGAGTTAAATTTGAGGCCTGGGCGGGGATCGTCCCAGAATTGCGGATATTTTTATTGTGATGAATCACTAAAAAATATCTCGCATTCTCGGACGGCCACTCGCTGTCTTTCGTATCCTCAAGACATGCTCCGTGGCTTGACCAATTTTTCTTATGATCCGCCAGCGGGCGAAGAGTTAGAAAAATGGAAATAACCTCGTGTCACGATTCCGCACGTACTGTGCGTAGGTACAGTACTCCAAACCTCAAATCAAAATGCACCTAGTGAGGTGCATTTTGATTTGAGGCCTGGGCGGGATCGTCCCAGAATCGCGGATATTTTGCTCCAAGTATTCGCAAAATATACTCGCGTTCTTGGACGGCCACTCACTGTTGCTTTGCAACAGGCTCCGTGGCTTCGATTCCCGACGCAAGCAAAGCAGTTTGCTTGGCTCCCAGGCATGAAAAAACCGCAAAGCGGTATTTTCAGTGAGGCCTGGGCGGGAATCGAACCCGCGCATGTCGGTTTTGCAGACCGAAGCGTTACCTCTTCGCCACCAGGCCAATATTCTATTGTAAATTAAGTAAGGGTTCGATTCCATCGATCCTTACAGGATCAGTACACCTTGTCGCTATTCTTCCTCGTGCTCTCGAAGAATATCTGGCAAGGTCTTGCGGAGCTCCATGTATTCGCTCCTCACCCCCACACGTCGGCTTTTAGACCGAAGCGTTACCTCTTCGCCACCAGGCCAATATGTAATACTTTCCACACTTAACTGTTCGGTATTGCTAATTTCATGGATTGCTTCGCTTGCGAGCTCGCAATGACGAGCCATTACTTGAAGCAGGTATATTCATTTTCTCAGCACTGAAGCGTTACTTCATCCCGCCATGGGACGGGACAAGCTTCACCACTGAGCCATTCCGACAGTGTATCACTCAGCGAGCAATTCATCTACTCTTCGGCGACTTTTTTCCCCTTCGTCAATCATAAATTCAACATGAGGGATGTGGTTCATCTTGGATTTTTCTTTTAGATACTTTTTACACTCTCCTCGTTTTCGCATGAGAAAACCGAGAGCAGGACCTTCCGCTGTTTCAGGAAATACGGAAACGTAAAACGTTATCTTGTCGAGTGAGTGAGTGAGCTCGGTATTCGTAATAGTGATAAGGGATGTTTTGTTGGACTGTGTGTTTACATATGCTGCAGCCAGCTCTTGCAAGTGCTGGGTAAGTACAGTGTGTCGTTGTTGGCTCATAGATCTACTCTTCAGTTACGGTATAAGCAATAATAGTGTCATTGTAGGTAGGTTCTGATTCAAGTGCAACTTCCATTTGTAGTCCGCAATCATTGTTTTCTCCAACACGTGACGTGTCGGTTTTTCCTGATTTCATTGAAAGTATTTTTCCACGTCCAAGCTCCACGTCACCCTTTTTTATAATTATTCTATCTTTCACTGAAATTTCACCTGACTCAACTCGACAGCCCACGGTCTGTGCTTTTTTTGTAAAGCTAAAACTTTTAAGAATTTTTGCAGTGCCTAGTATTTTTTCTTGGCGTATTTTAGGGCGTCTCGCTTCTATAGCGCCCTGTATCCAGTCCGTAAGTTCATAAATGATAGAGAAGTGCATAATTTCTACCCCAACGCGCAGAGCGAGCTCTTGTGCAGCACTATCAGCCCCCACATTGAAGCCAATAATAATAGTGTCTTTCTTTCCACTGGCATACTTTATATCTCCTTCTGCTATTTTTCCTACGCCCTCATAGATGATGTGGATACTTGTATTCTCATCCTCGTGCTTGCGAAGTTCGTGCTTAATAGCTTCAAGTGAACCTACTACATCGCATTTTATGATTACGGGGACATTGTATCGTTTGCCACTTTCTTCAGCCTCTGAAGCCATCACCTTGTTTGAGACAGAAGAAAGTTGTACCGCATGTGCGACCTCTAGTGCTTCTTTTTTTGTTGGCACGGTTATGAATGTAGCTCCCACAGGAGGGTTTTCCGAGAAGCCAACAACCATAATAGGTGTAGAGAAAGTAGCTTCGTGTATTTTATTCCCAAGAAAATTTTCAACAATGCGGAGTGGAGCATACGCTTGTCCAGCGACGACATACGCACCAGTTTTAAGTGAACCATTTTTAATGAGAAGTGTTGCAGAAATACCTCGCTTTGGATCACATCGGGACTCTATCACGGTACCTGTAGCCGGTACGGTAGGGTCGCCCGTAAGTTCTTCCATGTCGGTCGCGAGGAGTAGTAGGTCAAGTAGCTCAGGTATTCCTCTACCTGATTTCGAATCAATAAGTGAGTATGAGATAGAACCTCCCATTCCCTCAAGGTATATACCGTGCTCAACAAGACTTGATTTTGTTTTTTCTATGTCTGCATTGTTCTTGTCTATTTTGGAGATAGCAACAAGGTAGGGAATACCTGCTTCCTCAATAGCTTTAAGAGCCTGTAGTGTTTGTGGTTTAACACCATCGTCAGCGGCGACCACAAGAATTGCCAAGTCGGCAACACTCGATCCTCGTGATCGAAGGTGTTGGAAAGCCTCATGTCCAGGAGTATCAAGAAATGTGATAAGTCGTTTTTCACCTGCTGAGTTGGTGTGTTCCACTTCGTACGCTGAAAGATGTTGTGTGATACCACCGGCTTCACCTTCAACTACTTTGGTTTTACGGATATAATCAAGAAGCGTGGACTTGCCATGATCTATGTGCCCCATAACGGTAACAACAGGAGGACGTTTTATGCGATTGTTGGAATTTGCAGGCATGATTGAGTTTATCTTTCATTGTGAATTTTATGTCTGTGTGTTGGCGAGTATAGCCCAGAAATGTGGCAAGTGCAAACAAGAACACATTTAAATTATATTTGCAATATATTTACATATAGTGATAGTTATCTTATAAAACATTATAAACTAAATAAGTAATGCTATGTCGAACACTACACACACGGGACATCCAAGAATATACCTTGATAATGGAGCAAGTACTGCGGTTGATTCTCGTGTTGTGGCCACGATGCAGCCTTACTGGAGTGAACACATTGGAAATGCGGGCTCACTCCACCTTGAGGGACGATATGCAAAAAACATCCTTGCTGAGGCACGGAGCTCTGTAGCAAAAAGCCTGCATGCGATAGATGAACAGGTTGTTTTTACGAGTGGTGGTACGGAGTCCAATAATCTTGCTGTTTTTGGAGTAATAGAGAAATGCCTAGAGCTTGGGAAAAAACCAGAAGAATTGCACATCATTACCAGTGCTGTTGAGCACAATTCTGTAACTGATTGTTATGCTCATTTTGAAAGAAAAGGTATTCGGGTAACGTATATACCTGTAGATACCGAAGGTAGGGTTGATGTGCAAAAATTTGAGTCAGCGTTTACGAAAGACACTGTACTTGTGTCGTGTATGTACGTAAATAATGAGATAGGTACCATAGAGCACATCAAGGAGTTGTCGGGTATTGTACGGCAAGTAAGAAAAAAGAATAACGCGGCGGTGTATCCTCTATTTCACACGGATGCAAGTCAGTCGCCTGCATGGGTTACGGTTAATGTGCAGAAGCTTGGTGTAGACCTACTAACTTTAGACAGTCAAAAAATATACGGACCTAAAGGAGCAGGGTGTCTCTTTGTACGTGACAGAGAATATATTACTCCGATGTTGTTTGGAGGAGGACAGGAGTTTGGATTACGACCTGGGACACCTCCGATACCTCTTATTGTTGGATTTGCAAAAGCGCTTGAACTGGTGGAAGAGGAACGTGAGACATACGTCAAAGAAGTTGCAGAGCTTAGAGATTGGTTAATTGCATATATTTTTAAAAATTTGGACGGTGTGGTGTTGAATGGATCTATGGGGGAAGGGAGGATTGCTGGTAATATAAACGTATCATTTCCAAATGTAGATGATGAACAGTTAGTTATAGAAATGGACGCTCGAGGAGTGGCAGTGAGCGCAAAAAGTGCCTGTCTTTCAGGCGATTCGGAAGGGAGTCGTGTAGTGAAGGCACTTCATAATGGGAGTCCAAAAAACTCAGGTGCAATACGGTTTTCGTTGAGCAGGTTTACGACGAAAAGTGAGATTGAAATATGCGCTTCAATTATTGTCGAAACAGTTACGTGGCTACAAACATCCCACTAGTATTTTTTAGGTTATATGGTATAATATATGAATATGGTCCCGTTTCAAAATTTCACACCCAAAGCAAAAGAGGCTATTCGTCGTTCACACGAACTGGCTGTTGAGCGTGGTCAAAATCATGTAAATCCTTTACATCTCCTTGCTGCACTTGTGCTTCAGGAGGAAGGTATGATTTTCTCATTGCTTGAGCGACTTAACGTAGACGTTATTAGTCTGACAGATAGTATTCTTGATGCACTAGAGTCACCGGAGAACGCGTCGGTGCTTTCACCTTCGTACCAACTCTACCTCACTCCAGAGCTTGCACAGGTTTTAGAAAATGGTGCAAAAGTAGCTAGCTCTCTCAATGACCAGTTTGTCGGAACCGAACATTTGTTTATTGCAATATTGGATACACCAGGGCCCGCGAAGGACGTGCTGTCAAAATATCAATTCGACCGAGAGACCGTACTATCCGCACTTTCTGAAGCTAGAGATACAGAAGGAAAAGAAGGAGTGCAACCTCAGAAATCACGTGCCCTCGCGAAGTACACACGTTCACTCACGACCCTTGCTACAGAAAACAAACTAGACCCAGTAATTGGACGAGAAAATGAGATTACACGAATTATTCAAATAATTTCACGACGAACAAAAAACAATCCAATCCTTATCGGAGAAGCGGGAGTGGGTAAGACCGCTATTGCAGAAGGTCTTGCTGTGCGTATGGCTGCCGGTGATGTACCTGAAAGTCTCCGTGGAAAGGATTTGGTTTCACTTGACCTTGGTATGCTGGTAGCAGGTACAAAGTATCGCGGTGAGTTTGAAGAGCGTCTAAAGGCGGTGATGCGAGAAATAGAACGTTCTTCAGGTAATATTATTCTTTTCATAGATGAGATTCACACGATTATTGGAGCCGGTGCAGCCGAAGGTTCTATTGATGCTGCAAACATGTTGAAGCCAGCGCTTGCACGAGGTGAGCTGAGGGTTATTGGTGCTACGACCACAAAGGAGTATCAGAAGCATTTTGAAAAAGATGCAGCACTGACTCGACGTTTCCAACCTGTTCGGGTAAATGAGCCATCTATTGATGATGGTGTAGCTATTCTTCGAGGATTGCGAGAACGGTACGAGGTGTATCATGGGGTGCGGGTGACCGATGATGCTATTGTGGCAGCCGTCAACCTTTCAGCTCGATATTTGACCGATAGATACCTTCCTGACAAGGCGATAGACCTTATTGATGAAGCAGCTTCAGCACTCCGTATCTCGCTTGAGAACAAACCTCCAGTTCTAGAAGAAGCACATCGAAAAATCATGCGACTTGAGGTTGAGCGAGAAGCTTTGAAAAAAGACTCCGAAACAGCGTCATCTGTGACTAATCGCAAGGCCAAAGATAGAATTATAGAAATTGACAAAAAGATAGTTGAACTGCGTGAACAAACTCGCGAAATCGAAATCAAGTGGACAAATGAAAAAGACACACTGGGTGAAATTAAGCATATTAAAAAAGAGTTGGAGCAGAAACGTGTAGAAGCAGATAGTGCTGAAGCTGTTGCTGACCTGAGTAAAGCCGCTGAGATACGATACGGTACTATTCCTGCACTTGAGAAAGGCTTGGACGAGAGCGTGAAGCGCATGAAGAAGCTACAGAAGAAACGCAGTATTTTGAAAGAAGAAATTACCGAGGCAGAAATAGCAGACGTTGTATCTCGATGGACCAGTATTCCTGTGGCACGCATGCTAGAAGAGGAGGCCGATAAGCTCTCTCGTATGGAACAAGCAATAGAGAAGCGAGTTATTGGGCAAAAAGATGCTGTACTCAAAATTGCAGACGCAGTGCGTCGCTCTCGTACCGGTATTGCTGATCCAAATAGACCCATAGGTTCGTTTCTCCTCCTTGGACCTACCGGAGTTGGAAAGACAGAATTGAGCAAAGCACTTGCGGAGTTTATGTTTGATGACGAGAATGCTCTTATACGTGTCGATATGAGTGAATACATGGAACGCCATTCCGTTTCGAAAATTATCGGCGCTCCGGCAGGGTATGTGGGTTACGAAGAAGGAGGGAATCTTACTGAAACGGTACGACATAGACCATACTCAGTACTTCTCTTTGACGAAGTAGAGAAGGCACACCCCGAAGTGTTTAATATTCTCTTGCAGGTACTCGATAATGGACATTTGACTGATGCTAAGGGTAGAAAAGTGAATTTTAAAAACACCATTATTATTCTTACGTCAAATATTGGTGCTCAGTATATTGATCGAATGAGTCGTATGGGCTTCAACATAGACACGACAGAGGTGGGTGATTATGAACATGCCAAGAGTAAGGTCATGGATTCACTGAAGGATTTCTTTAGACCGGAGTTCTTGAACAGGCTTGATGACATTATCCTCTTCAATATTCTTACACCTGAAGTGGTGAGCGAGATAGCCAAGCTTCAAATAAATATTGTGGTGAAGCGTCTAGCACAAAAAGAAATTAACTTGTCGGTAGGGAAGGATGTACTGGAATGGCTCGCAAAAGAAGGGTATGACCCGCACTACGGTGCTCGACCTATGAAGCGTTTGATTCAGAACAAAATCCTTACGCCAGTAGCGTCTATGATAGTGACGAATGGTGTGCGAGAGGGTGGTGCTATTGCAGTGAGTATGAAAAATACCGAAGTGGTGTTTGATGTGAAAAAAGGACGAGGAAAAGCAAAAAAAAGCTCAGTGCGACCATATAAAAACGTAGAAGCATAATAAACAGCCGGTCATCACAACATGATCGGCTGTTTCGTTAATTAACACGTTTAACAAACCCTCAGGCTAGTATCATTGCTCAGCCAATTTGAGGACGGCTTCAATTTCTTTATCTGTAAGGTTTCCTGAAGATACATAATCGATAACCTTCATATCCTTCAAATCCTTTAGAGTTCCCATTTTTTTAATTCCGCTTAAGAATAGTAATTTCACAGCAGGGTCTATGTCTGGATTTAAATTTACTTTGATAAACAAAGTTCCCATATTGGTCTTAGCAACTTCAGCATGCTGAGTTGCAATGTTTTCTTTAGAATACATTGTTTTTGTTTGTAAGTTTGCACCTTCAGCATCGTTTGTGTGTCCAAGTACAGCCATACCTCCAATAGTAATAGCTACCCACAGGCCTACAGTTTTTGCAAGCTTAGAACCTTGCATTTTTCTGGTCAGGGACATCAGAAATCCTTTAACTTCTCCCTCATCACCATCTTGTAAAACTTCAGCAAGTTTTGGATTCTCTTCCTCAAGTAGTACAAGAGTGTTGGGTATATCAAGCGTTTCGTTGCACACTTCAGTTAGAGCAATATCAGCGATTTCCGTATTGACCCCCAATGCACTTTCAATAGCATCTAACTGCGCTTCCCACTCAAGCAGTTCTTTTATTTTCTCCTCTCTCTCCTCAGGACTTGCATTCTCAACCGCAAGGTTAAGTTCATGCAAAGTTCTTTCTTTTCGAGTAATATCAGAAGAGTTATTTTCAGAGGCAGTTTCTGTGGGATGAATAGTATACTTTTCTAGTAAGTCAGCATAATCAGTTCCTTCTGTAGGCTTTTGAACAGTGGTATTTTCAGCTTGCGGAAGAGCATTTTCGTTTCTTGAGAACATTTTTTCATTCATATGGGTTTACGTTTAATTCATGTTTACTATACAACAAGACAAGATCTCGGCAAATCTAAACGTAGGATTACCTTATGTAGAAAGACGACGATACGGTACAAAACGTAGAAGCATAAAATAAACAGGTTATAACAAAACATCCGTCAGTCTGTGAGGACTGACGGATGTCGGCAGGAAAGAATTTTGGCAAGAGGTTGTAAAAATTATCGTGTGGTTTTCTCAACAGTCCCATGTGGGGGGGTATGTCTTTCGCCACAGTGCGGACAGGCTGAATGGGGGTTTCTACTGTCAGCAACAGAAATGTTGGTTCTCAAATTTCTTCCCGTAGGAACCCCTTCGATGTCGTATTTTTGGTAGCCGGTCTTGATGCCACCAATAACCTTCAGATCATCATCGGTCACACGTTCCGTCAAATCCACAACAACATGCTGTTGTGTGATAAAAATCCGCATGACCTTGTCCTTACATCTGCCAATCATGTTAATCAACTGCCCTATCAAATGTCGTTTCTGGGTTTTCATCCTTATTCTCCTTGAAGGTACTGCTTTGCAACGTTTAACAACGGCGAATGTTCAAATAGTATTTAAACATGTAGATACTATTTGTCAACAACGAATCACGTCTTAAATAGGGAACAGCCGGTTGTTAGTACCGGCTGTGCGAAAAGAACGGATTGCTACCTCATTCCTCGAACTTTGAGAAAAATACGGAAGCCACATTTTGTTCCTCTCTGTGTTCGTCAAGAAAGTGCAAATATGTCGCCCCCTTATGGTAGGAAATACCGAGGAGTGTAAAAGGACCTTGTCCGTAATCGTTTTGAAATATCTGAAGCATAATGCGAGAACTTACAAGTTCCGAATTTGGGTTCTTCCAGCTGATTTTTTCTCCCACAAGTACGCGTTTGATTGTTCCGTCTTCTTGTGTGAGTTCTGCCTTTTGTTCTATATGTGTCACGACACACCTCCTTTGGTAGGTTACATATTGATTTATGAATACTCTAATATATTTCGTCTATTTGTCAAGGATTACGGATTATATGTGGCAAATTATGTCTTGTATAACAAAAAGAGCCTACAGAATAGACTCTTTTTGGTTTGTGTGGGTGGGCTTTGTCCCAGAGTTGCGGGAGAGATTTGGTCCAAGTCACTAAGTATTTTCTACGTACTACGTACTTGAAAAAACTAAGTACTTGTATGCGCCGGTCGGGCTTTGTCCCAGAATCGTGGCTTTTTTATTTCGTACTTCATAAAAAAACTCACGTTCTTGGACGGCTTGGGAGGGATTTGCCCTCGAGTCACTAAATATTTTTTCTCGCTTCACTCGAAAAATATTAAGTGCTCGTCGGCACGGCTCAGCGCTCTCTCGTGCTTTGGCACGCGCGCTTCCGCCCGAGAATTGCGGATATGTTGCTCCAAGTATTCGCAACATATACTCGCATTCTTGGACGGCCACTCACTGTTGCTTCGCAACATGTTCCGTGGCTTGACCTAATTTTCAAGGAGAGTAGCGACTATGAAAATGGAAATACTCCTGTGGTGCAAATCCCTCCCGCAAGGTGTGCAAACGCTGGGAGGGCTTTGGTCCAAGTCACTAAATATTTTGCTTCAAGTTTTCGCAAAATATTAAGTGCTTGCGACCCCGCCTCGCAGCCCCAATCTCCATTTCATTACGATTGGGGACCCGCTGCTCCGGCTTTCAAATCCCTCCCGGCGCGACAAACAGCAACAGCCTGAAAGTTTTCACTTTCAGGCTGGCTGATTTGTGCGCCGGGAGGGATTTGAACCCCCGTAGGCATATAGCCGCTTGGTTTACAGCCAAGTGCGATTGACCACTCCGCCACCGACGCATTCCTCTACTATTTTCTTGAAAGCATTTCCACCCTTGTATTTCTTGATTTGCTTTTCTCTACTATATGCTTCTGCTTGGGTATTGTATATTTCAGTGCATAGTAACACAAATGGAGTTCTAAACTTTGTTGATTTATTGTACCCACTGTTGTGTTGCTCTAGGCGTTTACGAACATCTTTTGAGCAACCAATGTAGTACCCTCCATCTTTTTTACTTTGTAAAATGTATACTGTCCAAGCCATATGCGATTGACTTCACCTTTACCCCGCAACTCTGCGGGGACCGACGCATAACACATGCAATATTAACACCATTTACTTGTCAATGGAAATAGGTACCTGGTATGCTTACCGTATGAAATTCATATCAAAGGTTTTATTTTTTCTGCTATTTTTTGGAGTCTTTGCTGGTTTTATAACTGATCCCATTCATGCAGGACTTGTGCCGTGTGGTACGAGCGATAGGGTGTCTGGTGGCTTTCTTGAGGGTGAGTGTAGTTTCTGTGATTTACAGGTATTGGCCTTAAACATCTTGAATTTCTTGGTACTGATATCTGCTGTGGTGGCTGCACTCCTCTTTTTAAACGCTGGCTTTTTGTATATTACCTCTTCGGCAAATCCCGGAAACATTTCGAGAGCACACAAAATTTTTGGCAATACACTTGTGGGGATGATAATTATTTTTGCTGCATGGCTCATTGTTAGTCAGATAATGATAATACTCTACAAAGGTAGCCCTCTTTCAAGTATGGGAGATTGGAACACTATTTTGGATGGTTGCCAAAATGCGACCCCTACTAATCCCCCTACAAATCCTCCAACCAACCCACCTACTAATCCACCTACAAATCCTCCAACTAATCCACCTACAAATCCCCCTGCGGAAGGAACGCTTTCTGACGCGGAGGCCCGGTCAGAGATAGACCCCTACTACAATGTGTGGGAGTCTGCTCCAGGTGCAACTTCATTTGAAGGGGTTCAGCAATCTACAATAGATGGGGCCATTGCCATTGCAGAACAGTCAGGAATACCAAAATCCGAACTTACGATTACTGGAGCGGTTGATTCAGGTGGTGTACATGCTCCTGGTGAAATATCACATGGTACTGGATACAAACTTGATTTTGAAGACACCGCGTCTTTAAATAACTATTTTCAAAGTAGTGGTGATTTTGTTCGTGATGGATCAGTTAATGGGTATCCGAGGTATACTGGAACAATAAATGGTCAGCAAATAGTGGCAGTTTATGAAAACAGGACAAACACACATTGGGATGTTACTTTTTATTAATTATTTATTATTAATTATTAATTATCATATTAAGATGACAAAAAAATTAAAAGGTATTCTTTTTCTTGCTTTCATAATAATGTTGGGAGTTGCTACTACGGATAGAGTAGAAGCTGCTACTGTTTCTCAGATATCTAGTGTTCCCGCTCTCAGCGATGAAACCGCGACATATATTTTTAATTCAGATTCCGAAGGTACCATTGTATACAGCGGTAACTGCGGTACTGCTGACAAGACTGTTGCAGTAGTTGGACAAAACAAGGTTACGTGGACGTTAGCTAACGGAGTGTATTCAAACTGCACCGTAACTGTAAGAAACGGTAGCACTAATTCTAATACACTTGCTGTTCCTTCATTTGAATCAACATCCAAGTATCCTGTTGTTTTTGTACATGGTTGGATGGGTAACTCTTCTGCATGGTCTAGCGCTAAGTCATACTTGGTAAATAAAGGTTGGAAATCTGAATTATTAGTAGCAAA
>LCFC01000007.1 GCA_000998805.1 Parcubacteria group bacterium GW2011_GWA2_43_11
ACGAGTGAGGCTACGAGTATGGTTGTCCACTCACTCTCAAATACCCCTGCCTCTTTGAGTTCAAGAATTTTTTTTGCCCCAGATCCAAGGATAATTGGAAAGGAGAGTAGAAAGGCGAACCGTGCTGCTTTTTCTCGAGTGAGGCCGAGTAGCATACCGCCTGAAATAGTCGCTCCTGATCGTGAGGTACCTGGTATAAGTGCTAGTGCTTGAAAGAATCCGATGAGTATACCTCGTCGTATACTAAGCTCGGTATGCTCGGTGATTTTACTTGATACATATTCTGCGAGTATGAAAAGTAACGAACCACCTATAAGCATCCATGCGACGAGGTGTGAGTCTCGAAAAAAAGTACCCATAGTATCTTCAAGTAAAAGTCCCGCAATAACCCCTGGGACTGTACCAAGCACAAGTGCAAAAAAAAGAATGTTCATTTCCTTACTTAGGGGAACTCCTTGTATGCGTTTCCACAAACCCACAGCAAGTTCACTCAGATCTTTTCTAAAGTAAATAAGTACAGCGAGTATGGTGGCGAACTGAATGGTTGCGTCTATCGCAAGATCGTAGTTCGTCTGAAAGCCAAAAAATTCTCGAGTGAGAATGAGGTGTCCAGTAGAGGATATGGGTAGAAATTCAGCTATCCCTTGAACGAGCCCTAAAAGTATTGCTTCGAAATATGACATGGAAATATTGGATGAGATTGTGTTACTATACAAGACATATCGTACCACGTAGTTCATGTTTACACGAAGTCACAAACCTATTTTAGTAGCTGTAGTTATTTCACTTTGTGTTGTGGGGTTTACGTATTGGTATACGCATCGAGATTCAAACATAGAAAACACATCAAAGGATGATGTTGAAAATAATATTATAATCGACGATTTACCTCGCATGAGCGCGGATGATCACGTCCTTGGCAATCCATCTGCTCCAATGGTGTTTATTGTCTATTCAGATTTCGCATGTCCCTACTGTAAGGAATATCACAAAACACTTCGTACCCTCATGAAGGTTTTTGGTCCAAGTGGAAAAATTGCTATTGTTTTTCGACACATGCCCTTTGTACAGCTTCATCCGGAAGCACCTATGTACGCACTGGCAAGTGAATGTGTTGCGGAAGAAGTTGGGAACTCTGGTTTTTGGAAATTCGCAGATGAGCTGTTTACGTTGTCAGACCCATTAAAACCGCTCACCGCGGCTGAGCTTGTAGTACTTGCCGAGAAGGCTGGGGCAACACGTCAGACGTTTGTCGCCTGCATGCGTTCCAATGAGCTTATGGCTCGTATTGAACAGCAATTTAATGAGGTGATAGATGCGGGTGTAAAAGGTTCCCCTTTTACACTTGTTGACGATGAACACGGACGTTACTCCTATGAGGGTGCACAAACTTTTAGATCAATAGCTGAGAGTATACAAACAACGTTACGCATCATGTCTATTGATGAACTTGAAGCGCCCTCAGCATCGCAAAATTCATTTGTAGCGGATTTCGATGCATTGAGCGAAGTGGCAACGAGCTCAGTTTCTACAACAGCGACAACAACAAGCACATCATCTACTACTTTAAAACCTACAACACAACCTTAGATTCTGTACTGTATGGTACATCTATCACACACCTAGGGTAATACTAGGTCGGACCTCTTTAATAACTAGTGCTAGTGGAACTTTTTTCTATTAATTTTTTTTATCCATTAAGTCACGTAGAGCGCAAGCCTCACATGTGGCATCACCACACCTCGTATCCCAAAAGGAGAGGGTTGTTATTTCCTCTGCAACTCTGCGAATCTCATTTTTGAGAGCTTCGACTTCTTCCTTTTCAATCACAAAAACTTCACGTTTGTAGGATCCACTGTCCGTAGGTTCGATAAAGTCGAGCACCGCTTCTTTCATGTGGTAGTTGGCGTCAGCGTACATGTCTAGAAGTATTTTATAGAAGACGAGCTGTCGCTTGTAACCTCCACTGCCCTGCTTCGCCTGCGCTGACATAGTAATGCCCTCTATTTCATTACGGCTTCGTGGCTTCCCAGTTTTGTAGTCGATAACGCGCACGTCGTGACACCTATCGTCAAGACATTCCAGCTTGTCAAATTTTCCGGTAAGGCGAATCGTTCCATCAAGAAGCACACCTTTGACCAAGAGTTCGTTTTTAGATACAGGTTCCCAGAGTTGACTCCATTTGTGGTGCCAACCGCTAAGTGCAGTACGTGTGTCTCGCACCACCCGTTCCAGAAGTTTTAGTTCCAAGTCAGTATCTTCTATGTGTCGAGTAAATGCATCAAGCAAAAAATCAACACTAACATCTGAGTGTTTGTTTCGTTCATTAAAGAATGTTTCAAGCGCTTGGTGTACCGCGGTACCTTTGAGCTGTTGGGTAGAGGGAACAAATTGTGTGTGAAAAAAGTTTTCGTAAAACCATTTCCATGGGCAGGTAAGGTAGTTGTTGAGTGCCGTAGCAGATATACCTCGCTCTATAAACACAGAACGTACAAATTCTTGATACTTCTCTGCGCCATGCCTACCAACACGTTCCACAAAGAGAGGTGGGCGCCTACCCGCGTAGCCGAGCTCGGTACCGTCGGTATGTGCGCGCAAATCAGTATGAATTTCTTCAATAAACTGTGAGGGAACACGATCGCGTCCGTCAGGCGCTTGCGCGGCATAACTGATGTACACGTCTTTACGTGCACGGGTAATAGAGACATAGAAAAGACGACGTTCATCTTCGACATCACCATCTTTTTCTATCTCTCCGCCATTGCGATAGGGCAGATTGAAATACTGGTATGACCGCTTTCCTCCCCAATGACCATCGTATACATGGACGATAAATACATAATCAAATTCAAGCCCTTTTGCTTTGTGTGCCGTCATAAGGCGTACCGAGTTGGGCACCTGACGTGACTTAGCCTCTAGGGTAAGATGATGTTCATCAAGAATTTTTAGAAATGTCTGGTAGTCAGCAAGTGAGAAGAAAGGGTTTCGTCTGACATGAGACTTCATCTCATCAAAGAGTCTGACCAGCTTATCAAATTTTTCCGTATGGAAGGATGATTGTTGTATATGCTCAAGCAGTCCTGACTCACGTACAACCGTTTCAAAGAGGTGTAGGAAGCTTTCATTTTCAGATACTTTTTTCCATGAGGTGAGTTTTTTTATGAATGATACAACAGATACAGGGTCCTCAAGCTCTAGCTGATTTGCGGATACAAGCGTCTCAAAAATAGACTGATTATTCTTTCTTGCACTTCGTACGATTGTGTAGACATCTGAGATAGGTATCTCTAAAAATCCCACAAAGAGTACTTGGACAAGTATGTCATTGTCCTCAAGATTGGTAAGTGAACGGAGGATGAGGTTGAGCTTGCGTATATCTGGGTCATCAAGCACACCGTGACCTGACTCGATGAGAAAAGGAATACTCAAACGTTCAAAGTAGTCCGCTATGTCTTCGACGTCGCGGTTGTTCCTGAAGAGTACCGCTATTTCATGTGCTGGTATACCTGAGGCGATGTGTGTCTTGATTGATTCAGCCAAAAAGAGAAGCTCTTCGTCATCTGCACCAAAGGTAAAGACCTTCACACGCAAGTCGGTACCTTTTTCTGGTTTACAGCTTGAAACAAGCGGTGCTTGTATACCTTGCTTGCTCTGCTCTATCAAGTTCCCTGCAGCGTCGAGCACCCCTTGATGGCTTCGGTAGTTGGTCTCTAGGGTGATGCGCTTTACATCAGTGAACTTTTTTTCAAAGTACAGAAAGTTTGCGAGCGATGCACCTTGGAAGCGGAAAATAGCCTGTTTCTCGTCGCCTACTACAAAAAGGTTTGGTCTATCAAAGAATGTTACTAGAAGCTCAAGTATCTTGTTCTGGGCACCGTTGGTATCTTGGTGTTCATCCACGAGAAAGTATTGATACTCTTCCTGTAGTTCACGAAGAAAATCTTCATGGGTTTCAAGCGCTTCTATAAGCATGAGAAGTGAGTCATCAAAATCGTACCGTTTTCTTCGTATGAGCTCTTCTTGGTATCGTTCATATATTTGTGCAAGTTCTTCGTTTTTTTCGAGTGAACGGAACATTTTCTGATACTTCCCTTTTATTTTTCCTTTATGAGCACCTTTGGTGTTGCGTAGGTCTTCAATGTTTTCAAGTTCTATACGTTCTTGTCGAATCCAATCCGAGAACATTGCTGGTGTCAGTCCCTCTCGCTTTATGTGACTTATGCCGGAAATTATTTCGGGTACATTGTGGTAGGGTTCATTGATAGGCTTCACTACTTCATAGCGACCTGCGTCGAGGAGTGTGCGGATGATGTCGATACGTTCCACTTCACTGCAGTTGCTTCGTCCTATGATAGATTGGAATCGCTCTGGGTAATGTTCAATGAGTTGATTTGCAAAACTATGAAAGGTAAATATAGAAACTCTGTAACCATCGCTCCCGATGATAGACACGAGACGTTTGCGCATATTGGCTGCTCCTGCATTGGTAAAAGTAAGTGCAAGTATAGCACTTGCCGGAATATCAGTGTTTCTGAGGATATTGGCGATACGAAGAGTCAATATTTGCGTCTTACCTGTACCAGGGCCTGCTATGACCATTACAGGGCCTTCTATGGTGTCTACAGCCTCTTTTTGACGTGTATTAAGCATTCCATACAGTCTTTCAAATTCAGCGGTGTTTTGAGGCATTTTATCAGTATAACAGCCCAGAGCCGTGAGTAAAAAGCCGAGAACTTACTTATTATTTAGGAGGCTAAGCCTCCTAAATAATAAGTAGAAAATACTAGTGGGAATACTAGTATTCGGTATGTAAATATTTCAATACACAAACTGATTAAACCGCACTAATCCCAACAAGTAGCTTAAAAAATTATTAAGATAGTAAGAAAAACATGTTCAGGTTGTAAAAACTTAAAGCCCCTAGATTCTTGCGAATTTCGGGGCTTGGTTAAAGGTTAGGAGAAAATTTCTACTTTATGTCAGAACTTCCGAAGAGTTTCGTACCACCAAGGATGGCCGCTGGTCCCTCGAGGCCGTCACTGCCAAAAACCATGGTGTTGGGCAATTTCAAGCCGGTAAGAAATTCAGGGTGTGAAATTACCATCTCAAGACCGCGAAGCATTGCTACTCGGTCCTTCCCGAGTACGTTTGCTTGGGCTTCTTGTCCTTTCGCCTGTTCTTCCATGTAACGACGTTCAGCAGAACCTTCGTTTTCGCGCTGTTGAATGCCAAGCTTCGATGTTTCAACACCAATCTGTGCTTTTACAAGTTCTCCTTGTTGATCAGCGCGAGCCTTCGCTGCCTCTGTTGCCTGACGTTGAGCCTGTGCTGTGCGCTTTTGAACATATGCATTGCGCAATTGACCACTCAACTGCTCTACTTTTCTTGCAACCAAGAGTTCAGGTGGAAGGTCGGTGTTGCCAAGTGTGACTGAGACAATATCAATGCCGGCCTCTTGACCTATTATGCCAACATTTTTTGCCACAAGAGTTTCAATTGCTTCCCGCTCGTTTTGAAAGTCGAGCACTTGTGTAGGTCGTGTTACTTCCTTGTTTGGGTCGGGCATTACGTAACTGCTGATATTCTTCTCAAGTGAAGCAACTTCATTTGCTCGTTGCTCATCTGTCTGCCCGACGTCGGTGTCAGGGTCCTTTAGGAGTTCCAATCTTGCCTTAAGAGCGTTCACCACTGATTCAGCTTCGTCATATGCGGCACGGTTCTTCACTGAAATTCGGGAACCACCGACGTTTCGAAGTACGGACCGAACCTGAGGTGTGATAATACGATCTTCAACTTCGTGCAGGTTTCCTACAGCAGCAACCATGAGAGGTGCGTCTGTGGGTTGTACACGTGCTTGAATTCGTAATTCCTGGTAAACAGTCCACCCTTCCACTTTGACAATGATTGCATCGCCAGCAGAGTCTTTGTCCATATCCACTACTTCTTGAGATGCTTCCTGCTTGATACTTCCATCTTCTTCAGCTTTCAAGTCAATCGTCTTGCGAGTATATCCACCTTTGTACGTCCAGTTTTGGACACGGGTATCAACCTGTGTAACGGTATACACTTTGGTATTAAGGAAATACTCACCAGCGCCGAGTGGTTTGTTCCATACCCCACGACAACCTACGGGAACAATTACTGCCCGCAATTGTCCAAGATCTTTCTCTATGGCAACATCCTCTCCGCACGTGATTTTTTTGCCGGCATTTTGCATGAATGCAGGAACAACTGCATCATCGATAGCTGATTTAACGACGCCGACAAATCCTGGCGGAACTGAGGTGCGGTGATTAGAAGAATTGGAGTAGTCTACCTCCCAGAGATACGTATTGACCGGATATCGTCCAGGGGTAAGTACTGTTGTCTGTGGTCCTTTGCGACCCATACCTTTTGTCAAAAAGAAGGAGGCGTCCAGCATGTCGCCGGTAACTTCTTCCCCATTCTCATTCTTAAAGGTTTGTCCGCCGATCAACCATGGACGAGCAGCTACCTGACCTTCCTCGAGCTTGATACCATCACGTGCCGTTAGGGTTGCATACGTCCCATCCTCAATTTCAACCATGTCCTCAAACGAAATGTGGTTCACGACCCGGATAAAGGGTGAAAAATGAAAACCTGGCATAATGATTTCTGCCTGCCTTCCACACTCACCCTCCAGAGCAACGTTGCGCCCGTCTTCGATAGGCGAACACGCGTACACTCGATCCATAAGTGCGATTTGACCACCACTTGGTGTCACCACGGAGGTGAAAACAAGGGATAAAATAGCAATTAAGGCGAGAACAGCATTTACTATCATTGATGGAACCTGAAGGATTTTCGGCTTCTGCTGACCTCCTCCTTGTTTGTTATACTTATATGTTGCATGCCGATATACAACATTAAAGCCAATCATTGCCACGGTAGCAAGAAAGAATACTATTACCAAAGTCATAAGATACCTCCTAGTTTTTTTGGATTATTACATCCACAATCTTTGGACAAGATGTCCGTACTTTGTTACCTGAGTGCACAAAACCTTTCAGTTTATGTTTTTGTAGTTATTTCTCCTATGTAAAGGTTCAAAATAAAACGGCTTTATTGCCGAGACTGTGAAATAATGTACATCAATATCCATTATTGTCAAGTCCAGGAGGAGGGGTAAAACAGTAGAAAGTAACATAAAAATACTAGTGGGAATACTAGTATTTATATTGAACACACAAGCCCGCTTGCGCGGACTTGTTTTTTACTCAGGGCTCAAGGCTAATTACTCGCTACTCTTTTTAGTAATTCTTCAGATAACGTGCCATGTCGTGGTGACGGATTTTTTCAATAGCCTTAGCTTCGATTTGTCGAATACGTTCTCGTGTTACACCAAACTCACGTCCCACTTCTTCAAGTGTGTGGTAAATACCGTCCTCAAGTCCATGTCGCAAGACGAGAATCTTTCGCTCCTTTGGAGAAAGGAAATCAAGTATTGTGTGCAGTTGTTCTGTGAGGATATTGTGTGACGTGTCTTGATCTGGACTTTCCATAGTGTCATCTTTGATGAAATCACGAAGCACGGAACGGTCGTCGTCGGCGTCACCCACTGGACTCTCAAGTGAAATAGTATCCTGACTAATCTTTTCAATAAGGTAAATTTTTTCTACCTCAATACCCATTTCAAGTGCCACCTCTTCTTGCGAAGGGTCACGTCCAAGGTCTTGGGAAAGACGTCGAAATACTTGTTTGTACTTGGTAATCGTTTCTACCATGTGTACCGGTATACGGATGGTGCGAGACTGGTCTGCAAGTGCGCGCGTAATAGCCTGTCGTATCCACCACGTGGCGTATGTCGAAAACTTGTAACCCTTGGTATAGTCAAATTTATCGACAGCTTTAAATAGACCAATGTTTCCCTCCTGTATAAGGTCGAGTAGCGTCAAATCTGGACTTCGTCCTATATAGCGTTTGGCAATAGATACGACGAGTCGCAAGTTTGAACGAGCGAGAAGATTGCGTGCTTCTTCTTCCCCGTCCATGACCCGCTTTGCTAGTGTGCGTTCTTCGGATATCGATAGGAGATGGTACTGCCCTATCTCTCGCAGGTACATTTGAATCGAATCGTGTGCTGAGTTGCGTCCACGCTGGTAGGTGTTTTTTTCTGAAGGGCTAAGCATTTTCTCATCACTAAGTATGTTACCTCCCTCAATCATGTCTATGCTCGCAGCAGCAAACTTCTCGTAGAGTTCTTCAAGGAAAGGAATGTCTTCTTCTATGGCTGGAAATTCCCGAAGAATTTCGTCATATATGACATAGCCACGTTCACGCCCTTTTTGCAAAAGCATATTTGTTCTCTTTCTCTGGTCGACTTGTTTTGGGCTAAGCTTCACCGCTGTTTTCTTCGGTGATGCTTTTTTTGCCACCTTCTGTACAGGAGTTTTACTTTTAGAAACTTTTTTTGCAGATTTAGCATTTGCTTTTACTACAGCTTTAAGCTTCTTTCCTGACAATCTCTCTTTTGTTGATGCAATTTTTTTTATTGCATTTGTCTTCTTTTTTGCGACAGGCCTTGTGGTCTTAACTGTCACTTTATTTTTCGTCACCTTTTTGGGTGTGCGTTTAGGAGCAGTCGTTTTTTTGGCGACCACTTTTTTTCCTGCCTTTGCAGGCATGGACATTTTCTTCTTATGTATTGATTTAGAAGCCATGTGGTATGGTTATTGTCAACTATACCCTACTTTACAAATTACTCAAGGGTGCTTTTAAACTTAGTCAGCTCATGTGCTTGGATATCAAGTTCCTCTTTCTTTTTTGTATCGCCGTCTCGTTCTGCTGCTCGTTGTGCAAGGGTGAGAACATATAGTTCTTCCGTTGTATATATTTTTGCCAAATCATTCATGAGTGAGCGTACCTCTACTGGTAGAGTAGTTACGCTCTCATAGGTTACTTCAGCTTTCATTACAAGCAGATCTTTCTGTTCTGAGTACATGGCCAGTATCTTATCAAGTGGTATGTTGAAATCGTCTCGCATTTTCGCCAGCACCTTTTCGTCTAGCAACCGTGGTTCGCATGTTTCTTGCCAAAATATAATACCTGCTAATGTTTCCTCAAGATCTGTTTTTCTCGAAAACGGTTCTTTGTTTTTTTGTTTTGCTTGTTGTGCAGGGTTGTATACAGCGCGAGGGGCTTCACTTGCAGGTGCCGTTCTGTCGAGCTGACGTAGTTCGTCCCATACTGCATCTTCGCTGATACCGAGTACGTTTGCATAGTTGTGTACAAATTGGGCCTTGTCGGTGGCGCTTCGCACCTGTTGTATGTAGGGTAATACGGTATCACGTGCGTAGAGGACAAGTTGACGTTGGTCCCATTTTTTTTCTTGTGCTTCACGTAGTGCTGTATCAAGATAAAAATCAACTACATGCTTCGAGTTACGCACAGCCTCTTTCCACAAATTCGCATCCTCTAAGATGCAGTCTGCAGGATCTTTCCCTATGGGTACTCGCGCAACTTTTACATCCATACCTCGTGTAAGGGCAAGCGATGCACCACGACCACTCGAAGCAACTCCCGCAGGATCTGCATCGTATGCCATAACGAGTTTTTTCGATAGTCGGTCGAGAAGCATCAAATGGTCTATGGTGAGGCTGGTCCCTGAGGAAGCTACCGTATTGGCGTACCCTGACTGATGACTCATAACTAAATCCATCTGACCTTCGACGAGTATGGAAAAATCGTATTTGCGGATAAATTGTTTCGCTTTGTTATAGCCAAAGAGAATTCTGCTTTTATCAAAAAGAGGAGTTTCGGGTGAATTGAGGTACTTTGCGTTTTTGTCATCCTTTGCCGCTTCGCCAAAAATACGCCCACTAAAGGCTACCACTCTGCCCGCAGCATCCATGATGGGAAAAATGATACGGGAACGAAAGCGGTCATAGTATCCTCCTCGCTCACCTTTCTTGATGAGTCCAGCTTGCTCTATCTCCCTCTCGTGGTAACCGAGCTTGGTAAGGTGGGTAAGAAGTGTTTGCCAATCCTCTGATGCAAATCCCAGTCTGAAGCTTCGCATAGTTGCCTCTTCAAGTCCGCGTTTCTGTAAGTACTCCCGAGCTTGCGTTTGCTCACTGAGTTTCGTTTCAAAGAACTGTGTTGCGGCTTCTAGGATAGCGTATAGCGTATCTCGCGTGTCACGAGATTGCCTACTCTCTGTGTGAAGCTCTATGCCTGCCTTTTCTGCAAGAATTTGCAATGCTCCCTTAAAGTCCACACCTTCCATTTTTTGCACAAAAGAAAAGACATCACCCCCTTGTCCTGAAGAGAAATCGTAGTACATGCCTTTGTCAGGACTTACAAAAAAGCTTGGTGTTTTTTCATTACCAAAAGGTGAAAGTCCTTTAAAATTTTTTCCTGCTTTAGAGAGCTTTACGTACTGTCCGATAACATCAATTATGTTTATTCTTTCTTTTATTTGTTGTGTTTGGTCACTCATGGGTTGTTAGGCACACGCCTCGTTGTGAGTATATGTGTATGGTACACCAAATTTTCAAAAAATACTGCTTACCTCTTGGTAAACAGTATTTTTTATTATTTTGAATTATTTTCGTTAATTAAACAAACAGAAACGTATGCGATATGCTCTTTGTGTTAGTTTAGGTTAACAGTAGGTGTATCAACAGTACCTCCCAACTCTACGCCAGAAAGTTCTCCAAGAAGTCCTACGATTCCCCATACTGCCACAATAACAAAAAGTGTTATGACACCCCATATCATTCGGCGTTTTCCGATATCTTTAGCGGCTTCATCTCCAGAAGCAAGGATAAATTGCACGAGACCCCAAATAAAGAAAAGAAGGCCGATAGCGATGACAATAGGGATAAGTTGACCTACCAAGGTTCCCACAGAATTCACAGCGTTATTGACATAACCTAGGTTTGGACCTGTTTGTGCCATGGAGACAAGCGGTGTCAACACTATGGAAAGCGTTGGAATGAGTGTGTTTCGAATATTTTTCATGGTTAATTATGAGTTTATTAATGAATATAAGAATAATACCACAGTTTCCATGTATGTCATTAGTATGTGCTTATTTTACTGTGAATCATGTTCGTCTATACTAATGATGAGTTGTTCAGCGACATTCTTGCTATCTTCCATAGTAGGAAGAGATCTTTCAGCATCGTATAAGCAGGTGTCGGGTTTTTGGACTTCTGTACATGCATAGAGTCTTGGGTTAAAGAATGAATATGTCACTATGACGTTTTTTTCTGGAAAGAATACATAGCCTCCTCCCATAGTCACCATCGTACGCGTGTCGGTATCTTCTTTGATGTCTCTAAAGGAGAGATAGACCGTGCGGTCACGTATTGTGTGTTGCTCTGAAATACCTTCTCTGGCTGGAGACTGGTATCGCTCCCAAGCTTTTTGTTTATAAAGTTCGTAATCATCCTCAGATACTTCTTCAATCCACACAGAGAGTGCTAATTTTTGTTTGTCATCTATATATTGTCCTTGTGTCGAGTTGACATTGAAGTTGAACTCTTCTTCAAGTCCTAGAGTTACTGTGCGTGGCTCGGGCAAGATGTCTTGTTGAAACAAGGTGAGTTCCCGAGAAGTTGTAAATGTTTGTGGGAGAAAAGCGACAAAACTCGTCTTTTGACCCTGTAGATATGTAGTAATAATAAATCCTACAAGCAGTAATGTGAGAACAGTGAGTGTAATGGTGACAATATTTTTCATATAACCACTGTATCATGTATCAAATTTTTTTTTGAGTATTTTCTGTTGATACCCAATATTAATTTTTAACTTACAATTTTTAATTTGTAATGAATCCCATTAGAGACCAGAACGGTGATGTTTCAATTGATTTTGAAATATAGAATATAATAATACTGACAAGAGAACAATCTAACTTACGCTCCGCTAAAGCGGAGCTGTCTCTAACGGGATGAATCCCCCTATTTTAATTTATAATTTTTAGTGAATGACACAATGATTTAATTTGCAATGAAGTAATGTAACGAGTGCAGGCAATACTCGGGTATCGTAACTGTCTCAATATCATGACTTTCAATTCCCCGATTCGCTTTACCCTGACACAGCGCGGCAAACTTTTAACTTTTAACATTCAACTTTTAACTTTATTTACCTCTTGACAAAAATATAGAATATACTATTATAGCATCAAGCTATTGATTCTCGTGTAGGGCTCATTGCTACAGAACTTGGAATGTTTCAAGTGTCTGGTTACTATCCTGCACAGCCCCGAAACGTTCTACGTTTCGATAAAATACAAAATGATGCATACATCAACACAAAGCCGACAAGGTAGTCGGTCTGGCTCAGATATGAGTCAAAAAAGAAGGTTTACAAACAGTCCATCACGCCAAGGAAGTTCGAACGGTGGTGGTCATTCACGACAACAGAGTTCCGCTAGGAGTTCTGGCGGTAACAGAGGTGGTTACGGAGGTGGAAATTCACGTGGACGAAGCAATTCTGGCGGTGGCTATGGAGGCAACCGTGGCGGAGGTGGATTTAGTCGTAAGCCACGAAAAATGCCTACCTTCGACCCATCCCAGTTTATTAATACACATCCTGTCGATACTGTCGAAGAAGCGTATGTTGCAAAACATAGCTTTAAGTCACTTGGCATACGTACACAACTGCAACAGACTCTTACGAAGATGGGTATTGTGACCCCTTCCCCTATCCAAGACCAAATTATTTCACATATTCGTGAAAAGCGAGATGTTATCGGACTTGCAGAAACAGGTACTGGCAAGACTGCTGCCTTTCTCCTCCCGTTGATTGAAAACACACTTGATGAGCCTAAGCGTCAGACGTTGATTCTTGCACCAACACGTGAGCTTGCTATTCAGATTGAAAAAGAATTGCACGACCTCGCGGCCGGATTCCGCATTTACTCAGTTACCTGTGTCGGTGGCACGAACATTCGTCCACAAATACAAGCATTGAGACAGTTCAATCACTTCGTGATTGGTACACCGGGGCGAATACTCGACCTTATGCAACGACGACATTTCAAACCTGCCATGGTCACGACCGTCGTGCTTGATGAGGCAGACCGTATGCTTGATATGGGATTCATCAATGACATTAAAACCATCCTTACCGCTACGCCAAAGAGTCGAGAGACATTACTTTTCTCTGCGACTATTTCAAGGGCTGCTGAGGATCTTATGCAAAACTTCCTACGCGACCCCGTGATGGTGTCGGTCAAGAAGAAGGATGTAACGAACAGTATCGAACAGAACGTTATATCCTACTCGCATACCAGTAAATTTGAAACACTTTTGGCAGAGCTTGAGAAACCAGAGTACAAGCGAGTAATCGTGTTCGGTTCTATGAAGCACAGTGTGGAGAAGCTTGCGAACCAACTCTGTGATAGTAGGGTCAAGGCTGAGTCTATCCATGGCAACAAGAGTCATGGACAACGACAGCGAGCACTCACGAAATTTAAGACCGGTGTGGCCCGTGTACTGGTAGCTACCGACGTCGCGGCACGAGGTATACACGTAGACGATATATCGCACGTGATTAACTACGATTTGCCAAACACCTTCGATGACTACGTACACCGTATAGGACGCACCGGTCGTGGAAGCAAACGTGGCAAGGCCCTGACGTTTGTACCTGAAAGTGATAGACCACGATATTAAAGTTTGGAGTCAAAGCAAACCCATACGCATTTTAATGCGTATGGGTTTGCCCATGAATAAGAAAAAAAAGGCCGCCATTACGCGTTACCTTTTTCGAGACAGACCGTCTGACCTGCTATTTTTTGTCGTTTTTTACATCTGGGTGCGCTGCTTCATACTCAGCCACCGCTTTTTTCATTTCGTCTAACAACATCTGTTTTGCTGGATGAAGCGGTTTTGGAAGTGATTCCAACTCAGCTATATCCTGAAGGTAATAGGAATATCGTCCGCTACTTATCATAATGATGCCTCCTTTCTGTTAAATGACCTTTGCAGTTAATTTACTATATATGTTTATATCATTAATGCATTCATATGTCAATAGTGTAACGAAAGAGGAATGTTTTCAATCAATTAATAATAACTTTATATCTCTCGGAAGTTTTTTTATTGTCATTTCCCTTTTCAGAGCTTCGCTCTTCGTTTCGTACTCTTCTATGTACTTCAGTTTTACAGGTCGATAAGACCTGGTGTATAGGGAACCGCCTTGTAGTTCACCGTTATGTTGGAGCAATCGACGATTGATATCGGTCGTTATCCCTGTATACAGGCTTTTGTTGCTACATTCAACAATGTACACAAAGTACGTCATGCCACTAACTATATACCAATACCCTTGGTATACTATGAATGTATGAATATACTAATCACAACAACTGAATACATTCCCCATAGAGATATAACAGAAGTCCTCGGAATAGCTCGAGGAAGCACGGTACGTGCACGGCACATTGGGAAGGATATTACCGCGGTCTTCAGAAATATTGTTGGAGGTGAAGTGGTGGAATACACCAAACTTCAGGCTGATTCACGTGAGCAGGCACTACAGCGTATGACAGAGGATGCAGAAAAAATGGGAGCAGATGCAGTGGTGAGTATGCGTATGACCACTTCCATGATTGCCGCAGGTTGTGCTGAGATATCTGTCTATGGTACAGCAGTAAAGCTCGCATAAGTACAGCTCACTCTATTTTGTTCGTTTTCCTAGAACTGCATCCATTTGTGTAAGTCCTATATAATTACAAAAAATATGAATATAGATATACTAATTATAGCTGCAATTGTTTTAGCTCTACTGTATTTTATAGTGCGTCGAATTGAAGAGAAGAAAAAAGAAAACTTTGAAAAGAGAGAGAATTAAGCAAGTAGTGAGTAGTGAGTGACGAGTACTGAGTTACGAAGCTTGGATTGCCGCGCTTCGCTCGCAATGACAAAATTTCGAGTTAAGTTCTGTATACAATTAAAAAACACTTTCGCTTAAGGCGAAAGTGTTTTTTAAATCGCTACTCGGTAACTAGCCTTACTTGCTACTTTATTGTTTTTTTGTAGTGAATGATTGCGTTTTCCCCATGAGGAGCACATCGTCGCCCTCTGCATCTTCATACTCTACACCGAGAGCAAAGTAGTGCTTGGTGTTAAGGTCAAGGTACTGAATAGTACGAGTAAACATCTGGTACGTATCGAGGTCAGCGTCAAGTAGCACCTTTTGTAATACGTCACCACGAGGCCGTATGTCTTTATAGCGAGTGTTTGTTCGTGCAATGGTAGAAATAGCTGTTTGATCTTCGCCATAAACCATGAACGCTACACCGTTACGACTGGTATTCATGTCGACGTTACCACTTACTGTTGCACTGTGTGCCTGAACGTTTTTTGTTGCATTGGTAACTACTTTTGGTTTCTCATTGGAAACATATCGTTGTGTCATGAATCGCATAGTTTTACCGTAGCTCAAGTCACCTGCACTGTCTTGACCTACTGTACGATAATAGTAGGGAGTCTCATCACCTAGCTTCATAACAGGATATTCGTAGTTGCGCCCTTGTAGTTTGTAGACGAGTGTCTTTGGTGTTTGACGGTAGAGGTCACTTTCCTCTTCGCCGTATTCAAACCATACGTATGAATACTCGGCTTTACGAAAATCAATAGTGCCTCGCAGTGTAGCTCTATTGTTGTCGACAGCAGTTGCTGATCCCGTACGAACACGTATGAGTGCGGTATCAAGCGAACTATCAACTCCTGTTGTAAAGCTTTTCACTTCTCCGTAATCGTATGTACCGTGTTCGTTTAAGCCAACTGCTCGATAGTAGTACGTAGTCCTTGGAAGCAGGTATAACACTTTTCTATCAAAGGGAGAAGCTCCTGTTTTTGTTTTGAGTACTTCTGAATCAGTTTTGTAGACGAGGTTATTAGGTGTAAATCCGTATTCAAACCAAATTCGTGCAACTTTTGATTTGTGAAAATCAATCAATCCTACAAATCGAACTCCTTCTTTTGTAATGTCGGTTACATTTCGTGTAGTAATTTCAAGTTCCGTTTTTATAGGCTTGTGTGACGCCCCTGTGCTGTTGCTGGGGTATCCATGTAAATCTTTCCATACACTGAGGTAGCTAGATGCGTACACCTGCATTTCCTCTTGAGTTTCAAATGTGCGACCATGGAAGCTGTATTCCGCATATGCTGATGTAGGGAGAAAAAAGCCTAATGTGCCTGCACAGAGCACTGCAAAGCTTACGGGAAGTAATGATGTAAATATTGTTTTCATATAAATATGATACAACATATAACATATTGTGTCAATATAATCCAATCAGATACAAATTCACCCCACACATGAGTTGTGTGGGGCTAGGCTATAATAGCCAGGTTATTCATTGAATCGGAAAATAGATACAATATCAATACCGTAAATATTTAGAGATTTCGAGTAGTTCACAATGGTTGTAACAAAGGGTAGAAAAAATGCACCTTTCTCCTCCACTGCTTGTGCAGTTAAAACTGTACGCAAACCCGTTGTGAGAACATGTGTGCATAGCACCACACAGTCACCTGCTTGCACATCCGTACTTTTTAAAACCATCATGGTTCGTTCTTGAGCATCCTTTGATTCCTCTGCATAAACCCCGTAGACAGTCATGTCAATATCTTCGCTTATATGCTGAGCTATGTTTTGAGCCAAGGTTGCAGAACGGATACCAACACCCACCACTTTTGTAATTCTTGAAAGACTGCATCCGTGCCTTATCAGTCCCCACATCATTTCAAACGCTGTGCGGTCAAGCAAGTCTCCCTGAACTTTCTCATCGAAAAGCCGAGTTGATCCAGCATTGTCTGAATGCAGTGCTCCCTTTTCAGTAAACATTTGATAAAAATAGGCATTATCTACCATGGTATTTCCTCCCCTGTTGAGGTTTATGTATGGAACATTACAGCATATGTAAAATCTACCCTGCATGGTAGCTTACGCGTGTAATAAGTCAACCGCTTGTGCCTTTATCTAAGCAAATTTTGATCGAGAATATCTTTAATATATATATCAAGGTCATCTTTTTCTTTCATAGCATCTATCGTAAGCCATGTGCATGAATCATTTTCACTAGTATCAAGCACAATCACCCCTTCCGTGCTTGCTCTGTAGGTGAGGCGGACAACATGTTTTTTCTCTTCTACAAAAATATCTTGAGCATAAATCAGCGTAGGTTGTGAGGTAAGTGTTAACCCTGTTTCTTCAAAAACTTCGCGCGATAAATTTTCAATAAGCGGAGTTTCAACATTGATTCTTCCTCCCACAATGTCCCATGTTCCTTGGACGGCAGGATATTTTTTAAGATTCCTGTGGAGCAGAAGAAACTCACCTTGATTGTTTTCTAAAAAAACCTTAACCCCCACCTGTAATTCCATATGAGTAAAGTATAACAGAGTACTGAAAAACAGAACAACCCCGTACGCCGTACGGGGTTGTGGTAAAGAATGAACAGAATTATTGATGTAGTTATTTCAGTGCAAGTATTTGAGATGCCAGTTTCACTGCAACCTCACGAGGATTGTTGGATTGATAAATCCCTGACCCTACAATGGCGTGCCAGAAATTACCTGCAACCAATCCACACTCTGAAATTGCACCTCCCTGAGTAATGAATCCGGGAGCAGAAAGAGTAAAGTTTCCTTCACCGAGTATATCAACAAGCCATCCTCGTATCCTTCGTACCCATTCGGGTTTGTTGCCAGGGACTACAAAGTGTCTCACGCCATAATGGGCAGCGAGTAGGTAGATTCGTTCCGGAGCATCATCTGCAATATATCCTCCCTCACTCACCAGAAATTCGGGGTGAGTCATGATACCACCGGTCATAACCTGTAGTCCCGCACTCAAACAGCTCTCCGTCCATACTTCTTGGGTACGCGGGCCTGTGAATGGAAACAGAATGGCGACGTCGACACCTGCAGATTTCAGGTCATGCGCGAAACTTTTTCCCATATCAGGGATATCGTTCCCAGCTTTTTGGTGATCATAAATAACCACCATATCACCGTTACTGCTTGATTTGATGATGTTTACTGCTTTCTCAAGTCCACGAAAACCCAAGCGAAACCCGACCTTGAATGCACTTAAACCGTTGATACCTTTGAGTTCTTTTGCAAAATACTCAAGTAACCCAAGGTTTTCAATATCAGCAGCAAAAATCAGACTCTTGTTCAATGGTGTAAATTCTTTCATTTCTCCCTCCTTATTCGGGATAGTGTTGGTGTAAGAATTGCCAATTGCTCCCTTCTTTGGCGCGCAAAGCAATGGAACCCATCTTGCAGTACAGGCAGTCTTCAGGCTCGTAATTCGGCAGATGATTTTCATACAGTGCGAGAATTTTTCGACCGCGAATATGGGTGCGTCCAGATCTGTTGATCAGTGCAAAGATATACTCGGTGGTTAATGCCTCCACAAGATCAATGGCGTCTATTGTCAAATCAAGTGTTCCTCCTGTGGTGATAACATCATCACCGAGAAGGAGACGTTCACCACGAGATACTTTGGTTCGATTGAAGGTCATGATTTTTTTTCCTTCCGAATCAAACCCTTTTTCGGCATAGCCTGAGGGACACAGTCTTCCGTTTTCATGGCTTACTACACCGCCTAGGTGGTGAGCAAAGAAAATAGCTCCCATAGCCGGTCCAATGGCCTTCTGTATTTCTTTTGGTGAATACCCAAGGCTTGCAAGTATCGCCATAAACTTATGCGCGATAATGTGAAAGAAGTGGTAATCGTGCAGGAGCTGGTCACTGTTGAAAAAACCACCGCTGTGTTTTCCACTGGTAAGCTGGACATGTGGTCTCAACGGATTGCCATCATGAATCCAGTACCCGTCTTTTTCGATGTATTTGTCGATAACATACTGAGGGAAAAATCCCCCCACAGCACTGTCTAGTTTACCCATCGTCGCTTCTCCTTGTTAAAGGTCATATTTACGTACAAAATATTGCACGCGAAAAAACTCTAGCGCTATACTAACTTACTTGACGTATAAGTCAAACAATGTTTTTTTTGGAAAAAAGAAGGACCGACCTTCTTTTTCTGTTACTGAGCAGGAGCAAACATGACGGTTATTTCAAACGCGTCATCGTTTTCGGGTAAACCTGAAGGGTTGTCTTTTTGAAGTATGAGTGACCCCCGTTGCATGAAGTCAGGGTCGCCTGGTCTATATGGTGGCTCAAACGTAAGTGTAACCTCAAAAGGCACATACTCCTCCGTCATCCAGTCGCTTTGTGCTTGCGCTATACCTTGCGCAATAATAAGCCCGTCCCAGTTGGTGAGTACCACAGGGAAACTTGCTTCAAAGTACCATGTACCTCGTGCTTCACCTTCGATAATGAGTGGGCTTGTAATTCCTCCAGTATTAAGATTTCTTACTACAATTACATCCTTGTAAGCGAGAGGTGTACTTACATTTTCATTTTCCTCTGGAGTAATCGTATCAGACACTTTTTCGGGTATAGTATTGTTTTCTTTGGTAACAATAGGCTCAGGTACTTCCTCTGGTACCACATTATTATTTTCCTGGTACTGCCAAACTATTCCTCCGAGGATAATCAGAAGCAGTGCAAATAGTACTATATTTTTCATAGGTACAGTATATCACAAAACTTTATGTATTTATGAATATATATTCCACTTTTCAGTAAACCTGTTTCTGCTTCATGTTGGAAGTCAATCCTATATACTCTTCAGCACCTACATTACACGCACATGAAAACCCTAGAGAAGACCTTCAAATGATTTTGTGTAGGTGTTTAAAAATGCCGGTATCACAAACATAAGTCCAATAAGCGGTAGGAATATTGTGAGTCCAGTAATCCAAAGCATCGTGAGAAAATATTTACGTGTCTTCTCTACAGATTCATAAATAGCGGTTAGTTTTATTTCTTGAGCATCAAGCTTGTTTTTAATTTCTTGTTCCATGTTTGTAGTATATCAGAATGTGCTTGATACGTGGTACGTACTGCCACCAAATATAACGGTGCATACAAGATGTTGTTCAGGCGGTATTAGGACAGATTTGTAGTCGGATGTTTTATTTCTTCCTGTAATCGTTTAATTTCATTTTTTAACTCAACCATCTTTAGTTCCCTATGAATTGCAAGTTTGTTAAATTTTTCGAGTTCCTCAAGATTATTGGCAACCTCATTTTGTGCGGTTCTCTGAGCTGTGATGTCTTCACCGGAACTAAGTGTTCCAATATATCCACCTTGATTGTTTGTGAGTAGTTTATTGTGCCACCGAATTAATTTTTTCGTACCCGATTTGGCTATAATATAATTTTCAAAGTACTCAACAGGAGTACTTTCTGAAATTTTCTTAAATACGGCTTGAACTTTTTCTTGTTCTTCTTTAGGAATATAGGTTTCTATCCAATTTTTTCCTACAATATGTTCCATAGTGTCTTCAAGTAAAGCACAGCCGCTTTTGTTAATTTTTATCACCACAGCATTTTTACTGAGTACCACAATAGCGTTGCCGACTATATTAAAGTAATTTTCAGTCTTTATTTGTTCCTCTGTAAGATTCTTAAGTAGCATGGCTTTTGCTGTCATATCTCGAGATACTACAAAAAAGTTATTTTCAATCACATCAACAGTTGACTCAATAATTGTGTACACACCAGCACTGTTTTTTATCCTACAGGTAATATTTTTTGATGGAGGAATTACATTTTTCTGAAGAAGCTTACCACCCTCTTGGGTAAAGTTTTCAAGTAAAGAAGTGAGTATTTGGGGTGCATCATCAGGGTGTATAAACTCAAATATACATTTGCCAATAATATCCTTATTAGCATAGCCTAAAATTTTTTCATGAGCTTTGTTTGCAAAAGTATATTTTGGATTAAGTGAAATATCTAAAATAGTGATTATGTCACTTGTTTTGTCGAGTAGCATCTTATACAAAACACCATTATCCTTTTCTTTTTTTTCCTGTGATATGTCATCGATGATAACGGCAAAAAAATTCTCCTTAGGTGAGTACGCATAGACCTCAAACCATTTATTAACACTGTTTGAGTAATATTCAAATTTATCCTCTTTTCCAGTTTGTGCTACTTTAGAATATCTTTCTATCAGACGCCCTTTATCGTTTTCAACTCCCATAAGAACATCAGTGAACCTTTTACCGAGCACACCTTCTTTCTTAAGACCCGTGATTTTTTCAAATGCTTGATTTACCTCCAAAAAAACATAATCCACTCCTCTTCCTTCTGTGTCAGTGACGAGTTGATGGTACGCAAAACCAGTAGGCATTTTCTGAATGAGGTCCTTAAAATTTAAATCAGGTGCGTCGCCAGTGGATGATTTGTTCATGCGTGGTTCATGTGAATTTCTATTTTTATAGTATATCAGAGTATGGTTGGTAAAGTATCACACATTTCGCAAAATAGTTTCCAGCAAGTAATAAAAAAATTTGTGTATGTTGTAGATTTTTTATTGCAAAAAGTAGTAATAAATATAATTGCTAATTGTAAATATATACGCAAATTTACCGTGCTGTATAGTAGTAGTACGTACACTATTAGTATAAATCGTACATGTTATTCATTAATCATCATGACTATGAACAGAGACACAAGAGAAAATGGAGATGCTGTAGCATGGACAGCGATTGTAGTAGCGGTTCTAGCGATGGTTTTTTCTTGGGTCGCATTCAATCGCTCAGGAGTGGATGTGGATCAAGTTGTTGAACAAAAATTTGACAACGCGTTGGTTGATTTCGAAACAAGATACCAACGACTTGAAAATGAAGTGCAACAAAGGACAACAGAAGACGAAGTTGTAACACCTACTATTGTACCAACTACAGACGAAGAGTCAGCTGATGTAGGAACTAGTTCAGAGAGGTAAATTATTAATCTAATCACTTGAATTATGAATATTGTTTTATGGATAATCTTTGGAGGAGTCGCTGGTTGGGTTGCGTCACTTATTGTTGGAGCTGATTCCAGTTTGGGGATAGTAGGAAATGTTGTCGTAGGTATCATCGGAGCATTTCTGGGAGGTTGGATTGGTGACCAAACAGGAATAAGATCAGGGGCACCTGGTGCTGATAGACCCACTGACTTTGTGGGGTTTGTATGGGCAGTTATTGGTGCTGTTATTCTTCTCTTTATCTTAAACTTGCTTTTCTAATTATACTTCATGCAAAAAAACAGTAACAAAACAAACTCTACTTTTGTAGAGTTTGCATGCAGCCTCACATAACGTAGTTATTTCGTATTGAAGTACTCAAAAAGCGCTTTGATACCCGCAAGGTTTTTGTCCCACTCAATAGTTTCGTGTGTTGACAATTCTACAGTGATGGCAGGTATGTTAATGGAAGCAAGCCATCCTTCTGCGTCACCGGTAATCTCATATGCATCGAAACTGTCTACAGCTTTGTATCCAGAAGCTTGAGAGTATGCGTTCATAATATTGCGGGTGATTGGAAGAATACCGTTTTGGCATTCAGACGCGTAGACAGCGTTTGATTGGCTGTGAAAAAATACAACAGCTTGAGGTTTTTTCTGGAGAACAAAATCTCGTATTGCCTGTGCTTCTGGCTCAGAAAAAGCGGAAGCACCTGCACTGACTGGTTTGTCACGCCATGTACTTGTAGGTTGCCACTTGCAATCAAAATTTCTATTCAGGTCAACTTTGTTGGAGTTAAAGCGACCTTTCCCTTCTGTATCAGTTACAGTTCTTGCTTCATCAAGCGTGAAGCGTCCTCCCGTACCGAGTACTGCAAATAGTCCATCTGGGTTGGCAGAAGGTATTACCGATACCTGTAGATTTAGTGGGATTAGACTGGGGGTAGCAGTAAGCTGATCAATTAGTGCATATGCTAAGAGAATACTATTCCATTCATATCCACCATGGATACCACCTACAAAAAGCAGATGAGTGTCTCCATTTCCAAAAGTGTACGCCTCAATAGGTCGTCCCGAAACGGAGTTACCAATCGTGACCTGTTTTAAGGGTTCACCAGCATCCTTTGGTTTTTGAACAGGTTCCTCGTTAGTCATGGGGACTGGTCTCTCTTCTGGTGGTGCATCAATGAATATAAAAGCAAGTATTCCCAGGACAAGGATGGGTGTGAGTAAGAGAACAATAAACTTGGGTGAAAGGCGGGGCATTATTCTGCGTAATGATTGAGAACAGCCTCTATAGCACTAAGGTTCATGTTCCACTCTGTATCGGTATGTGTAGTGAGAAGTACACTTATAGCTGGGATGTTGTTTTTTGCAAGCCAGTTTACGACGTCTCCCGTAATTTCATAGAAGTCGAAATTTTCATATGCCTGGTACCCTGAAGCATCTGCGTAAAGAGTCGTCAGTGCGCTCGTTTCAGGTAAAATTCCATTGTGACAATTTGAGGCAAATACGCCACCAAGAGAACTGTACCAAACTATAACGGCAACAGGTTTGTGTGATTCTATATACTGTTTAAAAGCAAGTGACTCAGGTTCCGAGAACGGTGCACTACCACCACTTACCTCCTTATCTTGCCAAGTACCCTTTGTTTGCCAGTCACAATCAAAGTTTCTGTTGAGGTCAACCGTGTGTGCATTGAAGCGTCCTGCAACGGTGTCAGCTTGTATTTGAGGTACGGAGGTTAGGGAAAATTTACCTGCAGTACCTACGGTTTTGTTAAGTCCATCAGGATTAAGAACAGGTATGATGCTTACGCGTACACCTTCAGGAATACTCTTTGGGTTCTGCTCTAGGTACTCCATAAGCTCATAGGCCAAGAGAACCGTGTTCCAGGAGTAGCCACCGTGAATACCACCCACAAAAAGTACTTCTTTCTCACCCTCTCCGAAATGGTAGGCTGTTATATCTCTGTTCTCTACAGATGTCCCTAGTATTGTTTCTTTTTCTATAACTTTTTCCGGCTCCTCAACCTCTTTGGGTGGAGTGATTTGATTTTCATCAAATACAAATTCCGGCGCTATCTCTATGCCACTATCGTCGACTTCAATGGTATTAAAATACTTAAAATAAATAAAAATACCTCCAGCTACAATCATAGCAACCACGGCTATTGTTGTGATTAATTTCATACCTATATATTTTAACATAGAAGTGACTATTTCCTCAAAAATTATTGCATGGCTTGATTTCGGTATATTCACAACATCTTCACTACATTTATGTAGTATTGGTTGAGAAAGACAGTACATTTACATAGTTTACAAATCTGTCTACGTCATTGGGTTTTGAGTACATATTTTGTACATCATCAACCTATATAGCAACTCTAAAGAGGAGAGAACCATGAACCTTGTTACGTTAGGAGGAGGTACAGGTCAGTATCATACACTGCGAGCGCTTATGTATTTTAAGACGCAGTTATACACTGAAGCAGATCCAATTCACCTTACTGCAATACCCACAACAACTGACAATGGTGGATCAAGTGGAATATTACGATTTGATTACAACATCGTTGCACCAGGTGATATTGGCCAATGTATATTGGGATTACACCCCAAGCCTGAAGAAGTTGCATGGCTTTTTGCACACAGATTCACGGGTGGCGGACTTCATGGACACACGACACGTAACATTATTATCACTACCGCCTTGCAAGAGTTTGGTCCAACACAAGCAGCACTTGATGCAGTGCGCGATATGTTTAAGCTTGAAGGTGATGTGTGTCCTGCAACGTTCTCTGAATCACAAGTGCATGTCCGATTAAAAAGCGGCAAAGTACTTGTGTGTGAGGATGAGTTATATCGTAAGGATATACTTTCCGAAGGCGGAGTTGAGCGAATATGGCTGGAACCTGAGGTTAAATACAATGCGCGTGCTGTAGAGGCAATTCGCAGTGCAGACGTGATTATTGTTTGTCCAGGTACACTGTACTGTTCAATCATTCCAAATTTCTTGGTTTATGAGATAAAGAATGCTCTTTGTGAGTCAAATGCCCTTAAGATCTATGTAGCGAATCTCATGAATCAACGAGGGCATATTCCTAAGCACTGGACAGCGTTTGACCACATGAAATGCATTAACAATTACTTACGGGAAGATTTTTTTGATACAGTAATTGTTAATGCACAAGAGCCTACCCAAAACCAAGCATTAATGTACGGCACGGAGAAAGAATATGTTTCCTTTACTGAACATTCTGATGATTTGCAGTGTACAGTAGTTTCTGGACCTCTTTTGATGAATGAACCATCAGCAACAAAGGATACCTCTGGAGACATGCTTGCACACCTACGCGCCTCAGTGCGACATGATAAGAAGCGGCTTGCTTACGCGTTACAAAAGGCGTTGCTCCATTCTACAGTACGCGTTCAATAACGTGGGGCAATACGACATAACAAAGCACTTTCACAACTAGACCGCTTGAAAATTTTTCAAGCGGTCTACTATTTTATGTACCTAGAAACATTTTCAAACTACAGGGGAATTTTAGAGTGTGCAATCCAGTGTGCAGCTTCCGGAAAACGTACCCGAACTGACGTTCCTTGGCCTACAGCGCTCTTGATAAATACACTTGCTCGATGAATCTTTGCAATTTCACTGACAATAGTAAGTCCTAAACCACTTGAACCACTCTCTTCGCGCTTACGCGATTCTTCTGCTCTATAAAAAGGTTCCAAAATTCGGAAAAGGTCTTTACGTCCTATACCGACACCTCTGTCTTTCACAGTTAAGTTTATGTGTCCGAGATTGTCAGGACTAATGCAAACATACACTGGTAAATTCTTATTTTTAGGACTGTAAATAATAGCGTTTTTTACAAGGTTTGTTACCAGTTGCTCAAGTGCGGTTTTGTTGCCGTGCACCACTAAACGTTTACTTCCTTTAATTTTAAGAATGACTCCCTGGCTTTTCGCGCGATCATTGAGTGATTGCACAGATGTTTCAAGAACACTTTTGAGGTTCACATCAACAAAGGTTATTGTATCGACCTGGAAAAGCGCATTGAGTGATAAAAGGTTGTTAATGATATTTGAAATACGGTCTATTTCTTCTATGTTTTCATTGAGCATTTCTTTCATACTCTCCGATATTTCTTCAGTGATAAGAGCAACTTCCGTGTTTGTTTTAAGAAGCGAAAGTGGTGTACGTAACTCATGCGCTACATTGCCAATAAAACGTTTTTGAAGGTCCAGAGCATTTCCGATAGGTTTAAAAGTAAACAGCGCAATCGTATAGTTGAATATAATAGTGGCGACAGCCAGTCCAAAAAATACATATAATACATCCCCTACATTTGATTCGCTGACTATTTGAAGTAACGTTTCTGAAAGTTTTACGGTAGGGTCGGGTATTACCGTCATTATATCCTCAATGAGGTTATCTTTGAGTTCGGCGTATGTCTTGTTAAGCGTTAGCCAAAAAAAGAGTAACAAGAAAACAAGGTATGATAGTTGCAGTAATGCAACATGAACCTGGGCTCGAAAGTAAATATCAAAATGATACTTATCCAACAAAGCGGTAACCCACCCCACGAACGGTTTCAATCCGAGCTTTTGTACGTGCAGCTTCAAGCTTTTTACGTAAATTTTTAACATGTACATCTACGACGTTACTAAATGACGAAAAACTAAAATCCCAAGCATGTTCCAATAATTCATCTCGAGTTATAACCTTGTTGGGATTCCGAAGAAAGTACTCAAGAAGCATAAACTCCTTAAGTGTTAGTGGAACATTAGCATCATAAATTGTGACCGTGTGTGTCTTTCTGTCAAGCATAATACTTCCTTCTGGGGAACGGAGTTCAGTTGGGAGAGAATCATGGGGTCTTCTGAGTAACGCTCCAATACGAGCTTCCAGTTCTGAAAAGGAAAACGGTTTTTCCATGTAATCATCAGCCCCGGCGTTAAGTAAATCAACCTTTGTAGTAAGTTCGCTTCTTGCTGTTAAAATGAGTATTGGGTTTACTACACCTGCTTCTCGAACTTGTTTGCAAATTTCTTCTCCAGATAGACCTGGTAACATGAGATCAAGAATAATAAGATCATACTCGTTTCTGTACATGAGAATTCTTTGTTTTGCTTCTGTTCCGTCATGCAATAAATCGACAGCGTATCCCCGTGTTTTAAGCCCGCGTTTTATGGTAGTCGCAAGGCGCTTTTCATCTTCAACAATAAGAATTTTCATACTCGGTATTTTACATAAACTACATGAAGATTAAATGAATATTGCACTGCCCCTGTAGTATTGGGCAGTGCAATATATTTTAACCTCTATGCTCGTTTATATGCAATGAACGAGCTAGGATTGTACTCGGAAGTTGTCAAACTCCAAATCCATGTAATCTGAACGTATTCCCACGTATCCATCTTTTGTAAGTGTGGCTCCGCCATACGATTTTGTATCCTTAGTTGTTAGGATGGTTTCGTATTTACCATTTCCACGGTCAAGTGATAGGGTAATAGTTACTGATCCATCAGACTGTGTTCGTACATCACTCTTTAGGCGCATCCATGTTTTTTCCGGAATAAGGTTTGGATTTGTTGATTTGTTGTACGTACCTGGGAACACTTGTTTTTTGCTTGCAAGCGTATAATACGTACCGTTAATTTTTTTCTTGATTACCGCTTCTCCATCCATACGGATACCTGCATAGTACAGGTTGTTACCATCAAGGTATCGACTCATAAGCAGAATACCACTGTAGCCATCACGATTTGGGGTATTTGTAGTGTTAATTTTGTCGATTTTAAATTTTACCTCTTGGCTTGCATTGTTCCATTTTGAACGAGTAAGCAATCTAAAAAGGTTTTGTGGGTACTTACCTTGATCTGTGTCAACGGAGCTTGAGCTTTTATACAGCGTAGCCCAACGGTCACTTGCGGGAAGCGCTCCCATAATAGTACTTCCCAACCCGTTTTTAAATAGCATCTTTCCGCCTGAGTTAAGCCAAAAATACGGACTTGAACTCTCCGACATAGAACCGGTCTCATAAAGGATACCATCAGCGTTAAAAGTGTAGAGGAACGGTGAGGTGACTGCACGAGCCTCAGCAGCTTCAGCACGTGGTGCGAAGCTGGGGGCAGCGATGAGTACTCCGCTTATAATGACCGCTAGTCCAGACAAAATAACATTCTGCGTGGATAAAGAAAAAGCCTTCCTTTTGGGATAAGGCATGAGTTTTGTTTCTAACATTCTATTTAATTTTTAACATTTTTAATAACAGTACCAACTCGTGTGTTACAAAGAGTAAGTACCAGAGGGGAGTATAGCACCCCATTTTTGTTTGAAATCTGGATTCGAGAGTCTAAACTTCATGAAAAACGCATTAATATTTTACCCCTGTATTACAAGCACTGCTTTGTTCATGAAGATAAAAGTTTTCCCCAATTCGAAAATATTAACTTGACAACTTTTATAGAGAAGAAACGAGAGTTGTTATTTTGTAGTTATCAAATAGAACATCAGCATAGTCTGTACGGACACCAGTGTGCCCCTCGGCAGTAATTGGTGGCCCAAATACACCAGTATCTGTAGTAATAAGGACTGTCTCCAGAGGAGATGATAACGAATAAGCAAAGGATAATCTGATCTGTACACCACCAGAAGATGTGGTTATGGTTTGTGTGGCCATGCGATACCACGTATGTGTTGGAATAAGGTTAGGAAAGCGTACCCTGTCATATGGTGTGCTGGAGGTGAAAAGCTGTGCTTCTGCAAGCGTATAGTACACGCCATGGTACTTTTTCTTAATCACCGCCTTACCATCCATACGTATGCCAGCGTAATACAAGGTATCGCTATGTACGTAACGACTCATAAGAAATATACCACTGAAAGCATCACGGTCGTGAGTATTCAGAACATTAACCTTTTGTATGGAAAACTCCAGTTCTTGGTCAACATTTTCCCATAAAGATTGTGTTATGAGTCGAAAAAGATTTTGAGGAAATAAACCATTACCTGTGTCTAAGGGATTAGTTTCTGCGTATGCGCGTCTCCAAGGGTCCCCATTTGTGAGTGCTCCTTTGATAGTGCTTCCAATCCCATCTGAAATTTCAAGCCTAGCACCAGAGTTAAGCCAAAAAAAATTGCTTGAACTTAAGTTTGAGGAACCACTTTCTTCAAGCACCTCGGTAACATTGAATGTGTATAGAAAGGTTTGTGTCGGTACTTTTGGTTTAGAAGTCTCAGTCTGTGTGCTCAAAACAGGTGTCTTTATGTTTGATGTTGTACTACTAGTAAATATTTTTTTAGGAATACTAGTAGTAGTACTAGTATTTTCTTTGTGTGCGCTCGTATTGACGGGACTTGATACTGTGCTTGTAGATACTATTTCTGCAGTAGATGTACTTTCTATGATTTCTTTACGTGTTGGTGGTGTTACTGCGTGATACACCGTGTATATATAGGTAAACCACACAATACTACTTATTGCTCCTGCAACAATAGTGCTAATCAAAATTGCTCGGTACATACCTCTATCAGGTTGTTGATGTCTATTAATTTCGTTTAACGGTAAATTTTTCTACAACGACTGACGCCAGTCCTGCTTCGGGATTCCATGTTTTTATCCCAACTCCTCCAACAGAGAGTAAAGGATCAAGGAATCTGCTAGTTACTAGTACTTTCCCGTTAATAACACATGAAATAGTTCTTCCGTTTGTTACTACCTGTGCCTCAAACGTGCCTTGAGGCACATACGGTCCTGCCCCACGTACCCCCTCAATAACCCTTTGCTTTCCAGATATTGTTTGTTCTATATGTACGAACTCGCGGTTAAAGTTGCACATAGCTAAATTGTTATCATCTTTGAAACGAGCGAGTAAGGAAAAACCAGTTTTTGTTGGGGAATGGATTCGTGCGGTGACTGTATAATTTTCCCAATGACCGCTCCCATCTAGAAATATTGTTGCCCCCGTGCCGAAATCTTCTGCTTTGAGAGTGATAGCGGTATCCGTAAAAGATACTTTTCCCCAGTTGCGCAACCAACCTTCATCATCTCGGCGCGGGCTTTCATAGGGAAGTGTTTTTGGCAAACCACTCTCCAGTCGTTGTACAAGTTCTTCGCCTGACCATGCTGTATCAGGCTCAATGCGTTTGTAGAGGTGTGAACGTGATTCATCTTGCTGGTAGTTAAATGAAAACTCCCCTCCCCTTCGCCACTGGTAAAAGGAAGTTTCGTAAATACGTTCCGCTACTGTTACCGCACCAGGTACCGCATGTTGGTTACTATCGGTAGGGCGACCATATTCTCCAAAAGGGTAGGCAAAAGAGCTCACTGTCACGTTAAATCTATCCTCCAACGCATCCCGAGCTGAAAGTAAATCCGTATTGATACGCTCAAGGTACTCTTCCCTTGTCTCAAGACGACCCTCATTTTCACGCCAAATATAGTTTACTAAGGGAGCTTCGTAGGTGTCTTTTGAATCTGTTGGTTGGTACTCGTGTACATCCATACCGTGCGAGCCAATTTCCCATATACCACTTTCAAGCATAGTATCTATTTCATAATCAGAAAGGTAGTAGTGTGACTCTGTACCGATAGAATGCTTTGGAAGTATGAACGATACCCCTGTGTAGTCGAGAACTCGGAGTAGTGGAGTAACAGGATGATAACTGTTTTTTGTACCGTCATCAAACGTGAGAAGAAATGAACGTTCAGGTAAGGTAACGTGCCCTCTCATAAAGGCTTGAAATTCCTTGAGTGTAATAGTATTCCAGCCTGCCTTTTTCAGAGCAAATAGTTGATCTTCAAAAGCCCCTCGTTCCAGATTTAAGGTTTCTGACCCATTTTCGACAGTGTGGTATACCAGTACTGGTAACGCGAGAGCATTGCCGGTACGTTCGTTTGAACCGGATAAATTGTTACTCTTAAATATCTCAAGTGTAGTAGCTTCGTTAGTTATGTTTTGTGCACGAACTTTATATACAGTGGAATAAAAAGTGTTTGATGCTATCCACGAAATGATGTCTGTCATCGGGCTATATCCGTAGTACGCTTGTTTGTTTGAAAATGTTGCATAAATTAAAACAAACATCAGTATTGCAATACTGACAATAAATAGCACTTTTTTATTTGAAAATTGTATAAAATTCATATCATTTCTGTTTATTGATGATAGATGGCCTCCTATATTATCGCGTGCCCCAACGAGAATCTCGTATGTTGACAGCTGCCCATGGTAACTGCCAGATCAAAATTACACTATTGAACCAAAAACTAAACACCGCCAGCGCCCAAGCTCGTGGCCCAACCTTTGCTCTATAGTAGAGGCCATGCAGGAGAAGCATGAGGAACAATCCGAATAAGTATACGACTGGCCATACATGATGTACTGCGGGATACCATGCTATCGCACGGAAAAATACCACAGGTGAGGTCAGTGCAAGAAAAATGTACAGGTAGTACGAAGCTGCTGCCAAAGGGTGTCGACGCCACATAAATACTGATGCTATCAATGTCTCTCTAATCCATGATTTTTTCCAACGAAACTGTTGTCGGACATATACCCCAAAATTGTCAGGGACGACGGTGTACGCCAATGCTTCATGTGAGTATACGGCATCGTAGTTACGAATAATATAATTGGTAAGACTTCTGTCATCACCAAAGGTACATTCTGCTCCAAGAAATTTTTGTACAAGCCACTCATCAACAATTTCAACAAGATATTTTCTTCGGTACGCACTGCAACAACCAGGACAGCATGTCACACTTCCAAAAACGGATTCAGCTGATTTGTAAATTTTAAACGCAATGTAGTACCGAAGTGCTTGCATCTGCGTGAGTAGGTTTGTTTCGCGATTGAAAACGTCGGTATGTCCAGATACTGCGCCAACTGAGTCGCTTGCAAAGTACTTTACAAGATGTCGAACGCAGTTTGGTTCAATAAATGAATCTGAATCAATAAATATAACAATATCGTGAGACGCTTGCTTTACCCCCTCAGCCATGCCGTGACGTTTTCCTCTGTTTACTTTCCAATTTATAACTTTGACTGTTTTGATTTGTGTTCTCAGTTCATTCGCAATTTTTACCATTTCTGTATACGTGCCGTCAGTAGACCCGTCATTAATTGCCACAACTTCAATTTTGTCCATTGGGTAATTCACGTTTCCAAATCTTCGTATTGTTTCGGCAATGTTATCTTCTTCGTTTTTTGCAGGCACAACAAATGTCACAGTAGGTTCATAGGTAGCGTCATAGGGCATCTCTTTGTGAAAATATGCAAGTAGGAAGCGAGAAAGGATATACACAGTGATAAGAATGCTGTAGAACCCGAAGAAAACATTGTTAAAAACGGTCTCAAACGTTAACACTTTTATAAAAAGTATAAAGTAAATAATAACGAAGAATGTCAACCATATCCCACCTGTCTTGATGTCGTTTATATTTTCTTTACTTTTTTTATGTCTAGGTTCTTTAATCCTTATCGACCTATTCCAACATACGTAACTCCTCCTCTGATAAATTCATTTTTATCTAAGCAATTCCTACCGTCTAAAATGATAGGTACTCGATGCTGTAACAGTAGTTGTGGCGTAAGTATTGAAGTAAATTGCTTGTGATCTGTAGCTATAACAACTGCAGAAACATTGTGCAGGGCATCTTCAAGCGATGAGGCACTTGATAGGTGAGGTACATGAGGATCATACGTTTGCACAACTGCACCCATTTGTTCTAGTTCACTCTTTATCCGAAATGCAGGACTTTCTCGTGTGTCAGCAATATTTTTCTTATACGCAAGTCCCAAAAGTGCTATATGAGACCGCTTAAGTTTTATTCCTTGGTGTGACATTGTTTTTTTGAGCAACCGTGCAGTAAATCGTGGCATGTTGTTGTTAACCTTGCGTGCCGCTTTCAAAAATCTATGATTGAAACCGTTTCTTGCTGCTTCTTCAATCAAGTAGTAAGGGTCAACAGGGATACAGTGACCTCCAACACCAATGCCTGGGAAGTGTGGCATAAAACTAAATGGTTTTGTCGATGCACCTTCAATAACATCCATGATGTCAATACCGAGTTTTTGGAACGACATTGCTAGTTCGTTGACAAAAGCAATGTTTATATCTCGAAAGGAATTCTCTACCATCTTTACAGCCTCGGCCTCCTTGAGTGAATGCATGGGCTGTATCTTCCCTTCAAGTAAATGAGTGTAAAATGC
>LCFC01000008.1 GCA_000998805.1 Parcubacteria group bacterium GW2011_GWA2_43_11
ACCTCCTTAACTCCAGACCTCGTAAGCGACTTGGTTGGAAGACCCCGTATGAAGTATTCTTTGAGTTAACAGGTGTTGCACTTCAACATTGAATCTACCATTTGAGCACTTGACAAAATTGGTATAGTATTATACTATATTCTTTAGATTTTTCATCAACATTCAATACAGTAAAGAAGGGGGCGACAATATGGAAGGAAGTGAATGTGAGGACTTGTTTACCAAGAAAGAACCAGAACAAAAGCAGGAACAAGACACTAGGGATGTTCTGTACGAACAAGAAGCGCAACAACACTGGTTAGGGGGAACCACAGCGAGTGGTAAACTCTGGCCGAACCCCTGACCCCAAAAGATTTTTTTAGGGAAAGATACACCAACACCCAAAGGAAACTGCGGGTGTTGTATTTATTATAATTTTAAACAACTCGAGAGGAATGGTATACTTATGTTATGCGAGTAGCATGGGCGATACAGGGAATAGGATATTTACTACTTGGAATTGTCATATACATAGCAGTAAAAGACACCAACCCTTCATCACCAGAGGTCGCACAAACCACACCTATGAACAACCCTCTAGTACTACGTTCTCCAGCGTTTGGTGACAGCCAACCGATTCCCAGCAAATACACCTGCGATGGTGAGGACATGTCTCCCCCTATTGCGATAGAACAAATCCCCAAAGGGGCAACATCTCTAGTACTTATCGTTGAAGATCCCGATGCTCCGAATGGCACCTGGGATCACTGGGTGGTATTTAATATTCCTCCCGCAACTACCCGCATTGCCGAAGGGGAGCCACCCGCAGGAGTACAGGGAAGAAGCTCTTGGAACAAAACCACATACGGAGGACCCTGTCCTCCAGATGGTAAGCATCATTATGTTTTCAAAGTGTATGCACTGGATTCTTTGCTTAGACTTAGTGATCAAGCCACCAAAGCAGACGTGCTTGAGATGATGAAAGGTCATATACTTACCACAGGGGAGCTTACAGGGACCTATACGAGATTATAACTACTATGAAGGAGACTACGTATATTCACGTTCGAGTATCTACCAAGGGGCGCTCTGAAAACATAGAGAAGAAAAAGAATACGTACTACATAACTGTAAAAGAGAAGCCAGAACGAGGAGCAGCAAACAAACGCGTGCGAGAAATTCTGGCACAAACGTTGCATGGTAACCCAAAAGAGTTTCGCTTAGTTAAGGGTGGTACGTCACCATCAAAAACATATTTATTCACTAACCATACTCACCATGAAAACTAACTACAAATTTACTGACACAGAATCAAATGATACGCTTCGCGCCTATGCGCAAACAAAAGTAGACGCTTTTGAAAAATTATTGAGTCCACAAGAAGCGGATGCGGCTATTTGCGCTGTGGAGTTTAAACGTTCTACCAAACATCTAACAGGAAAAATATGTACTGCGGAAGTAAATCTTGAAACGGACGGCAAACTGTACCGCGTAACCAAAGATGAGCCGACTTTTGAAAAAGCTATAGATAAAGTAAAAGATGACATTCTTCGCTCACTGAGAGCTGATAAAGAAAAAAGTATCAAGGCGGTACGCAAAGGTGCAAGTGAGGTTAAAAAAATGATTCAGGAAAATTAAGGTCCTCTCAACTCTTTGCAACCTCTTGAGTTTTATTTAACTTAGATTCACTAAGACACCTTTCGATTAAAAAGTATCAGGATTTTTAGATAATAAAAAAACCGCCTCGGGAAGGAAGCGGTCACTTGTGGCATGGACGGACCACAAGCCAAAACAAAAATGAACATAGCAGCAGGGAGGGGGGCGACCCTGCTGATTCATGTTTGTTTCAAAGTACAGGCATGCACTCAATATTTCTTCCCGAAGCGGTGGAACTGGGTGGTACTATATAGTATCCATTTCAAAATGCAAGCATACTTCATTCAAAATTAATACAAGTATGCCAAAATATAATGTAATAACCACAAGGGTTATTAAGGAGGGTAGAAATGCTTCAAAGGCAAAAGGAGTACTTAATACAGTTGATTAGGCAAGTCCTTACTGCAGGCGGTACCATTACCGTCTATGGTTGGCGGGACTCGAACCATAATCCTCAAACAAGAGAGTGTGCTGAAACAGAAAGAATAAGTTTTATTGAAAGAAAGAGTAAAATTGTCGGCGTACAAGGTGATCTTGTGATTTTTACCAAGTATGTTAAGCATGCAGATAGGTACAAAATGCAGGGAAAATTTAACATCTACCCGCGCGCATGCGAAATCAGCATAATCAAAAGCGTTCTTTTAGAATGCAAAAGTTTGATTGTGAGGAAAAAAATTCAAGCAGATATTCAGCATTCTGACTTTAATGGAGTAAATCCAGGAATTATTACACAGGATATAAATGAGCTTGAAAAATTTCTACTTTTAACGGAGGTCATTGTGGACGGTTACGACAAATTTGCATGCGGGTTTAAATCCCACGCTGAAAAAAATCCTCAAAAACTTGTCGGCGCACATGCGGTTGGGAAGTTACTAAAGGAAACCGGTCTTAAAGTACATGTTCGAAACCTAATCAAAGGCAATTGGTTGGAGCCTATAGTGCAACCAGGGAAATCGAAAGTCGGATGGTACAAGGCAGGAGAAAAACTCCAAGTTAGGATGGATGCAGATAGAACAGAAGAGCCTTCGGATCCGATAGAGAAGGCTATCTTTCTTCGTGAAAGAAAACCTTTCATAGAAGAAAAAATTGCATCAATTGAGAAAGAGCTCCAGTTTTGGCAAAATCAGTTGAATCGTGTCGGGAAGGCCGAAGACCTGTTACGACAATTCGAGGAACTCTGAACGTTCTTTATCTACTCAAATAGCCACCCATCGGGTGGCTATTTCAATTATTAGAATCAAAACATGCAGCTTTTTTGCCACACTTCGTATTCCATTTCTTTTTTCCCTTCAGGAATTACTTTGAGGATATTGAAAGTGTCCATGTCCTCGCTATATTCGGCATCCGTAACCTTTACCCGTACTTGTTTTCCATGACAGTTTGCAAAGAAAAAAGTCCCTGGCCATCCATCGTGAGCACAAAATTTGAGATAATTGGTATACCCATCATCCTCAAGTAAAATTTCTCCATCTTTTTTTGAAAACTTTTCAGTATAGGTTGCTTCTGTGTGATTTTGTTCTTCAGGGGTTATTTCTCCATGTATCCATGCAGGGATGACCTCAGTAAGTAAGCGTCCTCCTTCACGAAATAGTATTTCATCGAGCACCGTACCCCGCTCGGGCCACTGAGGAAGCTCAACAGTCGCTTGTGCAACAAGTGGCCCATGATCCATCTTTTCATCAAGTGAGATAATACTTACACCCACACATGCTTCGACGTCATTTCGTATTGCACTTCGCACAGGTGAAGGACCACGAAGTTTTGGCAGCAGAGAAGGGTGTACGTTCAACACACCGAAATGCGGGAGATCAAGAAGCGCTTGAGGCAACATAGCATTGTAAGCCGCCACAACAAACAAATCCCATTCAGTATTGGCTAACAGCTCTATCTCATCTTCAGATTTGAGTGAGGTTGGCTGGAGTACCTCAATGTCGTGTTCCAATGCCCATACCTTCACGGGCGGAGGCGTGAGTGCAAGCTTCCGTCCAGCAGGCTTGTCTTCCATAGTCACCACGAGGGTAGGGACAATACCGGCTTCCTTAAGTTCCTCAAGAACATACACCGCGAGTTCGGGTGTACCAAAAAAGGCTATGTTTATATCTGATACTTTCATAATTGCATGCTAATTAGTCGTCCGTTTGGTCTGATTGTTTTACATGCCACATGTCGAGCGCTCTGTCTATAAAAAGCTTGCCCTCAAGATGATCACACTCGTGCTGGAACGCTTGTGCAAGCAACCCTCCAGAACCTCTCCTAAATTTAACCCCTCGCTCATCGTACGCTTCTATAGTTGCGTGCGTTGATCGTTTAATGTTCCCATACTTTCCACGAACAGAAAGACACCCTTCGTCCATAAGTGTCTTCTTCCCCGACTTCTTAACAATCACCGGATTTATGAATACATAATGGGAGTCTCTACCAACTATAGCGTGTGCACTCTCCGGACCAAACACCTTCGTCGAGAGAATGAAAATTCTGAGTGGAAGACCAATTTGAGGTGCAGCAAGTGCCGCACCATCAGGTTCAGCATCTAGCGTATCTTTCATATCTTTAAGTATGCGTTGAATTTTTGTACCAGTGATATCGGAAACAGGTATTTCTTCCGCTACTTGCCGTAACACCGTATCTCCTATTTGAACAATCTTACTCATAGTAGGACTATACACAAAGTAGTGCATTTTGAAAACCTATAGAATGCTATCTGGATCTACGGTCACGGTGACCAACTCGTAAGGTTTGAGTAGGATGACCGCCTCTTCCATCTTTTCCTTTATATCTTCCTCTCTCCCAGTAAGAGAGACTTTTATAAGTACGGTGTACGGTGGATAACCAAGTTCTTTCCTTGCCTTAAGCTCACTTCTATAAAAACGAGAAAAATTACCAGAAATGACTGTTTGAAGAATTTCCGCTTCTGGCTTTCTTGTTTGAACCAGTAATTCCTCTCCAGCTATTTCTCGAAGACGTGTAAGTGTCGAGGCGATACGTTCATATATGTTCCAACTTGCAAGTGAGAGCAAAGAGTCAAGGGACACGACACCAACCAAAGGCACGTGTTTTTTAAGATAAGGAAGTGCCATTTCTGTACCAACAAGAATCGCTTGGGGGGTCGCATAAAAATCTTGAACAATTTTTTCCGCATTTGCATGAGTTTTTGACGTATCACTCGAAAGTACAAATAAGGGTTTTTCAGGCACTATTTCCTTTAACTCTTTTTCAACCAACTCGGTACCTATACCAAACGCCTCAAGTCGCCAACTCGCACAGTGACTACAGCGTTCCCGTGCATGGCGTAATGCACCGCAAGAGTGGCATAGAAAGTAATTTTCCTCATTACCTTTATGAAGCACCACTGATACACCACACTCATTGCACACTACGACCGTACCACAATCTCGACAGAGCGTTACTGGTGAAAGTCCACGTCTCGCAACATACAAAAATGAACGACTACCTTGTGCACTTGTTTCTTTAATCCGAGTCAGCAAATCATGATGTATCACCCGAAACTGTTTTTTTGGTGAGGTTGTTGACCCTTGTAAGTTTATAATTTCTGCACGTGTTCCAAAATGCATCCTGTGGTGCCCTGTGACTATTTCTTCGTATTCTCCCAACTCCCTGCGATGAATACTCTCGATGCGCAAAGGTAAATCAGCAAGAAATAGTTGTCCTCCAAGCTCCGTGGCCAGTTCATGGGCAAGTATGCGAGCATCAAGAAATGGTCTGGTACGAGAACGATACAGAGAGGACCCCTCACGCTCAACAATAATTGTCGTAAGATCATGTCGAGGTAAAGAAAGAAAGGAGGGAGGAGCAACAATCAATACAGGATGCTCACTGTTGAGTATCTTTGAAATAGTTTCTTTTTGTGCTGTTTTTTTTAACGTACTATGCAGTAAAAAAGAATATTGTTCTATTCCTCCCACAAGCTCTTGGTACACTCGTTCCGCATCTGCAACCGTAGGAACGGTAATAAAGACCGACCCGCCAGCCGCAAACGCTTCACGAATGGCAGTACGGAAAAACTCAATTCGATTTTGCGCTAATCCTTGATACATTCGAGGAACAATAAAACCCCGCAGTCGCGGTTTAGGAATCTCCAACTGCTCTTTGGCTATACCAGGTTGTTCAAGGAGTGCTTTAGGGAGTGTCGCAAAAAGAACTGCGCCAACGGTCGCTGCATGGTACCGCGCTGCTTTCTGTATTGCACGTATATATTCGGGAGTAACAAGCTGTCTGCTTTTTTGTCTCGGTATTTTACGGAGTACATACCCATTGGTGCGTAAGGCGGCTTTCACGTTATGAACTTTTTCTGACGATAGCACCAATGCAGTTCGTTCTTTCCCACGTATGGGCACCGACACAAACGATCCTGCAGGATACTCAAGTGCACTAAAATAGGAAAGCTCGTCGATACTACTCCCTCTGGAAATTGGAATTACAGCCACAATATACATGCGGATATAGTAGCATGTTTTTAATAGGACCGACGCAGACGGTACCTGCATCAGCCTATCCAAGTCATAGCAAGTTACCCTAGAAAAGACTTTTCCAGGTTTAGAGCACGGAAATTTCTACTCCAAGTCCACGCAAGTGACCAATGATATCATCATACCCACGATTTATTGGGTAAACGTTACGCAATACTGAACGTCCGTTTGCTGCAAGCATCGCAACAAGGAGAACTACTGCGGGGCGAAGTGCAGGAGGTGCAACAATTTCTGCAGGACGAAGCACTGTTGGTCCTTCAACATATATGCGGTGAGGATCTGCAAGAATTGTTTCTCCACCAAGCTTATCGAGTTCAGTCAGATACAATGCCCGCTTTTCGTACATCCAATCATGAATAAGAGTCGTACCACGCGCTTGTGTTGCAATAACTGCAAAGAAAGGCAGATTGTCCATATTTAAACCAGGGTAGGGACATGCATGAATTTTATCCTCCGGGGCCTTGAGTACCGACGGGCGAGTTTTAATATCAACCAACTTCGTGCGCTTGTTTTTTGAAACATACCGTTTCAACACTTCATATTTAAATCCCATATTTTCCAAAGTGAGTAGCTCTTTCTCTAGGAACTCAATAGGTGCACGCGTAATCGTAATACTTGAACGAGTAACAATCGCAACAGAGAGATACAACATTGCAACGATAGGGTCCTCTGAAAGGGAATACGTAACAGCCATATTGATACTCTTTTTTCCATGAACCACTAGTGTCGTTGTGCCAATACCGTCAATTTTTACACCACACTGCTCAAGGAAAAAACAAAGTTCCTGTACCTGATAGTTTGCAGAGGCATACTTAATCGTCGTCGCCCCTGGTATACGTGAAGCAGCCATGATGACATTTTCTGTAGCCGTATCACTTGATTCATACATGATGATTTCAGCAGGAGAAAGCTTTCCCTTTGAAATAACCCACGATGAATCCTTAGTTTGAATTTTGACACCAAGTTTTTCAAGAGCAAAGAAGTGTGGACGTACTGTGCGACTTCCCAGTTTACAACCTCCAGAATGTGGAAGCGAAAAACTCTCCAATGAATGCAACAGTGGACCAATAAACATGAGTATAGAACGCGTTCGTTTTGCAGACTCAATGTTGAGAGCTTTGAGGTCGTATGCAACTGGAGGAATAAGTGTCAGACTATTTTTTTCCCACACGGCCTCCATGCCTATGGATTCAAGTACTTCAAGTAAGCGGTACACTTCTTCTATCTTTGGAACATTATGGAGTGTCGTTGGAGCAGAGTTCAGCATCGCCGCTGAAAGCAAAACGACAGCACCATTTTTTGAACCACCCACCTCCACTTCTCCATGCAGTTTCTTACCTCCATGGATTTCAAAGTGAATCTGTTCTGAATCTGTAATCATATATTTATTGTATCACTTGAAGTAGCCTTTGTGTGTATTTTTGCTCAAAAATTTGTGCTAGCACACCGAGCTATACACATGTCAAGATATTGTTGTAAAACTTCACTCACGGTACACTGGTAGATATGAATGATCCTATCATAAAAAAACGAGCCATTTTTGCCTTTATACTTGCATTTCTATCAATAGCCCTCGTGGTGTATCTTATTAAAGTTACTTTCTAAGGATGGGTATACTCGCGGAAAGTCAGCCCCTGCACCTTACCTGATGTAGGGGCTAGCCCCGTAGTGAAAATTGACGAAGTCGAACCCTATTGCATAATGCCGTGCAAGATCCCGTACTGCTCTAGTATAAGGCAAAACGCACCGTCAATTTCTACTACAGGGCTAGATTAAACTGTAATTTGCTATATGCTTAACTAACATGTCTTTCTTTTCACCAAAACTTGGCATCGACCTTGGTACCACAACAACACTAGTGTACGTACCCGAAAAAGGCGTAGTCCTTAACGAACCTTCTGTGGTGGCAGTGTCACTTCAAGACCGTAAAATACTCGCTGTTGGGGCAGAAGCAAAAGTAATGATCGGAAAAACCCCAGACACTATTGTAGCGTACCGACCGATGAAAGACGGTGTTATCGCCAATTACCGTGTTACGGAGATTATGCTTTCGTACTACATAAAAAAAGCACTTGGTCGTTTTAATTTTTTCAAACCCGATGTCATTATTTCTGTACCAGCAGGGGTTACCTCCACAGAACGAAGAGCAGTCGTTGAAGCTGCCGTAAAAGCAGGGGCAAAAAACGCCTATGTGGTTAAGGAACCAGTCCTTGCTGCAATAGGTGCAGGTATACCTATTCAAGAACCTCGAGGACACATTGTTGCTGATATTGGAGGGGGCACTATTGATGTCGCGGTTATTTCGCTTGGTGGCATTGTCGCTTCAACCTCTGTTAAGTGTGCAGGCAACAGGCTTGACGCTGCTATTCAAGATTATGTAAAGAAGCAACACAATATAGCAATAGGTGAGAAGACTGCTGAAGATATTAAAATAATTATCGGTTCAGCACTTCCTGTTGAAGAAGAACTTACTATGCAAGTAAAAGGTCGCGACATCATTTCAGGACTGCCTCAGGTTACTGAACTTAGAACCAACGAAGTGGTGAAAGCGATACGCAAAGAACTTAATGAAATGGTGGGGGCTATAAAAGTGGTTCTTCAGGAAACACCACCTGAACTTGCAGCAGACATCCTTGATCGAGGAATTATTATGACTGGTGGAACTAGTCAACTTCGCAATCTTCCCGAGCTTATCTTCCGTCGAGCAGGCGTAAAGGCGGTGCTCGCAGACCACGCACCACTTTGCGTAGCTCGTGGTACAGGTATCGCACTTTCTCATCTCGATACCTATAAACGCAGTATGATGTCAAAGAAGCAATAGCTGTCTTTCTCCCCTCACACTATCCACCATATTGAGTAAAAATGTTCATCTGCCAAGAGAATACTTGGTATACTACCCTGTATGGCAGAACCTTTTGAAGTATCCAGAGGACATGGTGACACGCGTTTTAGCTCACCAAGTGAGGAACTCCAATATTTACGAGCCCAAGTCGCTGAAAAAGAACGTCAGCTTCGTGAGCGCGGTTTCGAACCTGAAAAACACTCAATCGTATACGAAGAAATCCAAAAAATAAAAGAGACACCCGTACATGAAATACTTCACGAGTCACATCAACTTTCAGAAAGTGAGATAAGCTCCGTCGTAGAATCACTCAACCTTCCTCATGATAAGGATGACGACGCCATGGAAGAACTTTTTGGTATTCTCCAAGAAAAAGGACTGCGCAATTCACTTCTTGTTGCGGAACGGCTTATGAGTCCACACATTGAAGACGATTTCCATCGTCTGCTTGTACAGTACGTCGCGCGGGGAAATCAAATTTTTGATCTCAAAGAAAATGCCCCTATGTGGAACGTCCTTCATATGACACTTTTTGAGATCACTTTGCCTGACCCAACAAAAGAAGAGTCTACCAAACCCCTTAAAGACGTGGTGTCTAAAATGGAACAATTTTATCTCGGCATGTTTTCCATTGATAGCGAGCTCAAGAATAGAGGTGACCGATACTTTACCTTAGAGATAGCAGTTTCAGGAGAAAGAGAAGACATTGCTTTCTATATGGCAGTACCGAGTGACAAAGAAGATCTTTTTGAAAAACAACTACTTTCTATTTTTCCAAAAGCACGAGCACACCACGTTCCTGCTGACTACAATGTTTTTCTTTACGGGGGTGCATCAGAAATTTCTTATGCCACGTATGCCAATGACGCAATTTTACCCCTTAAGGACTACCGTGATTTTGAACACGACCCTCTCTCGGTTCTCATAAACGCACTTACTAAAATCGAGGCAGTTGGTGAAGGCGCGGCTATACAGTTCATCATCAATCCAATTGGAAGGATGTATGAGAAGAGGTATCACAAAGTACTTAGTAAACTTGAGAAGGGAAGCACACTTTCTAAAGCACTTCTTGATACTCCACTTGGTATTAAGGGTGAAGTATTCAAAACGATGTGCAACCTCTTGTATACAGAAAAGAAACCAAATCCTGACATCCCTCAGAAAGAATTTATTGATGAAAAATCTATTGAACAAGTCCAACGTAAACTTGAAACACCCATCCCTTCAATAAACATTCGTCTCGTAGCAAGTGCTAAAACTCCTGAACGGGCTCATACCATTCTCACAGACATTGAGAGCTCTTTTAACCAACTCTACAACACAAACGGCAACCGCCTGCGCTTTGAGCGGGTCACCAAGAAAGCATTATTTGGTCTTGCAAAACAGTTTACTTTTCGCGAATACTCCTCAAAACAAGTTTTGCCTATGTCAGTTCGTGAACTTACTACCATCATGCATTTCCCGACACATGCAGTAAGCTCTTCGACTCCACAATTGCACCGTGCACGAGCAGCAGAAGCTCCTGCACCTATTGGACTGCCCCGGGAAGGAACACTGCTTGGTATAAACGATTTTCGTGGAATAGAAACAAAAGCATACCTTGGAGCAGAAGATCGTCTCCGCCACTTATATATCATTGGACAAACCGGAACAGGCAAAACGGCTTTTATGAAAAATATGATCCAGCAAGATATCGAAAACGGTTCTGGTATTTGCTATATTGATCCGCACGGCTCAGACATTGAAGATATACTATCAAATATACCTGACGAACGAATTAAAGATGTAATTTACTTTGACCCTTCAAACACCGAGCGCGTCATGGGACTCAACATGCTTGAGTATGACAGTCGCTTCCCAGAACAAAAGACCTTTGTAATCAACGAACTCTTTTCGATATTCCATAAATTATACTCAGAGACCCCTGAAAGTATGGGACCGGCCTTTGAGCAATACTTTAGAAACGCTACTGCACTCGTACTTGAAGACCCGAGTACTGGAAGCACTCTACTCGACATTTCTCGTGTACTTGTGGATCCAACCTATCGAGAAGTAAAGCTATCTCGAAGCAGAAACCCGGTTGTAAATCAATTTTGGAATGAAATTGCTACCAAGGCGCAAGGGGAAGCATCATTGCAAAATATTGTCCCGTACATCACGAACAAATTTGACATCTTTACCGCAAACGACATCATGCGACCCATCATTGCTCAACAGCAAAGTAGCTTTAGGCTACGGGAAGTGATGGACTCAAAAAAAATCCTTTTAGTAAACCTCAGTAAAGGAAGACTCGGCGATATTAACGCCAACTTACTCGGAATGGTTTTGGTTGGAAAAATACTTATGGCAGCACTCTCGCGAGTGGATGCACTCGCAAGTGATTTACCCCCGTTTTACTTATATATTGACGAGTTCCAAAACATCACCACAAACTCAATCTCAGCAATTCTTTCTGAGGCACGCAAGTATAAACTCTCACTAACCATAGCACACCAGTACATAGCACAGCTCGACGAGTCAATACGCAACTCTGTGTTTGGTAATGTGGGCTCTATGGCAATTTTCCGCACTGGAACCGACGATGCGGAATTTCTAGAGTCACAAATGCGTCCAGTTTTTGAGGCGCAGGATATTATGAATATTGAAAACCGTCACGCATATCTCCGATTACTAGCTCATGGAACACCACAGAAACCGTTCTCTATCAGGACTTTAGCACCCAAAAAAGGCAGCGCTGAAAAAGGCCAAACTATTAAACAACTCTCTTCTCTCACCTATGGAAAACCATTGGCGGAAGTAGAGCAGAGCATCCGTGTACGCTACGGCGCAAAGTTTTCTGTACAAAAGTAAAAATATTTTACCTATTATTAGTAAATAAATACATTAAGCATGACATCACGTACAGTATTTCGCCCTTATCTTATTTTTCTAGGTATAGCGTTTGGCACCTCTTTGCTCTTACAGATGATTCCCTCAATAGGGACCACTTTTTCATCAAGTGCAAGTGGCTTCTTTCTTTCGCTGACCTTGCTCGTATGTGCAGGGTATGGCATACACCGTATTGCACCAAAAACAGATATTCCTCTATATGTGTGGGCCTTACTTTTAGGCATAGCACTCCAAGTGCCTCTCGTCGCACTTACGTATGATAGGAGCGCATTCCTTGTCGTCATCGAACTCCTCGCAACATTTGTGTTGTTTGCTGGGGGGATACATATGCCCGTCAAACATTTTAAAAAATACTTTGCACCCATAGCTGCACTCTCGCTCATAGGAACAATTTTGACCGTTCTCTTTTTTGCACTCATTCTCTCAACCCTGACCGCCCTTTACGGATTTACGGTTCCTGCAATTTCGCTTTTGGTACTTGCCGCGGTACTGTCTTCGATTGACCCAACTACCATCATCCCTGTGCTTGACCATCTTCACTTTAGAAAACCGTTTCTCCGTGATATTGCCGTAGGTGAAAGCGCGATTAATGATGTTGTTGGAATAATCCTGACCCGTTTCTTTTTAATTGCAGCACTTGGTACAGGAACCGTGTCTGTACTTTCGGTTAGTGATGCCTTCTCTCCACTTCTTTCAAGAGCCACTTTGAATAGCATAGGACTTGAAATTATATGGGGGATACTTGTTGGTTTCCTTGGAGCATGGATACTCAAAACCTGGGGGGAGTCTGTTGGGAAAAAACACTGGTCTGACCATGCACTTTTCTTTGTGGTTCCCTTGTTCTGTTTTGCATTAGGATCACTCTTTGGTGGAGCAGGGTTTGTAGCAGCCTTTGTGGCAGGACTTCTGTTTGAATCAAATCCAAACACAAAAGAAGTGCATACGTATTTTGAGTACACGATTGACACATATATAAAACCGGTCGTTTTTATTCTTCTTGGAGTACTTACACCACTACCCATACTTATGAGTACAATTGTTGTAGGGGCACTCGCCGCACTTATTTTTATGTTCATTGTCCGACCTCTTGTGGTGTACATTTCTCTCTCACCTTGGATGATTTCAAAAAAATCACTACTCCACTGGCGTGAAGCATTGTCTCTTTCTTTTATGCGAGAAACGGGAACTATACCCGCCATACTACTCTTGTACGTTGTTGCGTCTGGCTTTACAGACACTGAGCTTATTTACGCACTCGGTGTTTGGGTAATACTCTACACACTCGTTATTGAACCACCACTTACTGCGCTTATTGCAAAGCGCTTAGATATCGCCCACACATAGATATATAAATTGAGGACCTACGCAAACGGATGCAGTTCTAGGAAAACGAGCAAAATAGAGTGAGCTGTACACGCCGTACAGTGAATGATGTTTTGTGAAGTTTGACAACGAAATGCGCCGTTTCCGTAGGTCCTATCAGTGCGGAGTCACTATAGGTCCCTCAGAGGAATCTTCAATCGCATACCCCCTCGATGCTATTTTTTCGCGTAACTCGTCTGCAAGTGACCAGTCTTTTTCTTCACGTGCCTTTTCCCGCTCCTCAATAATTTCTTGTATATCTTCAGGGAGCGAGTCGACCGATACAGTCTTGACACTGAGCTGTACGGACACCTTCTCATTCTTTGCTAATGTAATAAGTCCTAAACCGAGAGCTTTATCAAAATGTAAAAGTGTTACTCGCTTGTCTTTCAAATTCAACGTAGTATCTTTCACAATTTTCCATATCAAGGAAAGAGCTTTTGGGGTGTCTAGGTCATCGTTCAAAGCTTCAAGCAACTGAAGTCCATACTGTGCATCAACAACACCACCCTTAGCTCCACGGAGTTTCTCAACAAAGAATCGGTGCAAACGAGTGAGTGCAGTAGCAGAACCATCAAGTGCGGTAAAACTGAAATTCATTTTTGTTCGGTAGTGTCCTGTCAAAAGCCAATACCTATAGGCTAGCGGGTTGTATCCATGTTCTATGAGCTGCTTAAGGCTGATGGTGTTTTTCAGCGACTTACTTATTTTGGTCCCTTCGATATTGATAAACTCGTTATGCATCCAATACCGTGCAAAACGCTTGCCTGTGGCGCATTCACTCTGCGCTATTTCATTGTTGTGGTGTGTCCCAATGAGGTCTATACCTCCCGTATGCACATCAATTTCTTTCCCTAAGTATTCAAGTGCCATGGCGGAGCATTCAAGATGCCAGCCAGGGAAGCCTCGTCCCCATGGACTTTCCCAACCAAGGTTTTCATCTCTTTTCCAGAGCGCAAAGTCAATCGGGTTACGTTTTTCATGATTGACTTCCACTCGCGCTCCCGACCTCTGTCCCCCCGTATCAATACCTCCTAGTTTACCGTACTCAGAAAACCGAGCGGTATCAAAATACACCCCATCACTTGTCCTGTACGCATACTGTTTTTCTATCAATGTTTCAACCATGGCAATATCCCCCGCGATATGTTCACTCGCACGGGGTAACACTGTAGGACGTTTAATGTTAAGTGCATCAAGGTCTTCAATAAAACTATCTTTGTAAAACGTAGCAAGTTCATACATTGACTCAAGTGTCAGAGCTTTTCCCTCCCGTTTCAAAGCGAGTGTCATTTTATCATCTCCATCGTCCCCGTCCGATACAAGGTGTCCAACATCGGTAATATTCATAACCTGCATCACTTTGTACGAATTGAGCAAGAAAGTTCTGCGAAGAATATCAGCAAACACAAATGCGCGGAGATTACCAATATGGATGTAACTGTAGACCGTAGGTCCGCAATTGTACATGCGGACATAGTCATCGCGCACAGGTGAAAAACGCTCTTTCTTTCGTGTGAGTGTATTAAAAAGCATGAGTGGTGGTTTCGCACCTTCTGCTGGGTCAGTGGAGCCTGAGAAAAATATTGGGAACATGCAAGATAGTATAGAAGAGTTACTTAAAAAAGAAAGCCCGCACACTTTAAATTTTAGCTAAAATTTAAAGTGTGCGGGCTAGCACCATTAAATCCATTTTTTATACTTAAAGTAGGAAAAGAATGTAAACGCACCTGCAACCATGATTCCGATAATAATCCAGAAGTCCCATTTATGCCCTATGATAGGAGTAACAGTTGTATTCATTCCAAAAATTGCAGCAAATAGTGAGAGGGGGAATGTGACAAAAGCCATAATCGTAAAAATCTTCATGATTTCATTCTGTTTTGTGCCTAGTAGAGAATTATTTGTTTCTCTAAGTTCTGCCAAAGACTCTCGATTACTCTTGATAGCACTTGCGAGTCGAGCGTATTCACCCGTGATACTTCGAATATTTCGCGCGTACTCATACCCAAACAAAGCTACTCCTGGAGTTTCCAAGGACTGCAGCATGGTGTCGTGATTATCAAGTGCTTGTGAGTAATTTAGGAGGTCACGGCTAATGTTAGAAAGTTCTAGAACCATTTCTTTTTCATACCCCTCAAATATTCTATCTTCTGCAGCATCAAGCCTCATACCTATATTCGTCAATTCATCAAAAAGCATTTTATACAATTCACTCAGCATGTAGTAAAACACGTACCCAGTATGCTTACCCATATTCCTCCGATCAAGCATAGTTTCCATTTCAAAAATTCTTGAAAACTGATGGAGCGGATCTATTTCAACATACCGTGTGGTGATAATCCAATTTTTTCCAACAATAAAATCAAGCTCAAGGGATGTCGAAGAAACCATGTGGAGATGTTTAAAGGTGGGGAAGTGCAACACCACATAGAAATAGTCATCACGCGCATCAACTCTGTTTCGAAGAGACGGAGTCAGAAGCTCATCAGCTAGTAACGGGTCCAAGGAAAACTCTTCCATCAAAACACGAATTTCATCATGTGTCGGAGATACCAAGTCTATCCACGTAATTTCATCATGTGTTTGTCTCGTGAGCATGCCTACAGTATAGCAAATCTAACATTTTCTTTGCTTCATTTTGTAGTGTAGTAGGGGATAGCCAATTTGTACACTTCTCAGATATGCATTCTATTGGTACGATATACCGATGAATACTCTACAAAAAAATATACTTGTCGTAACTGCCCTCATACTCTCGTTTGGAATAGGGTTTCTTTTCGGTGGTCGAGGTGCTGACAACACAGTTTTATCGTTCACAAATCTTGAAGGAGCGCCAGATACAATAGATCTTGCTTCGGTCTGGAAAGCATGGAGTATCCTCGAAGAAAGGTTTGTTCCTGCAACGACTACTAAAACAACTACTTCACAGGACCATGTTTGGGGAATTATAGAAGGTCTTGCTCGTTCGTACGACGACCCTTATACCGTTTTTCTCCCCCCACTTCAATCACAAAGTTTTGAGGAAGATATCCGAGGTGCGTTTGGCGGTGTTGGTATCGAAATCGGTTTTCGTAATGACATTCTTACCGTCATAGCTCCTCTTAAAGGAACCCCTGGGGACACAGCAGGTATACTCTCTGGGGACTTCATTATCGAGATCGATGGACAGGGAACGCAAGCAATGACAACGGATGAGGCTATCAATCTTATCAGAGGCGACGTCGGTACTGAGGTAGTACTCACTATTGCTCGCGAAGGTGAACAAGAATTTCTCACAATACCCATTATTCGAGACATTATTGAGGTCCCAACACTTGATTATGAACTGCGTGACGATGGGGTCTATGTTATTTCACTTTACAACTTTGGTGGCACTGCGGTAGATGAAATGCGTAAAGCACTCCGTGCATTTGTCGAATCCGAATCAGACAAATTAATTCTTGATCTTCGTGGCAACCCTGGAGGGTACCTTGAGGCTGCAGTAGAAATCGCAAGCTGGTTTCTTCCTATCGGTGAGACCGTGGTAATAGAGGACTTTGGCAGTGACAAGGAAAAAATGGTTCATCGCTCCAAAGGATACGACATTATTGAAGACGATTGGAAGATAGCCATACTCGTAGACGGTGGTTCTGCAAGCGCCTCGGAAATACTTGCTGGTGCACTCCGAGAACATAACGTTGGGGTGCTTATCGGAAAAAAAACTTTTGGAAAGGGTTCAGTACAAGAGCTCGTGGATGTAACAGAGGATACCTCACTTAAAATCACTATTGCACGTTGGCTCACCCCAAACGGTATCTCCATCTCAAACAACGGACTTATACCAGACTACGAAGTGGAGATTACTGCAGACGATTTAGAAGCAGAGCGAGACCCACAACTTGACGCTGCACTGGAGTTCCTCAATACCGGAGCGATTCCAGAGCAAGTTGTTGAGGAGGAATCGACAGAGTAACGCCTCCATTCCATTTGAGACTGAGTACTAAACAGGGGGCCGAGCTTTCGATCCCTTACAGGAACCAAAAGCTCTAGTAAATACTAAACAGGGGCCTGCCCCGTAGTGAAAATTGACGAAGTCGAGCCCTACGCTTAGGGCTCGACGCGCTAAGCGCATCGTCAATTTTCACTACAGGGTTGATGAATAAGAAGAAATAGGGTACTATGCCCCGTAGTAGAATTTCATTTCAGAATGATTTTTACTACAATACAGAATAGAATAGGACTTACAAAAACGGGAACAGTTCAAGGCGCCCGAACAAAATTGAACGAGTTGTATGAACAATACTACGAGAGAAATTTTGTGACGGGCAACGATGAAATGCGACCAATTTTTCTTATGAGCTTTGCGAATTAGAAAAATGAAGTACTCTTGTGGTGTGCCGTTTGTGTAAGTCCTACAGAATAATAAATCACATATGCAAGTAATACTTACAAAAGATGTAGCACGAGTTGGACGACGATATGAAGTTGTAGATGTTTCCAGTGGATACGCTAATAATTTCCTGTATCCACAAAAACTAGCTGAACCAGCAACTCCTGCAAAAATTCTTCTCCTTGAAAAAAAGCGTGAAAAAAATCAAGAGGAAGAGAGGATTCGGAATGAAGAGCTTGCACTTAAATTCAAAAACCTTGAAGGAACTACATTGACTATTACTGTCAAATCTGATGAGCAGGGTAATCTATACAAAAAAATAAATAGCGGTGATATTGCGAGTGCGCTACTAAGCGATCATGCTATCACCCTCCCAGAAACTGCAATATTTCTAGAATCCCCAATAGACAAGACGGGAGACCATGAGGTTACTGTTGAGCACGGGGATAATAAGGCTACTATCACCATCCAAGTTGTAAGAGAGTAGTGCAATCAAAAGTTAGAAATAAAAAAAACGCCTTAGGCGTTTTTTTGTTTACTGCGTTTATATATTAGAGGACATCAACAACCTTTTTTCGATGTGTCGTTCCGTCAAATTTGGTTTTGCGAATATCGCGGAAAGCTACTGTCCCTTCTTTAAGTGCAAACAGTGTGTAATCTTTACCCGTACCTGTATTTTTCCCTGCAAGTATCTTGCTACCACGTTGACGAACAATAACAGAGCCGGGTTTCGCTTTTTCTCCAGCGTATAGCTTGGTGCCCAAGTATTTTGGATTTGAGTCTCGTAGGTTTTTTGCTGTTCCTCCAGCTTTTCTATGTGCCATATGTTTTTATTTTCTTTTACCTTGTTATAGAGGAGAAAGGGTATCAAGTATTTCGTACTACTTTGCTATACTACCTCTACCGTGGTGAATAACATACCAGAGTTACAGATGTCGCGCAAGACCAGAGAATATTCTATTATACTCGTTCTCCTGCTTCTGGGGGGTATCTCTTTTGGGTTAGGTAGGCTTTCAGCCACAAAACCTGTATCCGTACCCGTAACACTTTGTGCATCAGAAACAGTTTCCACCATAGAAGCATCGGCTATTTCAGCACCTCTCACCTCCTCACACAAGACAAGCCAATATGTCGGAAGTAAAAATGGTACAGTGTATCATCTACCGTGGTGCGGAGGTGCACGGAGAATACGGGAAGAAAACAAAGTTTGGTTCGCTACGAAAGAGGAGGCGGAACAAGCAGGGTACCGACCGGCAACAAATTGCAAAGGGCTTTAAAAAACATTCATGCATCCACTCTATAGAAAAACGAGACAGAAGACATTGATTATTGGGTCATTTGCTATTCTCATAGGTTTTTTTGGTACGTTCATTCCAGTCCTTCCCGGGACCCTCTTTGTCGTGCTTGGATTATCCGTACTCTCCCTCCAGTCAAAGATAGCGCTACGTACGCTTATCAGTGTACGAACACGATACCCTAAACTAGCTTCACCGGTTAAACACGCGGAAACGTGGCTTGTGGATTTTTTCAACCTTACGACACATAGGCGTGAGTATGTTTCTGTGCCACGTGATACTGAAGGTACAACACTCTCTGTTCTTGCTGAGCCGACAGAATTTGTCGCAGGTACGGCAATCCTCCTCCACAGCGCAAGCGGGACCGCGGAGACAGATGTCATGAATACGCTAGCTGAAGCATTCAAGATTCGCGGTTTTTGTGTTGTGCGTTTTGATGCATACAACAGTCTGGGAGACAGTAGCGGAGACTTTTCAAAGTTTACGACCACCTCATACCGAAAAGACCTTGAGTGTGTCATAGAGTGGGCGGGGTCAGAACCATGGTGGCAAGAACCTTTGGTGCTTGTCGGACATTCCCTCGGTGGACTTGTCGCGGGAATGTATGCGCGTGAACACCAGGCTGAAGTGGATGAGCTAGTACTGCTCGCGCCCACACTCTCGGGTCAAAGTTACGTAGAGACGTACCTACGTAACAACAAAGAAGACTTTGATACCTGGAAAAGTACCAGTGAACGACTCATTGAACACCCTATATCCCACGCAGAATTCTCACTTCCTTTTAGTTTCGTTGAGGATATGGAGCAGTACAGCTTGTTGCCCACAGACAAAAACTTACCCATACCAACGACGGTGTTTGCGGGAGAAAACGATATAACTTCAGACTATTCTGAGCTCAAAACGTTTTGCGAAAAGGTAGGTAACCATGCAACACTTAAAAAACTTAAGGGTGTAGGCCATACCCCTCGCACACGACACGATATTGAAGTACTCGCCCAAGCACTTTCAAAACTACGCCTCAAGGCTACGTCCAGCGTATGTAACACCATCACCAGCTAACTTGTTGGTGTTCTTTTCTACATTTCACTAAAACACATTGGCTTCATGTCCCGTTGTATTGTTTCAACTGATTAATTGGAGATAGTACAAAAATTTGTTTTTACAGTAAGGATTTATATTTTTTTAAAAAAGCACTATCCCCGTTAGGTCCAAACATTTCTCGTTTTGCAGCACTATATTCTTCGAGAGTTTTTCCTTCAAATGATCTTTTTAAAGAGTTGTATTCTTCAAGCAATTCTCTATTATTACGTAACAAATCTCTTTGTTGTACGTGCTCATCAAACCGAGAACCTTTCACACTCACAATAATACTGATGGGTATTAGAGGGTGGTCTTTCTTGTGAAAAAGCGCAAACTCATCAGTCCACATTTCAGGATGATTCTGATGGTAAAGCTTTTGCAACGCCTGCACAGTCAACGGAAACTCTTTCTGCGAAACATTGATTGAAATGTCCAAATCTCCGGACGTAAGCGAACCGGGTATGGATGTTGCTCCGACATGTGATACTTCTGCAGTAGGGACCAGTTTGGCAATACGGAGCACTTCCTCACCAAACACCCTTGTTACAAGCGGGCGTAACTCTTCTGACGTAATAAATGTCACCTTTTTCATTTTGCATATTTGATGGTACACTACTTTTGAAAAAAACATATGATAGTACTCGACATAGAAGCAACAGGTGTCAACCACCAAAAACACTCAATACTCTCACTTGGCGCGCTTGATTATAACAACCCAAGCAACCGACTCTATCTCGAATGTAGAGCTTGGGAAGGAGCACATATGGAAGATGAGGCCCTCGCGGTATGTGGTTTTACGAGAGAGGAAGCAACAGACCCAACGAAACAAACGGAGGCTCAACTCATAGCACAGTTTCTGACTTGGGCAGACGACATAGAGGACCAAACCTTCCTTGGGCAAAATGTCTCATTCGATCGTGACTACGTACAAGCAGCTTGCGAAAGAGCGGGGTACAACTACCCTTTTGCTCACCGCACAGTAGACACGCACACGATTGCGTATATGCACTACATACTCCATAGGAAAGAAGTTCCCATTGCAAAGAGGCACAGTGCGCTCAACATAGAAGCTGTCTGCGCGTACATCGGTATCCCAGGTGAGCCTGAACCGCACAACGCGCTCACGGGAGCGTTGACCCATGCGGAGATGTTTTCACGATTGGTCTACGGAAAGAAATTATTGCCCGAATTTGATCAGTACGAAGTACCAACATTTTGTTAAATCACCATGTACAAGAAAATTGGAATTCTCTTAGTTGGCATAGTTGTCCTCGGAGGAGAGGGAATATATTATGCACATACTTCACAAGAATCATTACCAACTAATACTGCACGTATGCTTGAATCAGTAAACGCTACGGTTTTTGACACCAGAAACGCCGAACAACAAAGAATAATCATAGACGTTCGCACCCCTCAGGAGTTTTCTTCTGGACATTTAGAAGGCGCTCACAACATTGATTTTTATAGCACAGAATTTACTGACACCATTTCTACACTGGACACCTCCGCAGCATACTCAGTCTACTGCCGTTCAGGAAACCGAAGCGGACAAACCCTTGAGCTTATGGAATCACTTGGTTTTACTGATGTTTTAGACCTTGAAGGGGGGATTGCTGCCTGGGTAGAGAGTGGCAAGCCACTTTAGGACTTACACAAACGGCGTATTTCGTTGTCAAACTTCACAAAATGTCGATCATCCCGCCGTGGCGGGACTCTCCCTTTTGTTCGTTTTCCTAGAACTCCATCCGTTTGTGTAAGTCCTAACCTAGTAAAAAATACTAGAATTCCCACTAGTGGGAATTCTAGTATTTTTTGTGCAGGTACATGTTACTCACAGAAAAGTAGGGTAGGGTATAAAACTCGTGCTATACTCAACAAATATGAACGAAGATATCTCACTAACCTCATGGAGAATTTTTCGAATTATGGCAGAGTTTGTATCTGGTTTTGAGGTATTGAGAAAGTATCGTCTCGCGGCTACTTTTTTTGGTTCAGCCCGTTCACTCCCTGATGACAAGTGGTATCAAGAATCACAGAAGCTTGGATACCTGCTCGCAAAAGATGGTTTTGCAATTATAACCGGAGGTGGTGGTGGTATTATGGGTGCTGCCAACAAGGGTGCGTACGAGGCAGGAGGAAATTCAGTCGGTCTTAACATAAGCCTCCCACACGAACAAAGACTCAACAGTTATGTTTCTGATTCTGAAACATTTAAATTCTTTTTTATACGCAAAGTAATGTTGTCGTTTGCAAGTGAAGTGTACATTTACTTTCCAGGAGGATTTGGGACTCTTGATGAGTTTTTTGAAATAGTTACTCTCATTCAAACCGGAAAGATAGTGCGCCTGCCAATCGTACTCGTGGGTAAAGAATATTGGACGCCCCTCATATCGTGGATTAGGTCTACTCTTTTTGAAACACACCGAACCATCGGACAAGATGATTTGAATTTGTTCCATGTGGTTGATTCTGCGGAAGAAGCCCACGAGTTTATTAAAACGTACAAAACCCACACTACTTCTCGTGAAAAAATGGAGGTTGAATAATACAAGTAGGTATGCAGATTCAAACACACAGTACACCAAGTATTTCTGAAGGAATGGTTATTTCGCACATGCGAATGCTTGCTCCGTATACAGAGAAGCTTCAAGAAGCACTTGATGATAGGGAGTACACACTTCCCGAAGCACTGCTTCGAACACCGTTTGATACCGAGGTACTTGAAAAGATTATCAAGAACACTGAACGTTTTGCAGGCAAGACAAAAACAGTACTTCTTGTTGGTATCGGCGGAAGCTACATGGGCACCTGTGCACTGTATGATGCACTTCGAGGACATATGGAACATGTTCAGGGAACTTCGGCTCCAAAACTTGTAGCATTTGCAACCGTGGAGCCTCATGTTCTCAAGTCTATTACTGAACTGCTTGCAAAGTGTTCATCAGCGGAAGAGATAGTTTTGATAGTCATTAGTAAATCTGGCACAACCACAGAACCACTAGCAAACGCAAACATTCTTTTCTCACAGTTCAGAGAACGGTTTGGAAAAGAATCCGCAAGCAATCAAACGATAGTTATTAGTGGTACTGATTCACCCCTTATAAAAAGCGCAAAAGAACAGGGGATGCTTACATTTGACATGCCTACACACGTGGGTGGACGGTATTCTGTCTTTACTGCTGTGGGACTGGTCCCGCTCCGCATACTTGGATTAGACATACATGCTTTTCTCAAAGGAGCACAAGAAGCGTTTACCGCATCAACAAACACAAAAAAGGCATCTGGTGCGGCAGTACTTGCTTCTTTTTTATTTGAGGCATACTTACAGGGAGCACGCGTCCATGAGCTCTTTATGTGGAATCCTGAACTGGAGACTCTGGGTAAGTGGTACAGCCAACTCCTCGCAGAATCCATAGGGAAGGAGCGGAACGATGGAACCGCGGTTGGTTTTACACCAACGATTGCACTAGGATCTACCGACCTCCACTCCATAGGCCAGCTTATTTTTGGGGGAAGAAACGACCGATACACCACATTTGTAAGTGCACCTACTGCTTGGGAATCTGGAAATCGTTTCTCATCAGATTCACCTTTTGTCCTACCTGTCTTTGAGGGCAAAGAAGACGGGATGGTGACACGGGCAATGTATGAGGGTGTACGAAACGCATATACCACACATGATTTGCCGTTTGTGTCTATAGAACTTGAAAGTATCTCAGAGAGAGAGCTGGGTGCGTTTATGGCACTCCAAATGACTACTATACTTTTCCTTGCGCAACTCTTTGATGTGAACGCTTTTGATCAACCAAGTGTTGAGAAGTACAAGAGTGAAGTTCGTCGTTTACTAACATAGGACTTACACAAACGGCGCATTACTTTGTTGCCCTGCGCAAAATATCTCTCGTAGTATTACTCATACAACTCGTTCTATTTTGCTTGGTCGCCTCGTACTCCATCCGTTTGCGTAAGTCCTATAACAAATTAATTACAAGAAACATGTTTGCATATTTTGATATAGGTGGCACTAAGACACGCATAGCAGTTTCAATAGATGGACACAGCTTTGGTGACCATGTGAAATTCGACACGCCGAAGGAGTACACGGAAGGTCTCCATGCCATACGTGATGCATTGAAATCTCTCTCAGATGATACGCCTTTTGAGGCAGCAGGAGGAGGTATCGCTGGTCCTGTCGACAGGGAACACACCATGCTTATCAATTCACCCAACTTACCTGAATGGGTCGGCAAACCTTTTGTACAGGACATGGGGTCACTACTTGGATGTCCTGTGTACATAGAAAACGATAGTGCTATCGTCGCACTAGGAGAAGCACATTATGGTGCGGGAAAAGGCGACCCTATTGTCGCATACATAACAGTTTCAACTGGGGTCGGTGGTTCTCGAATTGTAAACGGCTGTATTGATCAGGGAGCATATAATTATGAGCCGGGGCAGCAGATTATTGATTTTGATAAATCCGCTTGTCCGGAATGTGTAAGTGCACAAGCTGAAAACTACCTCTCAGGAACCGCAACTGCACACCGATTCAATATGAAAGCCTACGAGGTCAAAGATCCTCAAGTTTGGGAAGATTTATCGCTTTGGCTTGCTATTTTTCTCAACAACACGATAGTGCATTGGGCTCCTCATTCAGTAGTTTTGGGCGGAGCAATGATAGTAGGTGACCCAGCAATACCCATCGATCGTGTGGAGGAGCATTTGAATGAAATTTGTTGGATTTATCCTGAAAAACCAAAAATAAAAAAAGCACAGCTTGAAGATTTGGGTGGACTATTTGGTGCACTTGTTTTTGTCAAACAGCAACAAAAGTAGTCTAGAATGTGTTGCAAAATATAACTATTTTAGCTAACCTTTCCGTAATTATTACAACACATAAATTGCTTGACTGTCAATAGGTTTATGCTATACTTTTTCTTGCCCCCTGCAGTGTAGCTGCAGTTTTTTTATTGCACTGTAGCTACGCGTGGGTTTGGGTGGTCCCATAATATATGGGGTCCTTACCATTAAGAGACGGCTTATTTTAGGCACACTAATAGCATATGGAGTAGCAACTGTGGCAACGGCGATTACGTTTCCAACTGTTGCAATAGAGTTAAGTACTGACGTGCGTATTCACACCGTTGAAGCGTACGAACAGGTAGAAGAGGTTGAGGGAGCCCCTATTGTGCTCGCCCTAGGTTCTAGGGAAGATGAAGTTCGTGCGTATTTCAAAGACATACCTGTTATGGCTGAAATCGCTCGATGTGAATCACAGTTTACCCACGTTGACCCAAAAACAGGTAAGATAAACCGAGGACGCATAAACCCAGAAGATGTTGGTGTCATGCAGATAAATGAGTACTATCACAGAGCTTCTGCACAAAAAATGGGTCTGGAAATCTTTACATTCGAGGACAATATGGCTTACGCACGACACCTGTACGAGCAAGAGGGGACAAACCCGTGGAAAGCATCACAATCGTGTTGGCAAAACAACAACTTGCTTGCAATACGGTAAAATAACCCTCCTCAAGGACACGTATTTGGTGTTTTAGTGGAAACAACAAGCCTGAAAAAACACTTGTAGTACAAGTGTTTTTTCAGGCTTGTTGTTGTATAATGACACCATATGAACTGGAACATAGTACTCAAGGTTGCGACCGGAATTGTGATTGTCCCTATTTCCATCATCGGCCACATACTTTGGCCTTGGTGGACTAAGTCATCACTTCCTCTACAAATTATATCTTCCATCATTGTGCTACCTGTAGTAGCCGTTGCAGCCCTACTAACGCCTTGGTGGGAAGGTATGTAGATTGCACACCTATGAAACAAACAACTACTCTATGTATTATTCACCAAAATAACCAAGTACTTCTCGGGATGAAAAAGAGGGGGTTTGGGGCAGGAAGATGGAACGGGTTTGGAGGAAAGATTGCGGAAGGGGAGAGTATAGAAGAAGCAGCAATACGTGAGGTTGAGGAAGAGGCTTGTGTATCTCCTACCACCATTACCCAAAAGGGAGTTATAGAATTTCACACTGAAGGTACAGAAGAAATTTTAGAGGTGCATATATTTTACTGTCAAAAATTTACCGGAAATCCAAAAGAAACAGAAGAAATGCGACCTCAGTGGTTTTCTATTGATACTATTCCGTACACAGATATGTGGCCGGACGATCGGTACTGGCTACCTCAACTCTTGGCAGGGAAGTATGTGACAGGATCATTTTTGTTTGGAGTGCAAGATACTATACTGAAACTCTCCCTTTCATTTACATAATTTAGTGATTCTGTTCGAGTGTGGTATTGTGCGTACTATAAGCATCAGTAAGTAGGTATACCACTCCTGCTGTAAGAGGTTCTTTGATAAAGAATGTTTTCTGTTTAGATTGCGGACAGCGCAGTGATTACTCGACAAGTAGTTACTGCGCTGTTCGAATCGAAATCAACCTAAACGAAAGCACAGATAAGGAGACCACCATGGCTACCGTACAAGAGGATAAGACAACAAGTATCAGAATACTTTCTTCTGAAGAGCAGGCACTCTTCTTTATACAAGCGGAGCGGAATATTGCTCACGTCATGAGGATGCTCAACCAGTATTTTTGGAAGCACAAACCAAAGATGTTGAACCCACGCTCGGTGTCTGCGGCCGATAGGTATATATCCTATCGACGACCGAGAATCAAGCAACAAGTATCTCGTCCAGAAATCGGCGTCTCTGCCTTCGTGACCGTGGAACAAATCAATCACTGGAGAGGTGAACCACAGTTACAATATTATCTCTATGTCCTGACTGCAAGAAGTGGAGTACCTGAACGCAAAGTTGTAGATCAGGGGTACGAACTTGAAGGTGATGCAACCATTTCGATACTTGAGGTCGAACAAGAATATATTGTTATCAACACCAAGTCTGGCAAGATGACAATTTTGCTCTAGCCATCCTCTATCAGTAGTTCCTTCTCAAGCCCCCATGACGGGTTACCAATTCTGAGCACAAAACACGGCCCCATCTTTTAGATGGGGCCGGTGTACGTTTTATACTTACTATTTAATCCAGGCACCAAGCTTCTTAAAATACGTTAGCCCGATCCCGTCAGCTTTTTCTTTCCTTGAGTGCCTTTATGACTTTTCTCAAAAGGAAACCTGCGGTGATAAAGCAATAGATAATGGCAAAGAAAATCAGTGGTGTATACTTTCCCGACTGATTGTACTCTTCACTATATTTCACCCAAATACTAATGCCTCCGAGAATACTTAGCATAAAAACAAAACATATCTGCGTTTTTGTTGCTCCTTTTTTCTCTTGAGTAACTATTTCTTCACCTTTTTTACTAGTCAACATACTGTTCTCCTTGTAGCTGTACTATTTTTTTGCGTATTTGTGAAAGTTATGATCTAAATACACAATATCACAAAATTTAGAAATTTTTAGCGGTGGCATTCAGTAAACAGCCGGCCTTTGGGGCTCGGCTGTTGAGATACACTGTGCTACAAAATCAACACCAGTGTCATACCAAAACTGAAAATAAAACCAGTGACTGGAAAGAGTCTATCTTCAATTGTCCATGCACTTGCTCCGTAAGAGGACAGTAGGCAACCAAATGAAATTCCTCCCCAGTACCACCATCCGGCTTGACCGTTTTGACACCACGCATCACACAGGGCTGGAACACTGGAAATAACCATAGCAACAACTAATGCTACAATGGCAGGCTTGGGTCCGAGTTTCCACCTAGAAATGAGCGCTACCAGAACACCAATTGCAGAAATGGTTTCAACGGTATTCCACTTCCACTCCCATCCACTTTTTGAAAGGAGGATACAGGCAACAAGGGAGGCGCCTAGAGCACACCCAAGAGGGAGCCATGGTCTTTTGTTGCCCGCAACAAAACAGGTAACGAGAAGAAAAATATCTAAAAGTGCCCACATCGTCCAACATGCAATACTTTGCGGTACATTATTGTGCAACAAATACAATGCAAATGTCACCGTAAAACCTATCAACATCAATTCACATTCCGAAATGTATTAAAATACGAGATGAAGATATAGTCAACTGATGAATGGCGCAGTAAGCACCTTATGCTTCTCTATGACCATTGGATACGTATAGAATTTTTATTATTTAAAAAAATTATCAAGTTACTTGGTAATGTGGAAGTGGGGGAGTTCGCAATCAACACTTGATTGGTATCTCGAAACACTAGAAAGAATTATGTGATACACTTCAAGTATGAGTACGAAACATGCCAATGAGGGACCTCTCGCAGTATACGCAGGAATACTTGTCGACGGAAATGACCTCCACATCGCAATCAAAAACGGTGAGGTTGTTTCTTACAAAACAACCTCACCAGAGGAGACCAATACAGAGAAAAATGTCTTGAGGTATCTTGAGGCATACGAAATACGCACAAACAACAAAATTGTTGCTGCTGGAATCGTCAAAAACAATGATGAAATTAATTTTAAAGACCTTTCTTCAAATTTATGGCTCCAGCTCGATATTGTTCCATATACATTCAGTATCACGGAAGGGAGTTACCAAGAAAAAACCGAACGAGTAGCGAACTTGATTGCAGACCGTTTTGATCCTCAACAGAATATCGATATCTTGTATGGAGAAAACCGTGTCATACACCCACATCGTCTTACCGGGAGACGACCATTGCGTGACATTGTTCCCAAGGAGCAGTATGAACACTTGAAGTCTCTTGCAAAGGAATTTAATACACTTGGAGGACGTATTGCTTTCATAAGTGCGACACCACAAGGAGGAGGGGTGGCACTTATGAGACATGCCTTGATACGGCTACTGCATCAGTTTAATGTAGACGCGAATTGGTACGTGCTTATTCCTGATACACGAGTATTTAGTATAACAAAAAAGAAGTTCCATAATGTCCTCCAAGGTGTAACGAAACCACCACCACCACTTACCGATCACGACAAAGAGCTCTACGAAAAATGGACTGCTAAAAATGCCAGAAAATTTACGGACGCCTTCACAAAGGCTTCGGTTGTTGTTATTGATGACCCGCAACCATCTGGACTCATACCGTACATCAAAGAAGTAAATCCCAAGGCAAAAATCATATACCGTTCTCATATCCAAGTTGATGCCTCTCTTATCGCCGACCCGTCAACTGTGCAGGCGGAAACATGGAATTATCTATGGAACAATATCTCACTTGCTGATATTTTTGTAAGTCACCCTGTACGTGCATTTGTCCCTAAAAACGTGCCGAAAGAAAAAGTGGTGTATGCACCTGCAACCACTGACCCACTTGACGGCCTCAATAAGCCATTACAGAAGAGGCACAAGGACTACTACATGACTCTTTTTAACCAGTTATTGTTACAAGTAGGACAGGAACCAATTGATTCAAAACGACCATACATTATCCAGATAGCTCGATTCGACCCAGCCAAAGGTATTCCGGATGTAATTGAAGCATACCGTATATTGTGTGAGAAACTTGACCAAAAAAAGAAACCGCACCCTCAACTAGTACTGCTCGGACATGGTTCTATTGATGATCCTGAAGGCAAACCGCTATACCAAGAAACAATTCAACTCATACACACTGAGCCGTACAAACACCTTACGAAGGATATAAAAGTTGCTCGGATACATGCAAGCGATCAGATACTCAATACACTTCTCCGTAATGCGCGTGTAGCTTTACAACTTTCACACAAAGAAGGCTTTGAGATAAAGGTGACAGAAGCTATTCATAAAGGCGTCCCTATCATCGCATATAAGTCTGGAGGAATACCATTACAAATCGAAGATGGCGTTACTGGGTACCTGGTCAAGACTAAAGACGTGTATGCTGTAGCAGATCGTCTGTACGACCTATGCACCGACAACAAACTTCATGCCACCATGAGTGCGCAAGCAAAGAAGGGCTACTGCCGTGATTTCTTCACCATAGGTAATTCGATAACCTGGCTCTACTTTGCACTACAACTCATAAAAGGGAAGAAGATTACGCAAGCACAAATACGCTCTTGCACCAACCTTCCAAAAATGCTGTAGGAAGGTTTTACTCCCGTTTTTCAGGACACACACTTGACTGGGTTATTTATCTATGCTATAGTTTTAAACGGAATATTATTGGTGATAAATAAAAAAAAGGAGAAATCGCGTGAAAGTACTTAATTTTGTTTTACGTACAATAAGAAAGAAGTACCTTTGGATATTTGTTTTCTTGGTACTGAGTTGTGAATTCGTCGCTGCTCTCACCCTGTACGGAGACAGGGCAAAGTACGGCTTTTTTTAAAGTGCACTTTCATACAGTACAAGGAGATAATAAAAAACCCTCGGGATTCGATTGATCCGAGGGTTTAATATATTTTGTATGGACATTACTTACTTGCTACACTAAATATACAATGAAATACTTTCAAAAACTAAAGAAATATTACCAACATAATCCTGAAGGTTATTGGTTTAAACGAAAACTTTACGGCTGGGGTTGGACACCGGTCACATGGCAAGGATGGATGGTAACCGTGGCATATGTTGGGCTCGTGCTGTTTTTCACACTCACTGTCGATACAAGTTCAAGCATAAAAGAGATTGTACTTACATTCTTATTGCCACTTACTTTTCTAACAATTATTTTTTTTCGTATCGCATACCGTAAGGGAGAGAAACCTCGATGGCAGTGGGGTATACCTGATACCTTGGGTAATTAAATTACGCGACAGAGTATGAGGGTGGAGAGGTAGGGAATCGGGAGTGAAAAAAGGTACTAAGTACCTATTTGTGATAAATACATTATGAAAAAAAATATTGTTGGAATCGGTGTACTTTTAGAAACACCTACTGAAACTTTTTTATTTCAAGAACGTGACAAGAACTTAAAAAGAAACCCAGGACGCATAGCACCATTTGGTGGAGGAATGGACTTAAACGAGGGCCCTCTACAATGCGCTATTCGTGAACTTTCTGAAGAACTTGAACTTGAAATACAAAAAGAAGATTTACTTGAAATAGGGGTGTTTGAAAGTCATTATACTAAACAGACGTTTATTCAAATATATTTACTTAAAAATATTGTGTCTGACAACCTCACACTTCACGAAGGAGAAAGTATTGTTGAACTTAGTCTAGAAGACGCTCTTCAAAACGAGCTTGTAACTGATTTTACCAAAGAGGTACTTAAGTCGCTAGCATCTAGAGAAAAAAGGAACTAAGTACTTTTTTTATTAATCCTTTTTGGCCGACCGTCCCGCAAGGATTCATGGGGTGGGGAAGAGGGGTAAATGTTGAAATAAAAGATACCTATTTCCGCGGTCGCGAGAATGGGTATCTATTTGAAAATATGTACTTACTATTAGGTTTAACTGGTAAAAATTCATATTCTTAGCCATTTTTTAGTGTTGACAAGAGTCTGTAATGGTGCTAACATATAGGCAGATGAGCTACACGCCAACGGTGCATCTAAAACAGTTGGTTTTCTCTCAATAACGACCCACGGTTAGAGGGAAGAATAACAGTGGTAAGTACAGTTAGCTTGTACCAGCTAACTGTACAATCAAACATATCACCTGAGTGCTTCGGCCTCAGGTGGTTTTTTTGTGCTAACTAAAATTATTGGTGACGGCGGGGTGTAATTATGTAACAATATGAGCAGGGGGGTGGAATTTTATTTATTAATTATTTACGTATGCCTGAAACTATTCCTTTTAACATCGCCAATTTGCTACTTTTTACCATGCCTGGATTTTTTCTTTTATGGTCCGTGGGGTACAGGGCAAAAAGTGATTTTGTGTTTTTTATGTTTAGTATGTTCTGGGGAATTGTACTCATGATGGTTTTCATTTACAAAATCTCCTTTTTGAAATGGATGACTCCGCTCCTCAACAACCCATACGCAGGAGCAGTTGTATTTTCAATTTTTGCATATGCGCTAGGCTTAATGATTAAGTGGATTAAACCGAAGTTTAAGTAGAAGTCACGCAATATTGTGCGACAATTAAAATCTCGCAATTATCAAAAGAGGAATTGGAGTAAGTGACATCGAAGATATTATAAGTGACAATGGAAATATGGATATACAAGCAGAGGGTTACCAAATACAAGGATTAGGTAAAATCAATATTATTCTTGGTAAAAATGGTGCCGGTAAGAGTACTCTTTTACGGAACATTCAAGGAGCGTACCAACATGCTGACCCAAAACAATTACTTACTACATCATACATTACGCCTGAAAGAGGGGGGATTCTATCATACGAGGCAGGGACTGAACACAACATCAGAAATAACCCAAGATGGATGCCTCAAGAAAGGAAGAAAAACTTAACATCCAATTTTAGACAACAAACTGTTGCACAGTTTAGAAATTTGCAAACTATAATTTCTGAAGAAATTGAATCCTTGGTAGAAAATGACATAAAGCCTTCAAAGGATATTTTGTTTAAGCGCTATGTTGAAAAAATCAACACTCTTCTTGACCAAATTGAAATTCGACCAGATAAAAAAATATTTTCCATGTATAAAAAAGGTACTGAGAATATTATAGATGCTTCAAATATAAGCAGTGGCGAATCTGAACTTATTGCGCTTTCAATTGAATCTCTAGTTTTTTCAAAAGAAGATGATTTCGACCGTCCAAAAGTTTTACTCCTTGACGAACCAGATGTTCATTTACATCCTGATTTACAAGTTAGGTTTATGCGATTTTTGCATGAATTAGCAACTGAAGAAAATTTTACTGTTATTCTAGCAACACACAGTACAGCAATACTCGGCGCACTTGAAAAGTACAGTGATGTAAATATAGCTTTTTTGGTTAATGGTCAAAATATCATTAATTTTGAAAGCATAAACAAAATTTATAGAAAGATATTACCAATGTTTGGAGCTCATCCCCTTTCAAATATTTTTAACGAGGCACCAGTTCTTTTGGTAGAAGGAGAAGATGATGAACGTATTTGGCAAACTGCCGTTCGTTCTTCAAACGGTCATATAATCATTTATCCTTGTTCAGTTGACGGAACTCCAGAAATGCCAAAATTTGAGAAAGATATAATAAAAATTATGAAAGCTGTGTATGAAAACGCCAAAGGTTACTCATTGAGAGACAAGGATGAGTCTGGGTATGATGAATTGAACGACGAAGGTCCTCTTATTAGATTCCGACTCAAATGCAGAGAAATTGAAAACCTTTTACTTACAGATGAAGTAATAAAAGAAACAAGAATAAAAACTTGGGAATCATTGCGCGACAAACTTGTGATCTGGATAAAGAATAACAGTGAACATTGCTATATTCAAACAATGAAAGATTTTCAAAACTCTAATTTTGATAGACGCAACTTTGATATAAAAAATATTCGAAACATCTTAGTAAATGAAATGGGTGAGACAAGAACATGGGAAGTGTTAGTTGGAAAAACAATAGGTAACAGTATGTGGAACGATTCTACTAATTTCAATACAGAGAATAGTATATTTACATTTCTAGGTGAAAAATTATCAAAATCATTATTACCTAAAAGCATTTAATTAAAAGTAAAAGTTAAGAGTTCCTAAAAATATAATTTTTTTAATTATTAACTTCAATAATCAATCCATGTCACCAGCAATACACACCGATGATACAAATAAAGATTTAATTGAAACTGAAATAGGATTGGTACCAAAAACTTGGGAAAACAGGGAATTATTTGTAAAAATCTTATTAGATTTTTTAAATAAAGAAAAGTTTCTTTTAGAGAATAACTTAAACGAGCGTACTATCACACACAAATTAGCAGAACTTCTGGATATAGAATTTTCAAAATTAGAATATGATGTTGATTGTGAATACAACAGAATGGAAAATAGAAACATGAGTTATGAAGAATCTGCAAAGAGATTAAATTTATTAGATGAAGTTAGTACTGAAGAGGATGAACTAGGACAAGGAATTACAGTTTTCCCTGATATTATCATTCACAAACGTAAAGATAATTCAAAAAACTTACTTGTAATTGAAGTGAAAAAAACTGAATATGCTAATAAAACAAGAGGGCAATTAGAAGAAACTTACAGAGATTTTGATAAAAGAAAACTTTGCGCTTACACAAAAGAACTTAAGTATGTTTATGGAGTATATTTGGAGTTCAATAAAAAAGAGTTATGCGCAGATAAGACACTATTCTTCTCAAAAGGTGAGCAGGTGAAATAGCTTATTCCAACTTTTAACCTTAATAACAGCCTCTCAGTTCTTTATACCCACGTACCAGATTATGTTGAGCCAGCTCAGGGCTAAATACTAATTACTCTCGGCTCCACTTAATCCTTCAATGGATGATATTTATGGTGTGACTCCTCAGCATATTTGTCAGAGGCGTGAACATAGCGCGTCGTGGTCTCAAGTGACTCGTGACCTAGTAGTATCTGTATAGCGGCAGGGTTGGCTCCTTGCTCAGCTAGGTAGGTAGCATACCCGTGCCGGAGTGAGTGGGCACTCGTGGGTATGTTGATACCAAGAAGTTCTCTGTACCACTTAATCTTACCCTGGAGGTAGTTTGGAGAAATGTGTTTGACCTTATTGCCAGCATTTGCTCCTCGCATTGAAACAAAGAGGTAGGGGAAATCATCGGTACGCTCGGCTAAATAACTCTTGATATGTTTCTGTGCTCGGTCTGTCAAATAAATGAAGCGCTGTTTTTTTCCTTTACCTTGAATAAAAACGCGACCAGAGACATCTATCTGCACACGACGTAAATTGATAAGCTCTGAGATACGCATACCACTAGCAAACAAAGTTTCGAGCATGGCTCGGTTACGAAGTGCGACTATTTTGTTTTTCTCATACTTCGATGGAGACTCTATAAGCTCCTGCAACTGCTCGAGCTCAGAAACTTGCGGATGCTTTTTCTCTCGTCGCAATAACTTTATTGAAACAGGATCGATAGGTACTTGATAATCCATATCAATGAGGTACGTAAGGTATCGACGTAACGATGTCAGATGGCGATTGATAGTACCACTTGAAAGTTTCTTAACCGTAACTTGATCTTTAGCAGTCAATCTGTCGCGTGAGTTAAGATACGCCTTATATTGCTCAATAGACTTTTTTGAAAGGTTCTCAAACAGCGGGGAAGAGAGCTCCCGAATTAAAAAATGTTCAAAGGTTTCTATGTCACGTTCGTAGTTGTACAACGTTTCTTCAGAATAATTATTTGCTTGGATATGTAAAAGAAAATCATCCACAGCTGGAAGAAGGGCTTCGGAGTTTTTGATTGGTTCTTTTTTAATCATATACATACAAGGGAAGTACCCTTAAATTGTACCGCAGTACTTGAATATTGCTCATATTTCTATGTGGATAACTGAGTATAATTACTCTAATACTCAGTTACTACGTATATAGAAGCTCGTTTAGAAGCGAATCCTATATAAGTTATCCACAGGTCAAGTAGTCTAAATAAACCAAAAAATTTCAAGATTTCTATTCTTGGATTTCTCATTAGATTATTTTTCAGTAATCAGAACATAAAGTTACCTACGTACTCATCCCTAAGTATCTATCCAGCCACTCGCCAGTCAGAGTATGCTGGTGCCTACGTGAGTCCAAAGATAAGAGTAAGCACTCCACCCACTGCTCTACCCTATCCGCCTCCCCTACTTTTAATGTCGCACAATATTTTAAAGTACTGAGTAATGAGAAGTGAGCCGAGAGCACTGAGTTTAGAATACGTTTACCCCGCCTTGGCGGGGTAAACTTTTTACCTACCTGCGCAGGCAGGCTCACGGCTCATTACTAATTACTCATTACCTATATAAGCACAGTTACGTAATCATCAAACGAGGAAAGTTGTATGAGAGAAAATATGAAAACATTTTTACTCCTGAGGTAGATGCCTCGTAAAATGCTTCTTCAACGTCTCATCAAGTGCCTTCTGGAAACGCATCGCATGTTTGGGCGAGAGTACTATATCTCCGACTATGATACCCGTACCTTGATCTGGACGGAGGTACGCAAACTGAAGCATAACCTCTTCATCAGACACGTTTATTTTGACACTGTTGGCGTAGGTTGGCTTGGTGTCATTGGGAATCTGTACTTTGATTTCTTTTGGTGCTTGTTTTTCTTCGTTCATATTTTTTATTTTATGTATAAATAAGTGACTCACTTTTTTTCTACAACTATGTATATGTCTTTTTAGGACTTACGAAAATGGATGCGATTCTAGGAAAACGAACAAAATGTTGCGAGCTGTACATGTCGTACTGTGAGCGACATTTTGTGAAGTTTGACAACGAAGCGCGCCATTTGCGTAAGTCCTCTGTTATAGGTAATCCATCGGATTGAGATACGCATTATACGCTGCAATAGGTACAGTAACCGTTGGACCACTTCTACAGGTGTACTGCTTAAACTGTACCGCATCAGACGCGTACACGGTGAAATGTAAATGAGGTCCCGTAGCGTAGCCTGTGTTTCCACTGTGTCCTAGGAGCTGTCCCGTGAGCACGGCCTGGCCCTTTGACACGCTTATGGATGAAAGGTGCGCATACAGTGTGGTTAATCCATTGCCATGTCGCACAAGCACCCACATACCGTACTGACAGTTCGCGGCTACGGAATAGTTCACATCCACAACCGTCCCAGCAAGCGCGGCAGTAATCGGTGTCCCGATAGAAACACCGAAATCCATTCCATTATGTCCATACCCATTGTACGCTCCTGAACGAGAAAATTCTGTATCACCAAAGAGTTGAGTAATGGGTGGTTTATATCCCGCCTTAAATGGCCACGTAAGCACACCTGATCCTGCGGCAGGTATGGTCTTGGGATCAAGAATGAATTGTAACTTTGACTCGTACTCTCGCATTTGTTTTTCAAACGCCTCACGAGCCGCCTTCTTTTCCTCAAGAATTTTTTGATAATTTGATTCTTTGTTTTTAGTCTGGCTGAGCAATGAATCTTTTTGATCTATCGTACTGACAAGTACGTTTTCTTCACCTGAGAGCTCTTTCCTTAGATTACCCAGCTCTCCTCGTTTTTCAAGTGAATTGAACTTTGCTTTTTCATACTCGTCCTTAAGAGCTCCCATGATTTTTGTAGACTCGCGAAGTGAGTCTTGCAGAAGTGACTGCTCCTCAAGTGCATCCCAAACTTCGGCTATAGAATCGTACCCAAGCATGATTTCTACCACGGTCTGATTC
>LCFC01000009.1:0-27036 GCA_000998805.1 Parcubacteria group bacterium GW2011_GWA2_43_11
CGGTAAACGCACAATATTATACGGTAACCAATCTAGATGCGAGTGGCTTTGCATTACTCGGTACATCAACGGTTACCTCGCTTGCTGATGGTGCGTATACACTCACGGTAAATGGAGGGACTATGATGACCGTATCATCGTCAACTATAAACGCAAACCCCGCACTACAAGTTCAAAGAATGGTATTTGCAACATCGAGCGGTATCGCTTCTGGCTACAATGTGACTGCTACAGGAACAGCGACGTCATATTGGTGGTTTAGAAATACAAGTGGTAACTATGATGGTGAATCATATGACAATGACCCAACGGGGAACCCGGGGACACTCAGGTGGGATGATTCCGGCTACACTATTTCAGTATCGGGAACGGTGTATACAGGTGAAGGTAGTGGTGGTGCGCCAGGAGTTTGTGACAGTGCTACACCGGTTGTTCGACTTATGGTAAATGGTTCAACTGCGTATACTGCTCCATGTACCACAGGTACGGGAACGTTCACATTTCCCGCAGTCTCTTTCTCGGGAGATGCTGTACTTACTGCGTACCTCAACACCAATGGGGGAGCACGTGCGGTAACAGTCACAAGGACACCGTCAGGAAACATTACCGGATTTGATTTGTATCAGAATCGAGTTATCGCGCGACATGAAGGAATTGATCCTCTTGCTATAGCACACCTTGCATATTATGACATTGATAACGATAGTGATATTCCTTTCAATGCTTCTTCAACCGCAAACACACTCACTGTTTTCTCTGATAATTCATTATTTATTTGGACATCAAAAACTTTTGCACCAGCAGGAAACGTGACGCTTCTTGGGGGAGGTTCAGGATTATCGTATGACGGTACGTTACGTCTCGCTTCCACAAGTACGTTTATTGCAGCTGGTACTGAATCGCACTCTATTGGAGGTAGTTTCATTGCCAATAGCAATGCGACATTTACTCCAGCGAGCTCAACGGTAACATTTACCGCAACCTCTACAGGTAAAACAGTTGCCCCGTCTTCAAGTTTCTATAATCTCATTTTCTCTGGCACTGGAGGGGGTTGGACAATAGCTTCCTCTACCACGGCGAGTAACGCGTTGAGTGTATCTTCAGGTACCGTATCAGGAACGGCTAATATTACAGTCCAAAATGGTGCACTGTCTGGAGATGGTGTCATTACAATGACAGGGGGAACGGTGACGGTTGGTAAGGGCGGTAATTTTGGCGGTTCAAACACATGGACATTTAACAACCTCACCCTAGGTGACGGCACAGCAAACACGACTACAAAAGTTGGTACTGGTAACATTACTCTTACAGGCACGCTGACTGTTGCTGCTTTGCATACCCTTGATGCAGGTGCAGTGACATGGACTTTTACTGGAAGTGGTTCAGTTCTTTCAGCAACAGGCTTGCTAATTCCGAACAGTTCAACCATAACCTTTGCTGGAGTCTGCAAATACTCTTTCAGTAGGAAACGGTACACATTCAGTTACAGTAAATCTAATCACAAATGATCCACTTGTCAGTGTTAGCGATGATGTTCATATATACTCGAATGCCACGGTAAGTGCTTCAGATAGTAATGATATTCAGATTGCAGGTTCATTTAATAATGAAGGAACATTTGTTAGTAATGGTGGGGGCATTGTCTTCAACTCAACGGATACTGGCGAGACCATTACTCCAAATACAGCTTCGTTCCACCATGTCACGTTTGATGGTGCAGGTGGTGGCTGGACAATAGTAGGAAATGCAACTTCAACAGGGAACTTCACACTTACAGATGGAGCTTCATTTACACAAACGAGTGGTACAACACTAGTCGTTCAAGGTGCGTTTACGAATACTATCGGTGGTGGAGCGACAACATGGAATGGTTCAACCTTGTATCTAAACTCTGGTACAACGTACGGAATGAATGCTAAAACTACAGGGGGTGATGTGTACGGAACGCTTCGTATTGGGGCCAACACAGATGTTTCAATGTGGAATTCGACATCGACTACATACACTGTTGCTGCTTCAGGTTCACTCTATAGTCAAGACCATAACACTGATGATGGTTCGTTGTACATTTGGGGTGACTACGTGCGTGCAGGTGGTGATGAGTACTGGAGCTACACAACTGACTTTGATGGTGAGGATATTTCAAGTACGCCTCGACAAGTAGATGTTCACTTGGCTACAAACGCAACGACAACCCTCTCAGGTGGAACCTTAACAATTGCTGGTGAAAGTGGCGCAACTACGACTATTGCAAACCAAGGTTCAGGTACCTATGCGATGCAAGTAACAGGAGGAACATTCAGTGCGGAGTACTATCAAATACGAAATATTTCAAGTTCAGGTCTATTATTCTCAGGAACACCAACAGTTACTGATCTTTCAAATGGTGATTACCTCCTTGGTACAACTGGTGGCAGTATGATTACCGTTGCTTCAAGTGTCATTGACGCTAATCCAGTAAAGTTGTTTAGTGGTGTAGTCTTTGCAACTTCAAGTGGTGTCTCTAGTGGATACAACGTGACCGCTACTGGCGTCTCAGTCAGTTCGTGGCGCTTCTTACCGGGTAGTGGTAACTACTATGGTGAAGCGCATGACAGTGATCCAGGGGGAAACCCAGGTTACATTATATTCTCCGATTCTGATGACAACGTTACTATTGCAGGAAACGTGTATAGCGATGAGGGGACGACTGTTTCCACGGTTTGTAATGGTACAAACCAAGTGGTTGCATTGGTAATTAACGGCGGAACACCAGTAACGACGTCGTGTCTTGCGGGTACGGGGCGGTATGAGTTCACTGGAGTCAGTGGATATATTCCAGGAGATACTATTACTGTTTTCCTTGATGGCACGAGTGCGAAAGGTGCTAACGTGACACGTGATATCATTACAAGCATTGCCGACATGCACATTTATGAGAATAGGGTAATTCTTCGTCATGAGGAAACGACACCTATCTCCATTGCATCACTTGCTGTCTATGACAACAGTGACGACACTGATATTCTCTTTACCGCAACAACAGGTTCACCAAACACACTTTCTCTTGCTTCAAATTCAAAATTACTAGTATGGAGTGGTAAATCCTTTAGACCAAATGGAAATGTGACACTTCTTTCGGGAGGAACAGGTACTGCCTATGACGGAACACTTGAACTTCAAAACAATGCACAGTACATTTCTTCATCAACTGTTGCAGAATCGGTATCTGTAGGAGGTAGTTGGATTACGGGGACAGGTGCAACGTTTACGGCAGGGTCATCTACCGTCACCTTTACTGCGACAACATCGGGTAAAACAGTAAGTCCTGACAGGTCTTCGTTCTACAACGTGACGTTTAATGGTTCAGGTGGTGTATGGACATTTACAGACAGAGATGCAACAACAACGAATGATGTTCTTATAAGTGCTGGAAATGTTACGTTTGGCACGTCAACGCTCGCTGTTGGCGGATCGTTCGTAAACAGTGCTTTCATGTCTACAGCCTCGACAAGTATTCGGTTCAGCTCTACGCAGGCTGAAAACGTGACCTTTGGAGGTTACGCCGTTGGCTCACTTGCCTTTACGGGAGTAGGAACAACCACGATGACAGACACCAATGCGACGTCGACAGGCTTCGTTTCTATTACTGCAGGATCAGTTGCTCTTCCGTCAGGTGTCTTTGCGGTTGCTGAAAGTTTTAGTGCACAAGGTGGTACATTCACTCATGCAGGTACGTTGCGACTGTATGGTGCGCTTGCCACGCAAACTTTGCGTTTTGGCACCTCATTCATACGCAATCTCACTATCGCTGGTACTGGTTCATGGGTGTTTGCTGACACAAACGCAACAACGACAGGCACAACAACGATTCAAACAGGTGGACTTACAGCCCCTTCTGGAATGTTTTCGGTAGGAGGTTCATTTATAAACAATGCTTCGTTTAACTCAAACGCAGGTCATTTGTACCTTTTTGCAACAACGACAGGTCAGCAGATTATGGCGAGTAGTTCGGTTCTTGCAAATGTGACACTCAATGGTGCAGGTGGTGGCTGGACAGTACTTGGAAATGCTACGACAACTGGTGCTTGGCGACTACAGCAAGGTGCTTCATTTATGATGGCGTCGAGCACCAAACTTGAGGTACAGGGAGTGTTTGAAAATAATGTTGGAGGAGTGGCTACCAATTGGACAGATAGCGTTTTGTATTTAAATGCGTCAGGGACGAGCTACACTATCAACACGAAAACGGTAGGTGGTGATGCATATGCATTCCTTACCCTTGGAACAAATACTGATGTACGTATGTGGGACAGTAGTGGTGCTACAACGACGGTACATGCTTCAAGTTCGCTCTACTCTATGGATCATGGAACAGTGACGGGTGCACTCAATATATATGGTGAGTATGTAAAAAGCTCTGGTAATGAGTATTGGAGCTATGCAAAGGATTTTGACGGCACCGCACTCGCAGGTGGGTCTCGACCAGTAAATGTTCGCATTGCGTCAAGTTCTTCTCTTCTATTTTCTGGTGGAACACTTGAAATTCTAGGTACAACAGGTGCAACAACAACAATAGATGTGCTGAATAGTGGCAAGTATTCAATGACACAAACTGGAGGAACACTTAATGCTCAGTACTACAGTTTGCGAAACTTGTCAGCTTCCGGTCTGGTTTTGCAGGGTCAGGTTACTGTCACATCACTATCGTATGGAGATTATGAGCTTTCAGTAGATACAGGAGTACTTCTTTCAATAGATGGAACGACCCTTGATCAAAATCCTTCAAAGCAGTTTACAAATGTTCGTTTTGGCACAAGCGTTGCTACGGGTACAAACGTTAAGGTGAGTGGTAGTAGCAGTAACTTTTGGGACTTTACGAGACATTATGGAGGATTTGATGGTGAGCCGTATGATTATGATGGAGTGGATGCGTGTGGAGTTATCAGATGGGATAACAGTACTTGTCTTGAAGTTTCTCAAGCAAACTACCGTTTCCGCAGTGACGATGGTGAAGAAGGTGCACCTTCAAATGAGTGGTTTGATGCTGATTGGTTGTTCCGTAAGCGAGTAACCGTATCAAATCCAAACACCACTGCATTGACTGATTATCCTGTACGTATCAGTGTGCCATACACCGCAGACATGCTTTCAAGCTATGACGACATTCGCTTTACCGATGCCTCAGGAACTACCACCATACCGTACTATGTTGAGTCGTACACAGCGGCGACAGCAACGGTATGGGTGAAAATACCGTCCCTTTCAGCAAATAGTTCTGATTCGATATTTATGTACTATGGAAATAGTTTTGCTGCCAATGCTGAATCTGGTGCTTCAACGTTCACATTCTTTGATGACTTCGAAGACAACTCACTGAGTGAGTACGGAGGAGATACGTCATACTTTGTTCCAAATACTTCCTTTGCATTCCAGAGGAGTTATGGTCTATCTGCATCAGCAAGTCACTTGTCCGATCAAACTCCTGATGGAATATACCAAACTGGTACTACATTCAGTCGAGGAAGTACCATTGAGTTTTACCAAAAGATTACTAGTGGACAGGATGATGAGCCTTGTACTCTCTTTGGAGTCCAAAGTCCTGGAAGTAACAATCAAAACTACGCACTTTGTCTTGATCAGTATCCATCCGATCGCATTGTTTTGGCAAAAAACGTTTCTTCAAATGATAGTTCAGGAACAACACTTGCCTCAACTTCGGTATCGTTCACGAGCCAGTGGTATAAGGTTCGAATAGATTGGTTAACGTCAACGGTGATGAACGCAACAGTGTACAACGCAAACGGTACTGTTTTTGCGACGACATCTGCGAGTGATTCATCGTACAGCTCTGGAGGAATGGGATTTGCGTTTTGGTACCAAGGGTCTGGTTGGGATTTCTATACTGTACGTCCGTATGCAGTAAGTATTCCAACGTATAGCTTTGGTTCTGAACAAGAAGGAGGTGGTGCCTCATGGTTAGAGGAGCAAAATACTCCGACTAATATGGATTCCAACACAACATTCCGTCTCCGTGTCTCGGTAGAAAACAGTGGACCATTGATTGCAGGTCAGCAGTTTAGACTTCAATATGTTCCAAAGACGGGATATGGTACGTGTGGCGCAGTACCAAGTGTTGCCTACAATGATGTTCCTGCGCAAGCTGGTTGTGGAGTCTCTCCTATTTGTATGGTGACTTCTCCTCAGTACACAAATGGTGACCCTACGACACAACATCTCGATACAACGTCTGGTTTGCCGTTTACTGCTGGTTCTATGGTTGAAGACCCGTCAAACCAAAGCTCTTCAATGAGTATGGCGACATCAACACTAACTGAACTTGAGTACGCATTAGAACTTACGACGTTTGCGAATGATTCAAGTTATTGTTTACGAACATCGAATGGTGGCATTGAACTTGACTCATATGCACAAATTCCTGAAGTGTCTGTTAATGGTATGCCAGTTATCACAGCGTGGAGTCTTAATAGTGACGAGCCAATAATTCTTGTTGAAGGTCAGACTACTGCTATTTTTGCAACAGGTACGGTTTCTGATGTAAATGGCTTTGAAGATCTTTTGTATGCTACGACAACAGTGTATCGTTCGGGAGTCACAGGCACGTGTTCTGAGGATGAAAATAATTGTTACCAAACAACATCACTTCAATGCCCACTTCTGAACTGTTCTGGAAATTCTTGTGATATCGAATGCTCAATAGATATGCAGTACTTTGCAGATCCTACTGACCCAGGTAGCCTGTATGAAGCGGATGATTGGCGAGCGGATCTATTTCTTGTTGATATGAGCAATAATATTGCAACTTCAACCTCTGACGGTGTCGATGTTGTAACACTTTGGGCACTCTCTGCGGTCTCTGGAGATATTGACTACGGTACCTTGAACCTAGGTGAAGACACTGGAGGGTTTAACGTAAACTCTCAAGTTCAAAATACAGGAAACTCTGGAATTGATATCCAGGTTGAAGGTACAGACTTGTTGGATGGACCTTCCTCGATACCTGCTGGAAATCAAAAATTTGCCACCTCAACGTTTACTTACTCGAGTTGTTCTATTTGTACAGCGCTTTCTGGTTCTGCCACCAATCTTGAAGTTGATCTTCCTAAACCAACATCGACAACGCCAGTTACGGATGATTTATTCTGGGGAGTGTATGTACCATCAGGTAGTGCTGCGACAACGTACAATGGTCAGAATACCTTTTATGCAACAGGCGACTAACATTACATATATTGTATGCGCATTTTTATCACACTAGTTATTGCAATTATACTTGGGGGAGGAGGGACATTTCTATGGCTATATTACGGTGGTTTTGAGGGTGAGCAGGGGGTATCTGTAGCGTTTGTTGACAACTACGTAACCTACAAGCAGGTTGCACAAGAAGTAGAACAGTTGGTTCATCTACCAGGAACTGAGGGAAATGTAGATCGAGCAGAATTACTTACTTTGCTTGATTCGATTCTGACGAAGGAAATGGATGCATCACAGCGAGCAAATCTAGTACAGCTAGCACTCACAAACCTCAATACTATAAAACAAGAAATTGAAAGAGCGCACATTGCACAGGCAAAACTATATGAGGTGCTTCAAGAATTAGATACTGCATCAAGAATGTTTTCCTCAATAGATTTACACAACAGGGCAGCTGAAATTGTTGATTTTGCTCGGAAACGAGCGGAATTTTCAGCAAACATCACTTCGATTCTTTCTAAAAATAACGAGCAAACCTACTCTATACTTGCACGAATACTTGTCGATGAGGGTGAGCTTTTACAAGCGCATATTGCAGAAATAAACAGTGCAACTGCTGAAACTGAAAAGAGATTTAGTTCGCTCGAACAGTTGTACTCAGAGCTTGTAGTAAAAAAGAAACAAGTAGAAGACGCATTCGTTACTTTCGTAGCTGTGGCGTTATAGATGGAATATGAAAAAATAGTATGAAATCACTCGCATATAAAATCGCTGTAGCAAGCTCTGTTGTTGCGTTTATTATGACGTTATTGTTGGTAGTGCATGTACAAGATGTGAGTTTGGTGGCTACGGTACTAGAGCAGGGCGACAGTTCTGTTCAACTGAGAGATAGTAAACGACTTCCAGAAAAAATTAAAATATCGTACGATTTTGGCAAAGTAGATGTGTCAAGTATTAAAAATGTATCTTTTTTTCCTGAAATTGAAGATAGGGTACAACCTTTGACAACTGGAAACACACCGCTTTGTCCTTTTACAGCAGAAGCGGGAAGTGTGGTAATTGATTTTACGAACAACGGTTCAGTTTCACTTGAAGAGTTGTATCTCTATGCCAACAAGGATATAGAAGAAGGGAAAAATGTTGTTACCTATGGTGTCGACGTCGGTACCTACGTCGTTGAACTAGCAAGTTACAATAGTGAAGACATAGAAGAAAATAACTATGAACAGCAATGGTATCTTGAGTTTCGTGATGCTGAAGGAATAGTGTACACGACACAACCCACGAGAGATATGTATGTTGGTGAGTCAGAAATGATAGAGCTGGTTGAACGCGACATGGTTCTTACTACACCTGTGTCGCAAGTTCGCGCAGTTCACACTGCGTTTCCAGATACCGAACCACAAACAATTGCACCACTCTGTGCTCGTTTGAGTAAACAGATTACTCAAGTAGAAGAAAAAAATGATTTGGTTAGGTTACAAGGGGATGAAAAAAAATTGTTTTCAGCTACTGTATTTTTACAGCATTCAAACAATCAACCAGAGAGCCACTTCTTTTTTACACTGGGTGTCATGCTCATGTTACTTTGTGCAATGGGAGTTTTTATTGGAAGTACTATTTCACGCAGAAATTAGCATAGTAGGACCTACACGAGCGGCGTTTTTTTGTTGTCAACCTTCACAAAATGTTGTTCATTGTACGGTGTTGTACGGCTCACTCTATTTTGTTTTCCTAGAAGTGAGACCATTTTTGTTAGTCATAGGTGTACACGACATTGTTTTTACGGAGCATGCGCAATATTGTTTTGTTAGAGCTTTGCTTGTTACAAAACAAGAAGTACCCCTGCGGTTACTATAAAAACAGAAGTACTCTTGTGGTGCGACATTGATTTCTTGCGACCAAAGGAAACTTCAAACATCTTTTGTACCTATGTCCATATAATATATATATTGTATAGGTATTAATCCAATGGAGTAAGACTATCGTAGTCAGGAATTTGCTGAAGGTGTACCGCGGGTGTTATAGCTAGGTGTGTTATTCCTTGCGTATCGTGAAGGTAGGAAGAAGGAATGTCCTCCTTAGTAAGAGTGCTATGAATAATTTCCAGTGTGGATTTCGGTGAGGTAAGGAGGATGGTTGGTTTATTCCCAAACAACCAGTCACTGAGTTCTGGTTCAAGATACTGTGCATTTCCTCGGGCAACAACGAGACCTTGTTCAACAATACCCACACTTAATCTTGTACAGACTTGTACTACGGCACGCACCCGTGTTCTTTTTGCTACATCTTCTCGTATCAGTATGTGCATGGGTTCGTTGCGCCATTTTGGATACCCTATTATTCCATAATCAATGACACCATATTTAAGTCCGAGAATAATGAATTGTCTTGCGTCCCATTCTTGCTCGTTCACCCATGAAGCAAGTATTTGTTTTGCAGGTATATATCCTTGGATTCGTTTGTGCGCTAAGGCTTCAGTTAACCATAATGCTCTTTTCACAGCATGGTACTCATCTAGTATAGCGAGTGTAGATTGCTGAACCTCTATATAGGAACCGTGTATCGGTGGCAAAATTCCTGATTGCCGGAGGAGTTCAGCAAACCATACTGTAAAAAGAGAATCACTTTTCGCATACGACAAAAGTGCTTGGACATTTGTCAGACCATAAGCCCCCGTAGTCACAGGTTGAAGATGTTTCGTTTTCATAGATATTCAAAGTTAGACGAATAGAGGATATGTTAGTTTATCTACTACAACACTACTATCTATTTTACCATACTCATTTTAAGTGTTAATCCAGCATAAAAGTGTAGAGTTTATTTGGATATTCTTGTATACTTGGGATACAATGAACGAGTACGAAGTAAAAGGTAAAAGGAAACGTCGAGGTCATCGCATGATACGTTTGTCTCTACAGGTTGCAGTAGCGGGTGCGCTATTTTTTCGGGACAAAATACAAGCAGATTTCACAACAATAGTTGCACAAAGCCGTTTGTTTATAGGTATAGCCTTGCTTGGTATTGGTGTACTACTGTTTCAATCAGACAAATACTGTGATGGAAATCCTTCAACGTATGCAGCATGTACTCGCCCATCAACATATTATTACTATCCGTGGTGGGCTATTGTACTTGTTATACTTGGTTCTTTTTCGATTGTTCTTTGGTTTTTGCGAAAACATAATTAACGCGGGAACCAAGCTCGTTATATGAGCAAATATCCGTACTTTTTTATTTTACTTTTGATTGCTGTGGGTACAGTTCTAACGTTTTCTGTAGAGCGTATTTTTGCTGATGATCCTCCTGCAATCACCGGAGTACAAGTAGCAACAAGTACGAAAGATTCGGCAACGATAGTCTGGACTACCAACAAAGCCGCTGATTCAATAGTCAACTTTGGTAAACAGCCTCATTACGGCATCATGCGTGACTCGGGGTATGATAAAACACAACACTCAATCAAACTTGAAGACCTTGACGCATCCACGGTGTATCACTTCCGTGTTTCAAGTGCTGATGCATTAGGAAATCAAGGAGTCTCTGGTGACTATGTATTTGTTACGGGAGGATTTCAAGATATCAAAGATATTCAAAAGGTAAGCTCTATGTCACAGCAAGCAATTGTTGGGCAGGCAAAAGATGCTATTTCTCAAATCACAGACCCTGAGGCATTGAAGATTATCCAATCAGAAATTACAAACCAAGCTCAAGACCTGCTTCGTCCACCCGAGGTTATTGGACTGGCTCGTGCTATTGATATTACTGCAACTGAAGCAAAGATTATTTGGGCAACGAGCAGGGATTCGAATTCTATTGTACGGTTTTCCCGAGAGGGACAGTGGAACGGAACCGACTATGCTCAGACGGTAGCTGTTCTAGAAGATTCAACAAAGTCTCACGAGGTACTCATTACTGGCCTATCTCCCGCAACAACGTATCACTTCCAAGTTGAGTCTGAGGATGAGTTCGGACTCTCTGGTGCGGGGGAGGATACGACATTTACGACTAAATCCCCCGTGCCTGCCATCGAAAACGTGCAAATTGTTAAAATTGAAGAGGACTCAGCAACATTTGCGTGGTCTACCAACATACCTGCTGCTGGGGCGGTTGTGTACGAAAATACGGTGACTGGTGAGATTCGTTCTGAAGGAAGTCCGGAATTTCTCACGACTCAGACCGTGCGTCTTACGGACCTTACCCTTGGGGTGACGTATGTTGCCATAGTTAAAGCAGAGAACGAACAAGGTGAGCCGTCAGAAAGTGAGCCTATCACCTTTACGACCATACGAGACGAAGAACCGCCGATTATCAGTCGTGTAAACAATGAGTCGACTCTCTATCCAGGAGCGGAGACAAGGATTCAAACAATTGTGAGTTGGGGTACTGACGAACCAAGCTTCTGTGGAATGTACTATAGTGAAGGCTTGGCTCCAGCCGAGAACGCTACAAAAATGGCAATGAACACTGAACCATCGATTGATCATGTGCGAGTGGTTACGGAGTTTCTCCCTTCGACGGTATACAAGTTTTGGATTGAATGTGAAGACCGTTCTGAAAACTCAATACGTTCAGAAGACTTCGTACTGTTTACTCCAGAAAAGGAAAAGAGCATCATCGACATCATCCTTGAAAACTTTGAGGGAACGTTTGGATGGGTTAAGAACATTGGAGGATAATATGCGCGTCCCGTTAGAGACCATACTCGTGGTATATTTTGAGTGAGGTACGTAGTATGAATAGTAGTGCACAAAACAACATTATCAACTTAACCGACGTCCCGCCACGGCGGGGCTGTCTCTAACGGGATGCGATCAATCATTTCCACAAAAAATGTAGACGTGACTTATAACTTTGGGAAATCCAATGAGTTTAGGGCACTCAAAGATGTAACATGCGAGATTGCAAACCGTGAGTACATCATTTTCTTTGGTCCTTCAGGGTGTGGAAAGTCGACTCTTCTGTATTCTATTTTCGGCGTTCTTGAGCCTTCTTCGGGAGAGGTGATTGTGAAAGGAGACTCCATTTACAAATTTGAACCAATGGACCTGGTTATGTACCAAAGAAAGACTATGGGTATTATGTACCAGTCTTTCAACCTTATTCCATCGCTTACGGTACTCGATAACGTCCAGCTACCTCTTATATTTGCAGGTTTTCCTCCTATTACACGAGAACGACGTGCTATGGACCTTCTCGATCGTTTTGGTATTGCACACGTAGCCCACAAACGACCTGGCCTACTCTCAGGTGGTCAGCAACAACGTGTGTCTGTTGCTCGCAGTCTCGTAAACGACCCGGAAATTCTTATTGCGGATGAACCGGTGGGAAACCTCGACTTCGTGTCTGCGGAAGCCGTTATGAATACGCTTGAGGAGATTAACCGCAATGACAAAAAGACCGTTCTGTTGGTTACCCATGATGCAAAATATTTGCCGTATGCCCATCGCGTGTTTTATCTCGACTATGGAAAAATTGACCGTATTGTTCCAAACCCTGAAAAGCGACAGATTATTAAAATACGTCCGGGGGAAAGTATTGTGACTGAGATAGAACAGCTTGCTCGTATCTATCCCTATGATTCACCGGAGCAGTTGCGGGTGAAGAGTCTTATAAACTTTTTGACACAAAACTTGTCTTTTGATCAAATTGTACGCCTTGAAAAAATGACCCAGCATGTGATTGAGGGTGTACTGTCTGAAGACCAATTCGGGGCACTGTTAACGACAGACTACCAAAAGGGCGGTTGTGGAATTAAGCCAAAACAAGCGCAGGATATGACAAGACGAATGTTTCAAGTGCTTGAACAATCGAAAGACATTATCCGCTTTCGACGTGCAGCAAACAACCAAAATATTGTCGACCTTGCTCGATTTGATTTGGTAAAAAATATCCACGCATTCATGGTAGAGGAATGTAAGGTAGAACCTGATTCTCAACTTCTTGAAGTGCTGACAAAAATGGTTACGACACGAGTATTTGGATATATTACACGTGAAGAATTTCATCGTCAGCTCCGACTTGCAAAGAGTGAGGGGGGAGCGGGCTTTGATATCTACCTGGCCGCCGATCTTTCTCGATACTTGGAAAAGCTTATCGCGCAGGGCGTGTCACATTTCCAGCAGCACCAAGAAGCAAAACCAGATACTACAAGTTTGCATGCCCAACAAGCGAAGAAATTTGAAGAAATGGAGAAAGGTATTTACTGGAAGCTTTCTCATCTTTTCACAAAAAAGAAGAATAAGTAACCGAATGTCCTACCAAGGTGGTATGCTATTACTGTAAACAATGAATATATATGCTACGCGAAAAATTATCAGTTAAAATTGAAACGGGATGCGTCCCGTTAGAGACGAGAATAGTTATCTTTCTTATGATGGTTCAAATGTGAAATATGATAAAAATACCGACAATTATTAATCTAACCGACGGTCACTCTGTGACCTGTCTCTAACGGGATGCGAGTTTCTGATATAGCAAAACTTTCTACGCGAATGTTCAAAACAAACCCTGCTCGCACATGGCTTACTATTCTAGGCATGGGTGTGGGAACGGGGGCAGTGGTGACCTTGGTGGGCCTTGGTTTTGGTTTGCAGAATATTATCTTGGAGCAGATTGTCCTTGGAGATACATTGCGTTCACTCAACGTCACACCGCCACCGGCACGTTCAGTTACCCTGAACCCAAAGACCGTACAAGGTTTTCTTGAGATAGAGCGAGTGCAGGATGCTGCTCCTCTTGCAAGTTTTGCGGCACTCATTACCTTTGATGGACTTACTGGTAATACCTTCCTTCAAGGTGCGAATCCGAACTACTTTAGATTCACAGGATCCAAGGAGATTGCGGGACGTCTTTTCTCTGAAGAAGACCCAGAAGCGGATAGAGGAAGTGTTATTTTAACGAGTGCGATGTTGAAACTTTTTGAGGTTGAAGACCCAGAAACAGCACTTGGAAAGCAGGTATCGTTTCGTGTATTTGTACCCTCAGCTGATGGAGGTGATGCAGTAGAAATGGAGTTAAAAAAACGCTACACCGTCGTAGGTATCAGCAGTGAAGAGAGTCGTCCAGGGGCGATGTTGCTCCTCGATGAGCTTGCAAGCCAGATAGTAATAGAGGAGTATGAGCGTGTACAGGTACTAGTAGACAATGCAGAGTTTCTTGATCCGGTGACCGAAGCAATAGTGGCTCAGGGATTTGGGGTGACTGCTCTTTCTAAAACTGTTGAGCAAGCAAAAAAGATTTTTCAAGGTATTCAGGCAGTTCTTGCGGTATTTGGAGGTATCGCACTTGTTGTATCAGCTATCGGTATGTTCAATACGATGACAGTTACCCTGCTCGAGCGCACTGGTGAAATAGGTATTATGCGTACCTTGGGTGCAAGTTCAAAAGACATTAAAATACTCTTTATCTCCGAGGCTGTGGTAGTGGGTTTTCTTGGAGGAGTGGTAGGTATAGGTATAGGTGTTGGTATCGGTTTTACAGTAAATACGATGGTAAACATCGCAGCATCAAACTTTGGAGGTAAATCTGTAGCACTGTTTGCGTATCCGATGGTGTTTATTCTCTTTATTGCAGCCTTTTCTGCCGTGGTTGGGTTCTTGACAGGAGTCTTTCCTGCCACACGTGCTGCGGCGTTGAATCCCCTAGACGCAATGCGTTACAAATAAAAGACCTGCAAAGACGGCGTGCCACGAGGGTACTTCATTTTTCTAACTCCCTTTGGTCGTAAGAAAAATTGGTCGTATTTCTTCGTTGCGCGACACAAAATACTACTCACCGTACTACCTATACGCCTCGTAGTATTTTGTTTGCGCGCCTCGAACTGTACCGCAAGGGCATTCCCATTTTCATAGTCGCTACGCTCCTTGAAAATTAGGTCGCATCCGTGTTTGCGTAAGTCCTAATACCATCTCCACAGTCAACCGTTTTGCAGTCGCCGTCTTAGCGATCCAGCACTTTCTAACACAAAAGAAAGTGCTGGAGAAGCGATTCATGGTACTTGTGATACCAACTTGTTAGTTGTCGATGTATTAAATACTAGTATAAATACTAGTATTTTTCTACACGAACCCACCTACGCGGACTTGTGAACTTTGAACTTTCAACTCGGACCCTTATCCACACAAGAAGTACCTATTGAGTATCATCTTTAGTATATACTTAGCTTAATTAAGGTATGTTTAACCCAGACCATCATAATATGCACAAGCTCAAAATAAGTAGATTTGCACTCATCGCATCTCTTTCGATATTTGCAGTATTTCTACTTACTACTTTTTTTGATGTACAAAATACCGGTATGCACAGCGTACAGGCTACTTCTACCGCTACCACGACCGTTACCGTGCTCAACACTCCTCCAGCATGGACGGTGACTGCTCGAGAGTATTGGGCTTCAGCGACAACCACCCCTACCAACTCAGCAAGTACGACCGTATGGACTGCTACCGCGACAGACAGTAACGGGGAAAACTACTATCTTCTTATTTGTAAAGCAAGCAGTACCCCAACCCCGACCGCCAGTGGCGCACCTGTTTGCGGAGGCGGTGGAGTCAATCAATGGGCAGTGTCTGCTGCTACGGTAAGTGGTGTGGCAGCTCAAGTATCCACGACCACAGCTGAAGCATGGGCAGAAAGGAATGATTGGTACGCCTATATTTGTGACCCCAACCCTGGAAGTCCACGCTGTAATGCAGCTATGTACAACGGTCTTCATGAAGCAGGTGCAGCTTCTGCAACCTCCTCACCTTTTTGGGTAAACCATAGACCCACCTTTACACTAGTCGCTGATGATTCACCAACTCTTCCAGGAGCGACCACGACATGGACGACAACTTCAGATGACGCTGATACACTCGGTGGTGATGACACGGTTCAGCTTCATGTATGTAAGGCACAAGATTTCAATGCTACCATCCCTGCTTGTGGAGCGGGAGGCTTCTGGGCAAGTTCAACCTTTGCGCTTTCAAACGTTTCTGCAGAAGGGTACATAACCCCTCCTGCACAGGATAAGGATCATGCAGCTTATGTGTATGTAGTAGATGACTACAAGCATCCCGCGACAGGTGCTACACAAGGTTCAGATACGCTTCTGACCATTGGTAATGCGACTCCTTATGTTTCAAGCTCAACGATAGCAGTTTACGATGTGTTCGGTACAACAACATCTGATAATGACTTATCACTAACTGTGGAGGAAGGTCAGACGGACAACTTTGTCGTTGAGTTTCAGATAGTTGATGACAACAGTTGCGAAGCAGATGGAGGAGGGGATGAAATTGCGTCATCAAATATAAATGTGTTTAGATATGATGATTCAGATCCATACACAAGAGCTCTCGCTTGTGATTCTGCGGGTGAGTATAATGCAAACTATTGTTATACTGACACAAGTACATCTTTTGTACCTACCTGTTACCAAGTACCAGGAAGTTGTTCTGGAGCAACAGATAGTACATCCGATTGGGAGTGCACATTTTCACTCTGGTATATCGCTGATGCTACCGATCTCAATAGTCAGTATGCAGGCCATGACTGGAGAGCTTCAGCGCGTGCTACAGATGACGATGCGGCTATTAGCCCGTACTCTACATATGCTCAGGACGTAGATGGAGCTTCAAGCGAAATGTTGCAGTTCCTTTCTTTCAGGGCTACAGGCACACCTATCGCATATGGTTCTCTTGAACCCGGGCAAAACAACCCAACACACATAGGATCTACGACTGTGTATGCGACAGGAAACACTGGTCTTGATGAGTACCTCTCAGGGGATGCGATGTGCGTGACGTTCCCGACATGTTCTGGAAACGCAACTTCTACTATCTACGTACCATACCAACACTACTCTCTCGCAAGCGCGACAGCATATGCTGCTGGAACCGTACTTTCTACAAGTACGGCACCGACACTCGTTGATGTTATTATTCCAAAAACAACAGCGACTTCGTCACCTGCAGAAGATGCTACGTATTGGGCGATAGCAGTACCTGCGTCTATCACCTATGCGGGAGACTATATCGGACGTAACTATATTGATGCAGTCGTTTCTCCGAGTGCAGCTTGGTAGAATTGACATTTTTTATATTTGTTTCAAAAAAGACCCTCACAAGGTCTTTTTTCTTTTAAAAATGGTTTATATCCGCTGAACCGTTTGCGTAGTCCTAGTCCATACTACCCACAGGTTGTGCCCATGCACAAGTATCATATTTCCTGATTTATAGCTACAATAGAGACTGAGGCGTAGCCTTGTGTTTGTAGTATAGAAAGAAAATCAACAAAAAGTTTTTCATGTACCTTTACACAGGAAATTATTCTTGTGCGTGGTGATCCAGTTGAAGACTTGAAGGCTGAGATTACACTTAATGTTCCCGGTATAGAAGAATGGATTACGATAGATCGTGGAAATGAATTTCTTCTTCCCGCAGGTGAAAAACAGGTACCTATGCGGGTCACGGTATCCGTTCCCCAAAACGCTGCGTACGAAAGGTATAAGGGAAGCATTCGTATTCGTACTCTCTCTCCGGATCCTGCGAGTGGAGTTTCTATAGCGCTTGGTGCCCAGATAGATGTAGACATACGGGTCGTTGATGAGATACGAGACTTTGAGGTGAAGCGTGTACAGATAAGTGAGACAGAAGAGCCACGACGTTTTTGGTGGTTTGAGTTTCCTGGGAAAATTCAGTTTTCTATGGGTATAGAAAACACTGGTAACGCTCCTACTGCACCTTCGAGAGTTCAGCTCGATATCTATGATCGTCGAGGAAACGTCGTACTTGAAACGTCCTACAACGTCAATCAGATTGAAGAAATATTACCTTTTGAGACTCGTGATACCCATGCATTCATACCGACGCGCCTACCCCCCGGGGCATACCTTGTGAAGTACTCGATATTTCGATTTGAAGATGAGGTGAAGCGCTCTGGTGAGTTGACCCTGTCCGTCTTACCTGAGGGGACTTTAGCAGGGTATGAGGGGTTCGGTATTGATGGGTTGTCGTTCTCTGATAAGTTGACGATTATTATTCCTGCCGCAGTCATTGTGCTGTTGATTCTCAGTACCACAGTTATCATCTTTATTCGAAGAAAAAATACTCGACGGCGAAAAACGCGACGACCTCAGCGTGAAGAAGTGCACGAAGATGAGGATGACGACTACCCAAAGCCACCACGGCATACAGACCCACGTCAAAGAAGAGTGATACAAGGAGCGCATGGTGTTGTTGATTTATCGCGGAGGAATAATGGCAGATAATATAGGGCCTATGACTTATGTATGATACTTTGCATGTCATTTCAAGATGGTTTGTTCAGACATTGTTGCTAGTGTTTTTCTTTTTATTTGTTTTTATCTACATTGGTGCACAAACTGACAGTGCACAGGCTCAGTATGTGGCTACGACAACCGTATCGCTCACTGTTTGTGGAGATTCTCTCGTAGCGCCATCTGAGTTTTGTGATGATGGTATAAATTCAGGACTGTATGCTTTTTCAATAGCGACACGTAACTGCAGTTCGTGTACTGCGTGGGGGCAGTACTGTGGTGATGGTGTTATTCAACCTTTTGAAGGCGAAGAGTGTGATGATGGAAATAATACTGCAGGAGACTACTGCGATGTAGTATGTCAAAACGAATCAGATCCTGTGACGGAAGGTGGCGGCGGTGGAAGTGGAGGTTCTGGTGGTGGTGGCGGTAGAGGGACTCCAGGTGACGATGGTATTCCTGATGCCTCAGTAGATGGCAGTATAGAGTATATAGGCGAAACCAACCTCAATATCGCTGGACGTGCGTACCCAGGTGCGACAATAACTGTTCTTCGAGATGGTGAAGTGGAGCGGGTGGTTGAGGCAGATTCATCGGCAAACTTTAACTTTTCACTAACCGAACAAACTCCAGGAATCACCACGTTAGGTTTTTGGGCTGCAGACAGGGCAGGACGACGATCAATAACATACGCAGCAACTTTTCAAGTGGTACAGAATGCAGTGACGACGCTTTCAGGAATTTTAATACCTCCTACGCTCACGGTAACTCCTGAGAAAGCTGCTCAAGGGACTACCATATCCTTTGCTGGGAGTGCATTACCATCCACAAAAGTGCAGGCATATATTGACAAGGCTGACAAACCTGAAGAAACACTTGCTTCGAGTAACGGAGAATGGGCTATTTCATACGATACCTCAAAGTTGACTAACGAGGCATTTCATACAGTGAAAGCAAACTATATTGATGAAAAAAATATCCAGCTAAAAAGTGGATACAGTTTAATTACGAACTTTTATGTGGGAACGCGTGATGTTAATACTGGTCTTACAGCAGACTTAAACAATGATGGTGTTGTAAATCTTACCGACTTCTCGATACTCTTGTTTAATTGGAATACTACAAACGCTCAAGCTGATATAAATAAAGATGGTAGTGTGACGTTGCCCGACTTCTCGATATTACTCTTCTATTGGACGGGGTAGTGAGAGAGCCCAGAGTAAAGAGCCTTGAGCCCTGAGTTGAAAGTCGAAAAAAGTAGTGAGCCCTGAGTTAAAGAGATGCGACTTTACAATATGCTTTGAGCTACACCACGCCAATAAAATACTAGAATTAATACAAGTATTAATTCTAGTATTTTATTTCTTGAACTCAGGCCCTACTATCAAAAGCATTTAACTTTTTATTCAAGTCTCTCGGCCTGCCTGTGGCAGGCAAACTCACGGTTCTTGACTCTATTCTTTTCTTTACTCTCGGCTCAAGGCTCCGTTACTCTCGGCTATTCATATGCTATCCACTGAAATGAACACGAGTTTAGTGTACTTTGAGGTATACTATACATATGCGAAGGCTGTGCAATATAAGCTTATTTTTGGTAGTTGCGTGCCTCGGTGTGTTACCGTATACCACGTATGCAGCTCATATTTTTCTCGATTCCACAGAAAATACCCAAAATCTATCAGATACTTTTTATGTACCAGTTCGTATAGATACACAGGAAGAATGTATTAACGCGGTGTCAGTTGAGGTTGCCTACAATCCAGAAGAAATTTCAATACAGGATGTAAGTGTTGGTGAATCAGTGCTTACCTTGTGGACACAATTTCCCTCTATTCAAAAACATGAGGGAAAAGAAATTGGACGAGTGCTCTTTGAGGGAGGAATTCCTGGTGGCTATTGTGGCAGGGTGATAGGCGACCCTGGTCAAACAAATATCCTTGCAAAACTGGTTGTGACGGGAGTGCGACAGCAAGAGTATGCAACAGCTACGAGTAAAGTGTCACAGATTGTTCTTGGACCAGGAACAAAAGCGTACCTGCATGATGGGTCAGGAGCAGAAGCACCACTTACATTGGCAGGGAGTACACTAGTACTTACCTTCTCAAGTTCAAGTCCCAATAATTTATGGCTTTTAGATGTACAACAAGATGAGATTGCTCCTGAATTATTTGAGATAACCTTGGTAGAAGGGCCTTCTGTTGGAAGCAGTAAGAGTTATATTGCGTTTAATACAACCGACAAACAAAGCGGTATAGACCACTATGAAGTACTGGAAACTGATCCAGACCGTTTTGGATTTCTTACATGGACGTCTAGAGAATCATACTGGCTGATTGCCTCGAGTCCGTATGAGCTCAGAGACCAAAATCTTCACTCGAAAATTCTTGTGAAGGCTGTTGATAAAAACGGTAACGAACGAATTGTGACCTACACACCACCAATGTCACCCTTTGTAGAGCTAGTGCAATCGTACACATCCCTACTTCTAGTGGGAATAGTACTCATTGTGTTCTGGATACTTTACAAAACAATTCAAAGAAAAAGACGCAATGATGTGCTTAAAAATGCCGCTATCATTGAGGATAATCATGAAATATAGACTCACCATAAGCAATTTTAGTGTACTCGTGCTTATTTACCTATGGACAGGGGTGCCTGCAATACTTCTGGCTGATAGTGCCTCACTTTCCATTGTCCCCGCTACTCACGTGTACCCCATCGGTGAGCCTTTTACGATTGAGGTGCGTGTGGATACGGGGGGTGCGATTATTGGGACAACAGACGCGACTATTGCGTATGATCCAGAAAACGTTTCCTACGTATCGGTGTCGGGAGAGGGGTCGGTTTTTAGTCGTATATCAGCTGACTCTGACAGTAGTTATGGTAAGGTAAGTATCTCTGGCTTTATTGAGCGTGGGCAAGAAGGTTTTCGTGGCAACAACGGACTAGTCGCACAGTTGACCTTTGTTCCCCTTCATAATGTTGCAACACAATTTCACTTTGCCAGTGGCAGTGCGACACCGCCTATAGCACTCGGGGCTTCGGTTGCTGATTTGGCAAATATCCTCTCAGGGCTTCATGTGGCAAACTACACCTTTATTCCAAAGGAGTCTGTGGTAGCGGGAGTTCCTTTTGCGTCTGCACAAGAAACTTTTGAAATAACACCACTCCCCATTCCTGACACGGAATGGTTTGGTACGACATCCGTAAAATTAAGCTGGACTCTACCAAGTGGAGCAACAGAAATGCGAACGCTAGTAAGTGAAAAAAAAGATGCAACACCCACGAAGGTGTATCCAACACTTCTTAACTCGGCAACACTTTTTAGCATTCCAGAGGGAAAAAATTATTTTTTGTTACAGTTTAAAATCAAAGATTCGTGGGGATCAGTGATTACGTACCCACTCAATGTGGATGTATCTCCACCAAGCTTTGTACTCATACGAGAAGCCGAACGAGAGGATGCTGCTGACCCCCGCGTTGGTTTTGTTATAGATTCATCCGACATTTTCTCAGGAATTGGAAAGTATGAGGTAAGTATAGACGGCGAGGCTACGCAAATATGGGAACGACCTGAAAATGGTATCTATAACCCTACAGGACTTACCCCAGGTGAGCATATCCTTACGGTCAAAGCATACGATCTTGTAGGAAACAGCACATCTACCGATTTGCTCTTTCTCGTCAAATCACTCGAATCACCAATATTAAAAAATGAAAGTGTCCCCGAGAGAGTGCTTACGGGGGACACTATTACCATACAAGGTGTTTCGTATCCTGATGCAGAAGTTACCGTATACATTTCACACAATGAGGACGAAGCAACAGAGAAAATTACCTCTACTGATGCAGAAGGTAATTTCACCGTTATCATTACGGACGCAGCTAAAGCGGGTAAGTATACTTTGTGGTTTACTGTGACCGATAAGCGGGGAGCCAAAAGTCCGAACTCAGTGAAGCGTTCAATAGAGGTCACTCAGCCATCTATTATCTTGTTTGGCACTACGGCGGTTACATATCTGTCTATCCTTGTACCACTTATAGGACTAATCCTGCTTTTGGTGCTTACACTGTGGCTTGGCTATTCCTGGCTTCGAGGGTACCGACATCGGGTGCAAAAGGAAACAGGTGATGCGTACCATGTTGCTCGTGATGAATTTAAAAAACTACGGAAGGAACTGACAAATCAAATAGGTATGCTTGAAAAAGCAAACCAATCACGTGAATTGACTCGGGAAGAGATGCGTATTTTTGATGATTTATCGAAACGACTTAATAAAATTGAACGTCATATTACTGATGAGATTGAAGATATAGAAACTGTGCAGTGTAAAGAAGAACCTGTACTACGTATGCGCACTGTAGAAGGTTCGTTTGAAACATATCGAAATAAGATCAAAGGAGAGTCAGTAGGCGAGGGTACACATACAGTGCGTTTGTAAACATTTTTATTGGTACAGTTTTTTTAATAAGTTCAACCCCTTCCTTGTGAGGGGAAGGGGTTGGTTCTACACAGTTAAGTATAGTAATATAATGACCGTAATTTTTTCAACACGTTACTGTTGCTGGCGTGTCTTCGCAACGCACTTCCGGATGTGTCGGTCGATTTCTTGGCGATCTTTTTCCTGGGCAATTTGATTCTTCCCGTCAATTATTAATCTTATCGGTGCTGAATTAAAAAACATCATTTTATTCAGCAACTTCTCAGATCTTGTCGGTTCTTCTTTGAGCTCTATTCCGACAAGGCCTTTTTTTTCACGATCAGTACTTTCCGCTGTAACACAGCGGACGAGGATATCCCTATCCTCATCAGACATACTTTCAGGGATTGTCACTGTATGGGGATGGCTAATGATGTTTCCATCACCTTGTACTGCAGCACACCCACTGAGTGTGGTGACCGCGAAAACTGACAGTAGGAGCATAAGACTCCTCCAAAATTTTTCCGTAAGCATTGTTTCACCTCCTGTTCAGGTTTTGACCAAATTGGCCTTTGGGACTGTTGAGTACTACAAGTATTCTCTTGAAATATACTAGTATTCTTTCTGCATAAGTCAATGATAGAACAAGGAGAGGAAAAGGGTAGTACTGGGGAGGTGTTGTGGTGCAATTCAATAAAAATATTATTGCTCCCACAAAAGAGCGAGTGAACCAAGTCTACTTCCGCTAGAAATGTTAGAAATCAAAACCGCAATGTCAGTAATAGTTATCTTTCCATCAAGGTTTAAATCGTATGAACGGTTGTATGCCATAAACAGCCGGGCAGAGACAAGACCAAAATCAAAAAGATTTACATGTTTGTCGCCATTTACATCAGGGTTGGGAAAGGATTCGGGTCGGACGGAGAGCACGATAGGGTTTTCACTGCACGCTACCTCCATACCTGTTCCATCATGTGCGAGCATTGTTGTATCTTCAAAGAATATTTTCGCTTCACCCGCCTCGGTAGGTATCACAGTAAGCGTAAGTACGAGTCCACTGCCCAGAAAACCAGTATCACGTATAATACCTCCCGAAAAATGAACCTTACCATCAGCAGAAGCTACGGGCTCATCAGACCATAGGTCAATGATTGATTCCTCTCGTGATATGTTCTGTATCGTCATTGAAGGTGGTGTCACGATGGTGGCACTGATTACATTGATAGGTGTATCTGCATCAGCAATAACCTCAAGTGTTACTTGTTCACCAACTTCTACGTACCTGTTGTCAGTGGGGACAATACACATTTCTTCCGGGTCTCGGACAAGAGAAAGTGATGAAGCAAGCAAAAAGACCATCGGGACACCAACCGCAATTTTATATTTATGTTTCCTTAGGTGATGTCGAACCATTTCAATCATTTATTCAGTATAGTATATCGTATCAAATTTATTACTATTAAGCACGACATGCTGTACATAACTCCAAAACCTACCCCAACAACCTCCACTACCCGCACACATTACAATGTGTGCGGGACACTGGGTTAGACTATTGAAATGTTATATACTACACATAAATGTTCATGTTGCGGAGGACAATTAAACTTGGAGATTACCTTGATGAAGCCGTGTATGGTGCAAACGACGGTATTATTACGACGTTTGCTGTCATTTCAAGTGCAACAGGGGCAACGCTTGGAGGTGAAGCCATTATTATTTTGGGGCTTGCAAACCTTATTGCAGATGGGTTTTCTATGGGGGCCTCAAGTTTTCTTTCAATTCGCACTGCAGAAGATGTGCAGCGGCTTACAAGTTTCTGGAAAAACAGAAACTCTGATGCATTGAGTCGATCGCTCACAACATTTGGTGCGTTTGTGCTTGCTGGTTCTATACCACTCATTCCATTTATAAGTGCTAGTGCGGCAGGACATGAGTTTATAATATCTGCATTTGCTGCGGGGATAGCATTCTTTTTTGTGGGTGGTTCTCGTACAATAGTGACTAAACGAGGTTTCTTTATTTCTGGACTGGAAATGTTTATAGTGGGAGGTGTAGCTGCAATACTTGCGTATAGCATTGGCTACGTGATTCATTCAAGTATTGTTTAGCAAAACTATTACTAGTAGGAATACTAGTAATAGTACTAGTATTCCTGAAGTAAAAATTATATGAAAAAAAATTATAAAAATCTGCTCGTCATTGTTTTTGCCTTTTTACTGGTACCGTTTTGGAGTACCTTTGCACAAACGGATACAGGAGGGACGGATGGTGTAGCTAGTGATACTCTTACTTCAGAGAACGAGCTTGTCGAGAAAGATGCGACGACACTGTACTTTTTTCATAGTGTCACCTGCCCACATTGCCGTGAAGAGCAAAAGTTTCTTGATATACTAGAAAAAAAGTATCCAGAGCTTACGATACTGAGATATGAGGTTTCTGACCCAACATATACACCACTCATGCGACAACTCGCTGCAGAGCATGATGCAGAACGATACCTTGGGAATGTCCCGCTTACATTTGTGGGTGAACAATATTTTGTAGGGTATGACAATGAACGCACTACAGGTGTGGAAATAGAACGTGCAGTACGAGCAGCAATGGGTATAGAGGGGACTGAGTCCGGACAGCCGACATCTTTCCCGGTACCTTTCTTTGGAAGTATCAGTCAAGAGGTTTTTTCACTACCGGTACTTGCCATCCTTCTGGGATTTTTAGACGGTTTTAATGTGTGTTCACTTGGTGCTTTGGTTCTTATTATAGGTCTTTCCCTTAAACTACAAAGAAGAAAATCTATCCTCCTGTTTGGCGGTACGTTTATCGTTACAACCGCCCTTGTCTACGGTGCCCTCATTGTTGCGTGGTACCACATATTTGAATTGTTCAGTGGTCTTATCAACTTTATGAAAGTTGCAGTAGCGTTGATAGCATTTGGGGGAGGAATATATTTTTTCAAGGAGTACTTCCGTATGCGTAAGCAGGGTCCGCAGTGTGAGTTTCAAGAATCAAAACTCATCAATACCCTTATGCAACGTACTGGTAATGCATTTGAAAACAACACAAAACTTCTCGGCATTCTCGGAATGGTACTCCTCTTCGCTGTGGTCGTTGCGGTCGTTGAGTTCCCTTGTTCAGCAGCGGTACCGGTCGTCTTTGCGGGTATGCTCGCAGATGCAGGATTAAGCACGGTCGCCTATCTCGCTCACATTGCTCTCTTTGTGCTGTTTTACATGCTTGATGAAATCGTAATCTTTGGAATAGCTGCCTACCGGCTTAAGCTGTGGATGATGAGTGGTGCGTTTACCAAACACGCTGTACTTGCGGAAGCACTTATTTTGATGACGATTGGATTGTTTTATCTAGGGACTATGTTTGGTATCCTCTAGTGAGAACTTACGTAAACGGCGCACCACAGGAGTACTTCATTTTTCTAACTCCTTTCAGTCGTAAGAAAAATTGGTCGCATTTCTTCGTTGCACCGCACAAAATGTCTCTCGTAGTATTGTTCATACAACTCGTTCCGTTTTGTTTGTGCGCCTCGAACTACATCCGTTTCCGTAAGTCCTATCGAGGTTAGCTATTTCTACTTCCTTTGAAAACACTTTGCGCAATTGCACCCATTGGGTTGTATAAACTCCTCAAAATATTCTTCACCATAATCGTAAACCAGTTCTTCACTTTGGTGAAGTTCTTGGAGTGTTTTGATATAGACATGGGTTCCATCTAACACTGACTCACAGTTTGGTGTACAGGAGTGGTTTATGTATCGGGCAAGATTATTTCGACTAGATCCATTTATCGTCCACACCTTATTTATTTCGAATAGGTACCGAGCCCCATGCATAGTGTTTGCTTTTTTTGTAGAGATTAATGTTCCTGTGTATTCAATGTACATTCCGGGAGCAATTGTATCGTCAGCAAAAAGTCCAAGTCCTGATTTGGACCGCTTCACACGTAGCAACTTTTTTGGAATTGGTTTTGTTCGACGCATCCCGTTAGAGACAGGTCACAAAGTGACCGTCGGTTATGTTGATAATGTTGTTTTGTGAACTACTATTCATACTACTCACTACACTCAAAATATATCAAAAGTATAGTCTCTAACGGGACGCATCCCGTTAGAGACAGCCCCGCCGTGGCGGAGCGTCGGTTAGATTA
>LCFC01000009.1:27142-36410 GCA_000998805.1 Parcubacteria group bacterium GW2011_GWA2_43_11
ATTATTAAAAACTTTGATGAGCTTGCAACCACACCAGCACGTACCAGCTTGCTTACCATTGCGGAAGCTGGGTACCGAGCTATCGAAACAGTAAAAGTGATACGGGACACGATATTATGTGCAGGAGACATGTTGACCATTCAAGGTGTAAGCTATACATTGAGTGAATTTGAAAATATTTACGTACTTGGTGTTGGGAAGTGCGCCTACGATAGTGCAGTAGAGCTTGAAGCATTGCTCGGTGATCGCATTACGGATGGTGTGGTGGTGGATGTGCGAAGAGATAATGCACTCACACGCATACGGTCGTATGTCGGGACGCATCCATATCCCTCACAGGAAAACATTACCTATACGCAAGAGCTCCTCCATCTTGCTGAGAAAGCCACCGAGCATGATTTGGTGCTCGTTGTCGTTTCAGGTGGGGGTTCAACACTGCTCTGTCAGCCTGCCACGCATACATATGCAGATGAAAAAGGCCTAGTGCAACATCTCTTCAAAGCCGGTGCAACCATAGAAGAATTAAACACTATCCGTAAACATTTAAGCAAAGCGCGAGGTGGGCATGTCGCCGCAGCTGCTAATCCCGCCACAGTGATAGGACTGTTGTTTTCTGATGTTCCAGGGGATGATATGAAAACCATTGCAAGCTCACCAACTCTTTTAGATAAGTCTACGCTCGCGGATGCCCGCGCAGTATTTACCAAGTATCAAGCAGAAAACTCAGATTTTTCAATTGAGCACTTGTTTGAAACCCCTAAGGATGAGCAGGTGTTTTCTCGCGTACGGAACTTTTTGATTCTCAAAAATGCTACTGCACTCGAAGCGATGAAAACGTGTGCAGAGCATCTTGGGTATCATGCAGAAATAAAGGAGACAAAACTGCAAGGTGAAGCACGTGTGGTGGGAGAAGAGCTTGTACATGCGATTCGGAGTGCACGTGCACGCACGGTATATCTCTATGGAGGAGAAACAACCGTTACTATTACCGGTCCGGGCAAAGGGGGAAGAAACGAAGAGCTCTCACTCGCGGCACTCTCACTTATAGAAGAAGATGAGCTTGTAGTGTCGCTTGCCTCAGATGGACGTGACAACACTGAGTATGCAGGCGGTATCGCAGACAAGTACACACGAGGCAAGGCGGAGGACGCACACCTCAACCCCAAGGACTTTTTATACACCAATGACAGTTATTCCTTTTTCCACACCTTACAGCAGGGTATCAAGACGGGGTATACTGGAGCAAACATCGCTGATTTGGTGATAGCGATTAAACATGAGCGTTAATTTGTTCTATTATTAATATTAAATACGTAATACTATGCAATTAGTCATTTGGTACAAAGATTTATCGATTGGAGATGTACCCAAGGTTGGTGGAAAGAATGCTGCACTTGGTGAAATGGTGCGAGAGCTTCTGCCGTTAGGGGTACGTGTGCCGAATGGTTTTGCTGTGACTGCAGATGCGTATAATCACTTTTTAGATTCGACCAATCTTCGTAAACGAATAAATGAGACTCTTGAGGGACTTGATACGCATGATGTGCGCGAGCTTCAGAAGCGTGGAAAACTGGTTCGTGACATGATACTTGCTGAAGAACTTCCAGAAGATCTCAAAACCGAAGTTATTACCGCTTACCATGAACTTGTTCTGCTTGAAGGTACAGAGGACGTAGCGGTGCGCTCAAGTGCGACTGCTGAGGATCTTCCAGATGCTTCTTTTGCTGGTCAACAAGAAACGTACCTAAACGTAGTTGGACCAGACGATGTTATTGAGGCAACTAAAAAATGCATCGCGAGTTTGTTTACCGATCGTGCGATAAGTTATCGTTTTGATAAAGGCTTTTCACATACCGATACTTCACTGTCTGTAGGTGTACAAAAAATGGTTCGTTCAGACATGGCTACGAGTGGCGTAATGTTTTCAATAGACACAGAGACTGGTTTTGACAAAGTGGTCGTTATTGAAGGTTCTTACGGGCTTGGTGAAATGGTTGTACAAGGAAAAGTAACCCCAGATAGTTTTACAGTTTTTAAACCTTCTCTAGAAAAAGGATTGAACGGTATCATTGCTCGTGAGATTGGACCAAAGGAAATGAAGATGATTTACGGTGACAAAGGAGGGATTATTGTTAATGTTCCCGAGGAGGATCGCCACCGACTTTGCTTGACTGACGAGGAGGTGGAAAGGCTTGCACGATGGGCACTAGAGATTGAAAAACATTTTTCTACGAAACGAGGTCACTATCAGCCAATGGACATGGAATGGGCTAAAGATGGAAAGACAAATGAACTCTATATAGTACAGGCTCGTCCAGAAACAGTCGTTTCAACGCGAGATAAAAATGTGTTTGTTGAGCATCAACTAAAAGGTAGTGGCAATGTCTTGACGAAAGGTACCTCAGTTGGAACGAAAATTGGTGTTGGCAAATCACGTGTTATACAAAACGTAGAAAATATACATGATTTTCATAAGGGAGAGGTGTTGGTAACAGAAATTACCGACCCAGATTGGGAACCAATCATGAAAATAGCCAGCGCTATAGTAACAGATAAGGGCGGACGTACGAGTCACGCAGCTATTGTTTCGCGCGAACTTGGTATTCCATGTATTGTGGGCACAGGGAATGCGACGCAAGTAATTAAAAATGACCAAGAAGTGACTGTTGATTGTAATAGTGGAAATATACTTGAGGGTATTTTAGACTTTGAAGTTATTGAACACAGGCTTGATAATCTTCCAAAACTTAAAACAAAAATAATGGTAAACGTTGGTTCTCCTGAAGAGGCGTTCAAAAATACCTACCTACCAGTGCAAGGTGTTGGACTCGGACGACTTGAGTTTATAATTATGAGTCATATCCGAATACATCCAAACGCACTCGTCGACTATGAAAAACTTAAATGGTATGCAGGTGAAGGACAGCAAGATAAAATAGAGATTGTAAAGAAAATTGATGAATTGACTGTTGGGCATGAAGACAAGACTCGCTATTATGTCGAAAAGTTAGCTGAAGGTATTGCAAAGATAGCTGCAGCGTTCTATCCGCACGATGTGATTATTCGCTTCTCAGACTTTAAAACAAACGAGTACCGCACGCTCTTGGGTGGTGAGCTCTATGAGCCAGAAGAAGAAAACCCAATGATAGGATGGCGGGGTACCAGTAGGTACTATGATGAAAAGTTTAAAACAGCATTCGGTTTTGAATGTGAGGCGATTCAGAAGGTTCGCAATGAGCTTGGGCTCGACAATGTCATCCCTATGATTCCGTTTTGTAGAACAATTGAAGAAGCTGACAAAGTGCTCGCGGTTATGAAAGAATACGGAATTGACCGAGAGAAGGGAGTTAAGGTGTATGTTATGTGTGAAATCCCCGCAAACGTTCTTATGGCTGAAGAGTTTCTCGAACGGTTTGATGGTTTCTCTATAGGGTCAAACGACCTCACGCAGCTTGTGTTGGGTATGGATAGGGACAATAGTGTGATTGCACACATTGCAAATGAGAACAATGAAGCAGTGAAGCGAATGATTGCACCTGCGGTTGCCGCATGTAAAAAACATAAGAAATACATTGGTATTTGCGGACAAGCACCGAGTGATTTCCCAGAGTTTGCACAATTCCTCGTGGGTCTTGGTATAGATAGTCTTTCCTTTACTCCCGATACCGTCATTAAAACACTTCCAAAAATTGCAGAAGCAGAAGCAACATATAATAAAGTCGTGAGTAAAGAGTAATTAGCCCTGAGCCTGATTGCCCTCTAGTGCAGACATAGTAGACAGATAAAGAGTTAAAAAGTACCCCGCCTTAGGCGGGGTTAACTTTTGGCTCTCGGCTCATTACTTACTACTTCTAAAGGTTTTGTTTTTTTTCGTTTTACCCTTACAATTACGTATACATGGCAAAAATTGAACACATCAAAGCTCGACAAGTACTTGATTCGCGAGGTAATCCGACCGTAGAGGCAGATGTATACCTGGAGGATGGTGCTATGGGGCGAGCAATCGTACCGAGTGGAGCAAGTACCGGCGCACACGAAGCGCATGAATTACGGGATCATATTGAGGAAGTGTATCGTGGACTGGGGGTACAGAAGGCGGTTCAAAACATCAATGGAGAAATATCGCAGGCTCTCATTCGTTTTGAAGCTTCGCACCAGGAAGATGTGGATAGAAAGCTTGTTGATCTTGATGGTACAAAGACAAAAGAACGTCTAGGAGCAAACGCTATCCTTGCGGTATCACTTGCGGTGGCAAAGGCAGAAGCAAACAGTCGCGGTCAATATCTCTTTGAGTATGTTGGAGGCCTATCACGTCTTAAGCGGGTACCACTTCTTCCGCTTCCCATGTGCAACCTCATTAACGGTGGCAGACACGCTTCCCACTCTACTGACATACAGGAGTTTATGATTTTACCTATTGGGGCACCAGTATTTTCTGAAGCACTCCGCATGTCATCTGAAATCTTTCATACCCTTCGTGAGGTGTTAGTACAAGCGGGGTACAACACCACGGTGGGTGACGAGGGAGGATTTGCTCCGACCGTTAAAAAGGGCAACAAAGAAGCGCTTGAGCTTTTGATGCGAGCAGTCCAAGTGGCAGGCTACATTCCAGGGAAAGATGTTGTGTTTGGCATTGATGCTGCTTCAAATGAATTTATGAATGAGGATGGCAAGTATCACTTAGCGAGTGAAGAGAGGATACTTGATGCATACGAACTGATAGAGTATTACGCATCACTTATCAACGAGTTCCCTTTAGTATCAATAGAGGATGGGCTTGGAGAAAATGATTGGGAGGGGTGGAAGGTGCTCAATGAACGCTTCGGAGACGAAATCCAGATAGTGGGGGATGATTTTCTTGTGACCAATGTATCGTTTCTTAAACGAGCTATAGTAGAAAAAGCAGCCAACGCTATTTTGGTAAAGGTAAACCAGATAGGGACACTCTCAGAAACGATAGATGCTGTTGATACAGCACATGAAGCTGGTTGGCATGCAATACTAAGTCACCGTTCAGGCGAGACAGAGGATACAACTATAGCGCATCTCGCTGTCGGACTTTCTTCAGGACAAATAAAAGCAGGCTCGTTGAGCCGTAGTGAACGCATTGCCAAGTACAATGAATTGCTTCGTATTGAGGAAGATTTGGGTGCTGAGGCTCACTTTGAAAATTGGGCCTAGGACTTACGCAAACGGTGCACCACGAGAGTACTTCCATTTTTCTAACTCCTTTTCAGTCGTAAGAAAAATTGGTCGCTTTCATCGTTGCCCTGCACAAAATGTCTCTCGTAGTATTTTTCATACAACTCGTTCCATTTTGCTTGGGCGCCTCCTCCTTCGCTCGTCTCTGAGCTACGGCGGACAAGTCGAACTACTCCCGTTTGCGTAAGTCCTAACTCGTCGTCATTGCGAGCGAAGCCCCGTACTGAAGCTGTGCTCTAGTACAGGGCAAGGCGCGCCTTGCCCGCCGTAGCTTTCTTGCCCGCCGTAGTTTTAACGGAGGAGGTAGCGAAGGAGGGGCAATCCACGGTACTGACCACCCTACACAGTTCATTGGTAAAGGTATTTGAACACACCTTATCCTCTTTTGAGACAGGTTCTAACATCGGCACAGGTGCATTTTTCGTCAATACTCTCCACGATATATAACGAAAATCCCATAAAAACGGGGCTTTTTTTTACTAAATTTAGGCATTTTTACAAAAATGTTTCGCTATATTGAATACGGGGGTTATCAACACCCTTTCTAACTTATATTGGGGGTACTATATACACATCACCGTTCACATTCCTGTGAATTTTTTTATCCACATAGTATACATATAACTAGTACGAGTATGGAAAAGCATTCTTCACACGCAAAAACAAATAAATCAAAGGGTACAGATTCAAAAGATACGAATGCTATGATTGACAGCATATTTGAAGCAGAAGTGCGTGAACCTTCAAAAGGTGAGGTTGAAACACAGGAAATACATAAAGGCTCCTACTATACGAAGTTTGTGTCAAAAATACAAAAAAGAGATGGCTCGATAGTTCCTTTTGATTTTCAAAAAATAATTCGTGCCATTTCTCTAGCGATGGATCAGGTAAGTGAAGGTTCTCATGATGAGGCGGAGATGGTTGCACACAGAGTTGCTTCTGAGGTGGTTCGAATAGCAAAAAAGTATAAAAATTTCTTGCCAACCGTAGAGGGTATTCAGGATGAAGTTGAGCGTCAGCTTATTCTTTCAGAGTATGTAAAAACTGCCAAGAGCTATATTATCTATCGCGAGGAACGCTCTCGTCTACGCAAGCTGACTATGGCAGTGCCCGAGAAGGTGCGCCAGCTTGCGGAAGAAAGCTCCAAGTACTTCAAAGACAATCCTCTTGGTGAGTTTGTGTTTTTGCGCACGTATGCGCGATGGATTCCAAATGAAAACAGACGGGAGACATGGATAGAGACGGTAGATAGGTATGTAAACTTTATGCGAGAGAACCTTGGAGAGAAGCTTACAGAAGAAGAGTATGGTGAGGTTCGAGAAGCTATCTTAAACCAAGAAGCTATGCCTTCGATGCGACTTCTGCAGTTTGCTGGGGAGCCGGCACGAAGGTGTAACGCGGTTGCATATAATTGTTCCTACATTGCTCCGATGGCCATACAAGATTTTGGTGAAGTACTCTATCTGTCAGCTTCCGGATGCGGCGTAGGATTTTCTGCTGAGAGTAAAAACATAGAACAACTGCCACAAATAAAAGAGCAAACAGGAATAACTCTTAAAACGCATGTCGTGGGGGACAGTAAGGAAGGATGGGCTGACGCACTCATTTTGGGTATGAGCACATGGTACATGGGTAAGGATATAGAGTTTGATTATTCTAAGGTTCGCCCAAGCGGTACACGACTCAAAACCATGGGTGGCAAGGCAAGTGGTCCGGCACCACTCAAGTCACTTCTTGATTTTACTCGTTACAAGATTCTTTCTCGTCAAAACAGACGCCTTCGTCCTATTGATGCACATGATATTTTGTGCAAAATCGGAGAAGCTATTGTCTCAGGTGGAGTACGACGAAGCGCTATGATATCACTTTCAGATCTTGACAATGAAGAGATACGTCATGCAAAAGACGGGGCGTTCTACAACTCGGAGCCACAGCGCATGTTGGCTAACAACAGTGCGGTATATGAAATGAAACCAACGAGTGAAGAATTTATGGATGAATGGATGGCACTTATGAAGGGGAAGAGCGGGGAGCGGGGTATTTTCAACCGAGGTGGACTCATGACACAGCTTCCTAAGCGTCGTCTCGACCTTTGGAGGAAGAAGGGTGTCATCACAAACAATCACATTGTGGAGTCTGTTGGCGTAAACCCTTGTGGAGAAATTATTCTTCAATCAAAGCAGTTTTGTAACCTCTCTGAAGTTATTGCCCGCAGGACCGATACACTTGAGACGCTTAAAAAGAAAATGCGCATCGCCGCTATCCTCGGCACGTACCAGAGCTCCCTCACGGACTTCAAATATATTTCGAGCACATGGAAGGAGAATTGTGCTACGGAACGACTCCTCGGTATATCTGTTACGGGGCAATGGGATTCACCTGAAGCTCGCAAGCCCGAAGTGCTCCGTGCTCTTCGAGAGGAAGCTGTGGCAATGAATAAAAAGTATGCAAAACGATTTGGCATCTCTGCATCTTCCGCAGTGACCGCAGTCAAACCGTCAGGCACTGTGAGTCAGACAGTGAACTGTGCTTCAGGTATGCACCCACGACACAGTGAGTACTACATTCGACGTATTCGCATTACGAGTACCGACTCACTCTTTAAGATGCTTAAGGATCAAGGTGTGCAGTATCATCCGGAAGTAGGGCAGACTATGGCAAATGCAAATACCTATGTCATCGATTTCCCCGTGAAAGCACCGAAGAGCTCCGTGTACAGCAATGACCTTTCAGCGCTTGAACAACTTGAGTACTGGCGCAACGTGAAGGTAAACTACACCGAGCATAACCCTTCAGTTACGATTTCCATCGCAGATAATGAGTGGGTAGGGGTGGCAAACTGGCTCTATGAAAACTGGGAAATGATAGGTGGACTCTCATTCCTCCCGCGCGTTGGGCAAGTACATCAGCTTTCACCGTACGAAGAAATCACCAAAGAGGAGTATGAGAAGCTCTCAGAGAAATACAAGAATGTAGACTACTCGAAGTTGGTGACGTATGAGTTTCGGGATGAGACGGAGCAGGCGAAGGAGTTGGCATGCTCGGGCAACTCTTGCGAAATCAACTAGCACAGCACCACAGTTAGCGAACTTCATCGGTATCAGCGTCGTCATGCTTTTCATCGTATGACCTATACGCCTCAAAGCCTGACTCCTTGATACCTCGAATTTCATCTAACTGAGGCACTGTGATAAGTGTCAGTAGGTGTACATTACATCGACGTAAATTACGGTACTTGCCTGCCCATCGGACACCTACCAGTCGTATCGTTTCTAGATATATAATTTAAAAATCTTTGCTTTATTTGTATAATTAGGTTATAAACAGACTTATCTCCAAATACACATACAATATTATTTTGTAATGTATAATGTAGGCAAGCTATATGGAGCAAAGCTCTGACACCGTTACAAAGGCAAAAATCGATCCTAAAGACAAAGTGATTCAAATTGCTCGTTATTTTGTGCATCAGAATGATAAAGATAAAAAGGGTTTATCTCCACTAAAATTGCAAAAATTGCTTTATTTTTCAATTGAACATCCAGAAATAACCGATGAAATGTTTGGTAGTCTTCTTCCAGAAGAGAAAGAGGTGTTGGATATGGTGTGGAATGTTTATGGAAAATATGATGGTAAATATTTAGAAATGCTGTCACACAATGAAGAACCTTGGCAGGAAGCTCGGCGTGGGATTGAGACAGAAGTACCATCGCGAAATATTATTAGTCCCGATACTATGAAAAGCTATTATGAGCAGCGACTCAAAGAAGCGCAGTGAGTTGAAAAAACAACTTGCTAGTAGAGCACAAACTGCCTCAATTGATACTGTTGAGGCAGCGATTTCCTTGCTTAAAACACCTAAAAATTGGCAAACCGTCGATGCTATAACAGCCTTACCTGAAAACATAGAAACACAAAATTTTATTTTATGTTTTGATGATTTGAATATGAATGTTTGTGTTTGGGATCAATTTAATCCTGCAAAAGGAAAAAAACTTGTTGATGTTTTAAAAAAAATTAGTTCATGTCCTATTAACAAGTTTGGAGAACTTAAATTAGAGCGAGA
>LCFC01000010.1 GCA_000998805.1 Parcubacteria group bacterium GW2011_GWA2_43_11
CTGGTTTATCGGTTGGGTGACTGGTGGCACCGGTGGTATTTCGAGAATCCCCCTCAAAGGAAGGGTGCGGATGCTCATCGGACCAGGTGATGTAGAGTTCTTTGCCATTGAAAACGGGAGGCAAATCACACTTCTCAAAGGTGGCAGAGGAAAAATCGGACAGGGTGGTCCTTATGGAAAACTACCCTTGCTCTAAAAAACAAATCGCTCTTCAACAAGAAAACCGTTGGAGGGCGGTTTTCTGTCAGTACAACAAAACACTCTCAGATTTGAGAGTGTTTTGAGTGTAAAAAATATTATTTCTTTTTTGTTGCCTTTTTAGCAACAACCTTTTTAGAAGCAACTTTTTTTGTTACTACTTTTGTAACAACTTTTTTTGTTGGAGCTACAGCTTTCTTTGTAGAAGCATTGTTCTCTACTGCTTTTTGAAGTGTTTTGTTAAGCGCTTCAGTATCAATTTCTTTACGAGGAGCTTTTTCATGTCGGTTTGCATGACGTACTACATCACTTTTGTTTTCTACCTGTGTAGCGGGTGTTAATGCTTTTAGAATTTTACCAAGCGTCTCATTGATTTGTCGTAATTCAGTCTTGTAGTTTTCACCACTGTTTCCTCCTCCGTTAGTACTAGGTCGTCTGTCTCCAAAACGAGGTTGTGAATCTCCTGTTGGTCTGAAGGGCACCTCACAACTCTTACCGCAATCGCTACAGGTAGCTCGGTGCATATCTGGGCGATCCCCTCGGTCATTGTTTCTACCACCACCGAAGCCTCCTCCTCGATTTCCTCCCCGATCTCCCCCTTTTCCTCCAAAACGCCTTCCTCCTCCGAAGTCACCTCCTTTATTAAAATTTCCCATAGTTATATTATTTTTTCGATTAGCTTGACTAGTGGAAGAAGTGTATGCTTATTTTGAAAAAAAGCAACCAAATGATTTTATGCAATGTATACAATGTCATTTGTTTTTATAATAAATAATGTATACTTTTCAAATATGGCAAAAAGAAGTACAGGTGTTGGAAATAATAAGACGTCACGTTCGGACAAAACGAAGAAACGTATTGAGACGAAATACAAAATGCTGGACGCTCGTAAAAAGAAAAAGTAATTTTCCAAACACCACACAAAACAAAAAACGCTTTAAAGCGTTTTTTGTTTTCTATTGATTTAAATAATTTTTATATGTACCATGTTTGCAGGTGTAATTGCAAAAACAAACCCATAATTGTGAAGGTGATGCATGAATCTTGATAAATCGAAGTTGGTAGATCTTAGTAAAATACCTGAGATGGATGATGAAGAGCGAAAATGGTTACGAACCATTCTGAAGGTAGAATCTGGGTATTTTGAAGCTGAAACTGGGGAGTTTGTTATCTTGGTCACTCTTTGAGGGTGTGGTAACTATTACCGCGGTCGCGGTATAGGTACCTATGTACGAATTCAGGAGTAAATTACGAAACCCCGGTACTGATTGTAATCAGTACCGGGGTTGTATTATGTCTCTTGTGTGAGTTTTATAGACTATCCTTAGCTTCATCTGCGAGTTCTTCAGCTTCTTCCGCGAAATCGATGGCATCATCGTAGTCTTCGTCATCAAGTGCGTCTTCTGCCTCATCAAGCGCATCCTGTGCTTCTTCCAACAAGTCCTCGGCATCACTCACATCGTCTCCATCATCATCTGCCTCATCAATATCATCTTGTGCATCATTGATAGCATCCTTTGCATCATCAATGGCATCTTGCGCGTCGTCTGCCTCACCACTTACTACAGCATCAAGTGCATCATCGATAAGATCTTCAACTTCATCGAGAAGGTCCTCCGCGTCGTCATATTCCTCCGCATCAAGTGCGTCCTTTGCTTCTTCAAGCGTTGCCTCAGCTTCTTCTAGTGTGTCTTCCGCGTCGCTAATGTCGTCGCCTTCTTCGTCCCTATCCTCAAGTTCATCCCAAGTATTTTCAATATCATCTTCTATTTCATCAATCCTATCCTCAAGTTCATCGTCTTTGGAAACACCACCTGCGTCCTCAAAAGCATCCTCAGCGTTCTTGTACGCATCATCAGCAGAATCAAGTGCTTTTTCATCATTTCCCTGTAAGTATGCAGCAAAAGCATCGAGAATATCATCACGTGCATCTTCGTAGTTGTCTTTTGCTGAAATGAGAGCTTCGGCTGTTGCGGTGCTGTCATCGATAGCATCTTCTGCATCTCGTATCATCTTGATAGCATCGTCCAACAAATCTTCTACATCCGTTACATCTTCGTCATTACTCTCTTCAGTCTCCTCCTCAACATCCTCACCGCCTTCTTCCTCGTCAGTTTCTTCCTCAACGCCCTCATTATCTGTGTCGTTATTCACATACGATGTTTCGCTTGAGACGATACCAAGTGCTTGTAAGAGCGCAAGAAGTTCGTTTGCCTGTCTTCGGTCAGTATCACTGAGTGATGAGAGAACTCCCTCCAGTGTACTAAGTGTTCCTCCAGGCAAGTTTGTAGTATCAATACTGTCATCATTTGTCTCTACCTCCTCCACTACTGCTCCGTTGAGTGCATTGAGTGCTGCCCGTGTTATTCCTCCCAAGTACCCACTAGCTGGGTAGACATCATGTTCTGTTTGCCATCGCGCGAGTGCATCACGTGTGAGTGCGCCAAAGCGATTTGTTTCAAAACCTGGTGAACCTGCGCCACTCGCCGTGAGCGTGTACCCTGATCCGTTTAGAAACTTTTGAAGACAGAGGACATCATCCCCTTCTATGCCGATATCAAGATTTCTGTCTAGATTGCATGAAAATGATGCAGATGTTTGAGGTGCGTATGAAAGTAGAAAAGCAATAAGAAATATACTACATACAGTGAGTGTATTGCGTGATGCTAAAAAGATGCGAGTGTTCATATAATTGATGTGTTAAAGACATGCAATATATGCGCTACGTGCATGTGAGCGCATATAGATATTTATAAAGCTTATACTATAAGTATAACCGCATACTCGCACCTGACCAACTCGTAATTTACGAGAAAGTGTGGACATGGCACGTAATAGTTTGGTTCTATGTAAATATCTTACCAAGAAATTTTTGTGCATATTCCTTCCCCGCCAGTCCAAAGGAAATAACTATAGTCAAGAGTATACCTCCAAACAAAATAGCTATAAGGTTTTCGGCAACCCGAAGCTGGGTAAGTGCAGCCATAATTGAGAATGTAACAATAGCCCATTTTGCTACTGCGCTGAGTGTCGCTGGACGTTCCACTGTTTTTGCCATTTGCAATGCTTTTGTGACCCCGTCTTCTACTACTGAAGCTATCATAAGACCTACTGCAAGGATTACTATTGCTATGAGTACTTGAGGAACATATCGGACGACGTCGTTAAGGAAGGTTACGATTTGTGTCCATCCAAGTACTTCGACGGCAGCGGTTAAGAATACTGCAATAAAGAACCATTTTGTAACTACACCCAAGGTGTTTGAAAAAGAAAAATCGAAGCCTATCTTTTTAAGCGTTTCGTGTATATTCATTCGTTCAGCGAGTGCGTCCACTCGTAACATGTATACGATTTTTTCCACAAAAGCACCTGCCATAACAGCAAAAACATATCCAACGATAAGAATAACAAGTGCTGCGACAAACTCTGGAATAAAGTTGATAACGTCAGACCAAAGATCGATAAACGCGTCGCGTATAGCATCTCCAATTGAATTGTTCATAAGGTAGATGTTAACTGCTAATGTGAACCTTTGCTAACTTCTAATATAGTAATACTAATAGTATGCCACAAAATGAGCTTTACTCAAAATCCTTTGCGTGGCGGTCTGGGTATCTCTAATTTTTTTATGAAAATATAACCTGTATACTTATATCTATCTATGTCTAAGAATATTTTTAGTCGTTTTTACTGTAATCGTGTGTGCGTAGTCATCGGCGGTCTCGCTTTAATTTTGATTATGATACTGTTTTTTGATACGTACTTCTTTTCATCTGAGAAAATACCTTCCCTACCTGATGACCCTTTATACAAAGATCCTCAGGCCAGTGTTGAGGACAGAGTTACTGACCTTATGTCCTATATGACGCTTGATGAAAAAATAGGTCAGATGGCACTTGTTGAAAATAAAAGTGTGGTTGTTGAGGATGTACGAAAATATGCACTTGGTGCGATATTGAGTGGCTCTGGTAGTAACCCTGAACAAAACTCATTCGAGGGATGGAGGTCTATGGTGCAAGGGTTTACTAGTTCGTCACACGAATCTCGTTTGGGTATTCCTATACTCTATGGTGTCGATGCAATACATGGTCATGGCAATGTACTTGGTGCCACACTTTTTCCACACGCCATTGGACTTGGTGCTAGTGGTAATGAATCCCTTGTGTATGAGCTTGCGGAAGCTACAGGGGAAGAGCTTATTTCTACCGGCGTAACGTGGAGTTACTCTCCCACATTAGATATGCCTGAAGATGTTCGATGGGGACGCACTTATGAAAGTTTTTCTGATGACCCTGTTCTTGTAGGAAGATTGGGGGCTGCCTATATACAGGGAGTGCAGGTAGCAAATGAACACGGTACATCCAAAGTGCTAGCTACCGCGAAGCATTTTCTTGGTGCTGGTGGTATGCAGTGGAACACATCAAGTAATAAAAATTTTTCCATAGATCAAGGCGCTACACCTGTGGACGAAACAAAACTTCGTAACACATACCTCCTTCCTTTTAAGGATGCTCTTGATGCAGATGTGCACACTGTCATGGTCGGACTAAATAGCTGGGGGGAAACCAAACTTGCCGCAGAGCACTACTTACTTACCGACCTTTTAAAAGGAGAGCTTGGATTTGAAGGTTTTGTTGTATCTGACTGGTATGGTGTCTATGAAATCCCTGGTGGTGAGTACCGTGCTGCAGTCACTGCCATACGTGCAGGAGTTGATATGGTGATGTTGCCGTTTGATTACAAATCATTCATAGGTAATGTTCATAGAGCAGTGCAACAAGGAGAAATACCGATGGAAAGAATTGATGACGCGGTTCGGCGTATACTCCGTGTGAAATTTGCCATGGGGCTATTTGATGCTACATCTACCCCTCCTCTATCAGATGAAGATTTGTTTGAACACAAAACACTTGCTAGGCAGGCAGTACGTGAGTCTCTCGTGCTACTCAAAAATTCTGAAGGATTGCTTCCACTGGACAGAAGTGCATCGTCGACTATCCGTGTAACAGGAAGTGCTGCAAACAACGTAGGAATACAGGCGGGGGCGTGGACCGTTGCATGGCAGGGTGTCGATGGGAATTGGATTCCGAAAGCGACGACGATACTGCAAGGTTTACAGGAAGTAGCTGGACCGAATGTGACATTTGAATTTTCTGAGGATGGGACTTACGAGGAAGGAAATCCTGTCATAGACGTGGGCATTGCCGTTGTTGGCGAAAAACCTTATGCAGAAGGTTGGGGAGACAATCCTTACCCTACTCTGAGTGAAGTGGATATACGTGCTATCGAAAATTTGAAAAAAGTGTGTGTGCGTGTCATCGTTATTCTGGTGACAGGAAGGCCACTTTTAATTAGTGATGCAATAGATGACTGGGATACAGTGGTCGTTACATGGCTCCCTGGGAGTGAAGGTGCGGGTGTTGCCGATGTACTCTATGGTGTACAACCTTTTACAGGCTCGTTACCACTTCCTTGGCCGGCACACATAGGGCAACTTCCTGTTGTGGGTGGAAAAACTAAAGACGGTACTCCACCACTGTTCCCCCGCTATTTTGGTTTGCGTTAGAAATAGATAGGTGTGCAAACACCTCAGGCGTTTGATATGCCAAACGTGTAGTTCGTGGAGAAAAGAAGGGTATCCTCTCAAGAATCTTCTGGAGACCTCCGCAACAAGACGCTTAACTTTAATGGCGTACGGTTATATAGCACGGTGGCGTGTATGACGTAACTATTGACATATCCCCTAGAACACTCTAAGTTACAAAGAGGCGTTGTTATTTGTAGTTAAACCATGTTCAATTATTGGGGGGAAAACCATGACAGCAATTGTCGTAGAAAAGAAAAAAGACGTTAACGGGTGTATTGATATCGATGAATTGGGGCTCAGTGATGAGATGAAGGAAAAGGTCATCTTGGCACAAATTAATCTTCTCAGTCGAAGTCAACCTGGAGATAAGGAATTTGCCGAGATTATAGCCAAATCGTTTCAACATGCGGCTCTTTTTGTGGGCAGAGTCATGAGCGAAACGTTCATAAAACTATCTTTGAGTAGTAGTTTTGATGGTCAAAAATACACAATTTTTGATGTTAATTCAGTAAGTGTCGACCCTGCCACAAGCAAAAGATTGAAGGAATCAATCAAAAAGGCCAGTGAAGAAGGGTATGTATCGGTATCGTTAGAATCATTCCTGATGTGAGTTTAAGCTCGCCCGAAACCCCGACGATACGTATTCGTCGGGGTTCAGTTTATGGTACAAAATCAATTCTTGGAGGTTTGAAATGAAATACTTACTGAAAGTATTTTTAATGGCACTGGCATTCGTTATCTTCACGTCCGGTCATTCTGTGTATGCGTTGACCGAGTACGAAGGGTTTCTTAACCCGAATGAGTTTGTAAAGTGGCGAGTTGTTCAGCAAGTGGTGCAAGGTGAACATACTTTTACTGTTTTCAAAAACCCAGACCCGGATGCTTTGATTGCAAAAGTAGAAACAGTACTGGAAACAGTTAAACAACCCAATGCTACTCCTACGTTTAAACTTGTCGCCTACTGCTACACTTTTGGCAAAACGCGGAACTATTTCGCATTGAAAGACGGAAAATACAAAAAGATGCGGGAAGAAAAGGTTCCACAAGCAGATTCAGTGAATCCTGATGATTACAGGGAAGCCCAAAAAGTGTCTACACAGGCATAACAGGCTTTGAAAAACGCCGTCAGCTTACTGACGGCGTTCGTTTGTACTTACCTGTGAACAGGAGATTCAATTCTATATATGATTGGTGCTTCTTCAGGTAAGCCCTGTATGTGAATGGTACTTTGTTCAGTATATATACCATCATCTAAAAACGTATCTGTTTCTATGTGTATGGGTTGGTAGGCTATACCTAGTGTGATTGCAAGTGTTACTGCTACTATCCATACAACTCCAAGAATGATTCCTTTGGTCAAAGTGAAAAGGTTTTTTTCAGAAACTAGACTACCTCCAAGTATGATAGAAACAAGCAAGGGTATCGTGACGGCCACGAGTATGGCGGGAATAAAGAGGTAGCTTGCAGGATTGGCGAATAGTGTGTCTAGTATTTCGTGAAATTCTGGGCGAATCCAAGCACTTTCACCAAGCCAAATAACGCTTACTGCGGAAACAAGCCCAGCTATACCAAATGCTCCCACGAGTAACAAGCCCAGCCCAACAAGCATCGTAATTATTTTAAAAAAGAATCGAATAAATTTTCCTAAAAATGCGAAAATGTTTTGTAGAAACCCCCGAGTGGTGGCCCATAGCCCACGGGTCGCTTCACTTATTTTCCTTTCATCAATTTTTTGAATGTTTTTTTTTACATGTTCAGTGATTTCTTCAATAGTGACACGGTTACCTCGCATGGCGTATTTCTCAGCTGTAGTCATTGCAGGTGGCACGATAAGCCAGAGAATAATGTAGGCGAAGAACCCAAACCCGTTGAAAAAGAGTGATATGACAAAAAGTACTCGAACGATAACAGGGTCAATGTCGAAATATCGTGCAATTCCTGAAGCAACTCCAGCTATGATTACGTCGTCGGTGTCTCGATAAAAACGGCGCTCTTTTGTGGTGTCTGAACTTCCTGTTTCATGTACAGGTTCTTCAACATGTTTCGTATGGGACGACATATCTTCGGAAGCCACTGCTTCAGCTGTTCCCATTTCACCAATTACATGCTCAACATCTTGTACCGATACTGCATGCTTCTCACTTTTTCCTGATCGAGTAAATTTTTCCGCAATTGCGTTTTCAATATCAAGTGATATTTCACTATAGTCGCTGTTACCAGAAAACGTATGCTCAATCGCAGAGAGATACTCCGATAATTTTTCATAGGCGTTGTCTTCAATAGCAAAGACAAATCCTCCAAGTGTTATGCTAGTTACTTTTTTCATATTGTGTAATAAATATAGTAATTATTGAATCTAATGACTTCCAATACTCTTCAAGTACGCTTAAAAATGTTTTACCATCTGTCGTGATACTGTACATTTTTCGCGGAGGCCCATTTTTACTTTCTTCCCAAGAGTAGGAAACAATTCCTTGTGACTTGAGCCTAGAAAGGAGTGGATACAGTGTTCCTTCCACCACAAGTAGGTTCGCTTTCTTTAATTGTTTAAGTATGTCGACAGCGTATGTTGGCTGTGTCCCAATAATTAACAATACAGAAAATTCTAAAAACCCTTTACGAAGTTGCGATTTGGAATTTTCCATGTTGTATGTCTCCACTTTCTTTTCTGTGCTTGTTTCATCCATATCTATATGATACCATCTGGTACTGTGTAAAGCAAGGTACCTTGTGTGACTGTTTAGTATATCCTTCCACTACAGAACCCCTACTGGCTTTTGCACAAAACATATTTGACAACATGTTCAAAATAGTGTATAAATTTCCACTACTTTTAAAAAACTTTTAACAACCAACCAAAATTACCGTGACTGAAATACTACATACAACTCGCTCCCTCTCTAAGAAAGGATGGCTACGAATTAAACAACATCCGCGAATAAGTATTGCCGCGCTTGTCGTAGTTTCGTTGTTACTTGGTTTTGTTATATTTGAGAGGAATGATGAAGCGGTTTCCCCTGACGAAGTACGCGTACCTTCTGTAGTTGTGACTTCAGTGGCTGTACTGTCAGCTGAGACAGAACCGTTTGTACTTCTCGGCGAGGTACGAAGCGTTTCTCAAGCTGAACTTCGTGCTCAAAAATCCGGAGAAGTAACACAAGTGTATGTTCGTCCTGGTCAGTTTGTAAAGGCAGGAGCAATTCTTGCAGAAATCTCAAATCAAAGTGAACGAGCTGCTGTATTGTCAGCTCAAGGTATGGTCGCTGCGGCAAAAGCGCAATTAGACAAGATTAACGCAGGCGCGCGTACTGAAGATAAAACAAGTTCTGTTGTGCAATCACAAGCTGCGCAATTGTCACTCCAGACATCAAAGCAGTCTGCACGCAGTGCGTACTCGCAAGCGTATACTTTGGCGCAGGATGCACTCTTTGCACAAGCTGATGATTTTTTCTCAAACCCTTACACAGTAAATCCAAGTTTCCGTATACGTACAGCTTCATTTGATGAAAAGCAGGTCATTGAAAAGGAACGCATTGAAATTGCAAAAATTTTAGAAAGTTGGAAACAAAAAACAGCGACTCCTATTTCTGATGAAGCACTTGAGACACGTCTTGTGGAGGCTGAAAAAGACCTTGAGAGAATTAAGACTTTTCTAAACTCAATCAGCTCGTATATTTCAGAACAAACTATCGATGCAAATCTAACGAGTGCCACAAAGGCAGCTCAAGAAGCAACAGTGCTTGGAGCACGCTCAAATATTAGTAGTGCACAAAACATTGTCCATGGAGCTCGAAACGGCCTCACTGCGGCAAAAAGCGGTGCTCAAGTGGCAAGTCTTACGTCTGACGTAGTTCTCGGTGGTGCCAGAAGTGAGGATGTTGCAGCAGTACAAGCTGGTGTTACGCAAGCCCAGGGTGCGCTTGCGGGAGCATATGCGCAGCTTGAAAATACTGTTATCCGTACTCCAATATCAGGAACAGTAAGTACCTTAAATGCCAATCGTGGAGATTTTCTAAATTCTTTTGATGTGGTAGCGGTTGTTGCAAACGAAGGTGCTCTAGAGATTGAAGTATTTGTGAGCGATAGTGCGCGTGAACGTGTTGTTGTTGGTGATCCTGTGCTAATTGCTGGTAAATATCAAGGAACGGTGACCAGTGTTTCTCCTGGACTTGATCCTGTTACAAAGAAATCCCGAATAACTATCGGTATCACTGATGAAGTAGAACTATCAAATGGTTCGTATGTGGAAGTTGCTTTAATGGGCGATAATAAAGAAATACTAACAGCTAGTTCGAGTAAGCTTTTTGTTCCCATCGCTGCAGTGAAAGTATTACCCAAAGGACTTGCGGTCTTCACGGTTTCTGAAGAGAACACACTCGTAGCACATCTCATAGAAGAGGGTTCAATTGTAGGGAGCAAAATGCTTGTTCCAAGTGGAATTACTCCTGAACTTATGATAGTGACTGATGCGCGAGGTCTCTCGGAGGGAGATGTTGTGGAAATAAAAGAGAAGTCCAGTATCGAAGAGACTAGCATGTAACTTAAAACATATGGCACGATTTTGGATATTTTTTACAGAAAAAACAGCACTTACGTATTTGTTGCTAGCCTCTCTCACAGTGATAGGTTTCACTTCTGCACTTACGATTCAGCGAGAGTCATCTCCTGAAGTGCAGATACCTATTGCGGTTATATCGAGCGCACTTCCTGGGGCGTCACCCGAGGATATAGAAACGCTTATTGTGGTTGAGTTGGAAAAAGCGGTAGCAAACATAGATAATGTTAAAAAACTTACCTCAACGTCCAGAGAGGGTGTCGGCTCAGTTGTTGTTGAATTTGAAGCCTCTGCGGATATTAATGAATCAATCGACAAAGTCAAAGATGAGGTAGATCGTGTAAAAGGCAACTTACCTACTGACGCAACAGATCCTGTGGTTATGGATGTCAACTTTGCAGACCAACCCATCATTATTGCAAGTATTGTTAGTGACTTATCTGTGACTGAGTTTAAGAAGGAAGCAGACTTACTTACTGATGAAATAGAGGGTATTGCAGGCGTATCTCGAGCAGAGGTGTCTGGGGTACGTGAGAGAGAGGTGACCGTGGTGGTGCGTAAGGAAGATTTAATACTTCACGGACTTGCACTTCAAGATGTCGTTTCAGCAATCAACTCCAACGATATAGCAACACCTGTTGGTTCTCTTGAAGTAGATGGTGTTGAATACGCAATACAGTTTAAGGGGCGTCTTGAAGAGACTACTGAAGTTGCTGATATACCAATAACTACACCAAAAGGTGCTGTAATTCGACTTTCTGATGTCGCGTTTGTTGGAGACGGAGTTGAGGATGCGACCACTATTTCACGTGTATCTGTAGACAACAAACCTGCCGTTCAAGCAGCAACACTTTCAGTATACAAACAGCGGGGAGGAGACATCACTGCGGTTTCTAAAAATGTTGCAGAACTTATTGAGACGAAAAACAGTGCTGATGGAACTGTTGCAAAGGTTGTTGTGACGTATGATGCGGGTGAGCAAATCATTAAGGATTTATCTAAATTGACAACAACAGGACTCGAGACTGTAGCACTCGTCTTGATTGTACTTTACTTTACCTTAGGCTGGCGAGCTGCGATTATCGCTTCACTTTCCATTCCACTTTCTTTTCTTACCGCCTTGATAGTTATGAAAGAAAGCGGTAATACTATCAACTTCATATCACTTTTCTCTCTCATTCTGTCCATCGGTATATTAGTCGATACAGCTATTGTGGTCGTTGAAGCCGTGCATACTAATATTAAAAAAGGGATGGATAAAAGGGCTGCTACTCGGCGAGCTATAGAAGAGTACAACATTCCTCTTACTACTGGCATCCTTACAAACTTAGCTGTGTTTGTACCTCTCTTTTTAATTTCTGGTGTTGTGGGACAGTTTATTGCAAGTATTCCCTTTACAAGCATTGCTGTTCTTGTAGCTTCCCTTTTTGTTTCTTTTGCATTCATTCCACTGTTTGCGTTAAAGTTTTTGAAAAAAGAAGAGGATACGTTTCAAGGAAAGCGAGAGCAGTTTGCAAACAAACTTAAAGAGTGGTATCGAAATAAATTGCCATGGATACTCGACTCTCGACGTCGAAAGATATGGCTTTCAGCAGGCCTTTCTGCATTGCTTGTTATGCTTATGGTATTTCCCTTCTTTGGAATAATTAAAGTGAGTTTCTTTCCTCCTTCTGATGTTGATTACTTGTATATCAACCTCAAAGAGCCTCAAGGTACACCGCTTGCACACACAGATCTTGCCATAAGTCCTGTGGAGGACGTGCTTTTGGAAATACCAGAAATTGAATCGTTTACGACCATGATTGGTGCAGGTAGTGTCTTTGATCAAAACCCAGGTACTGGTCCTCGTTTTGGATCTATATCCATAAACCTTAAACCAGACCGTGAGAGACACTCAGGCGAGATTCTAGAGCAGATAGAGACTGAACTTGCACCGTACACAGACTTGGATGTACGCGTATACCAACCTTCTGACGGACCACCTTCAGGTGCGCCGGTGCTCGTCACCTTTTATGGAGATGATACGATAGAGCTGAAAAAACTTGCAAATGATGCTGCAGATACACTTCGTTCTATTGAAGGAACACGTGCTGTTTCCTCAAGTGGTGAGGATGATGCGAACGAGTTCTCACTTTCAATTGATAGAGAAAAAGCAGCAGAGCTAGGACTTTCACCTGCTGTTGTGGCAAGTACACTTCGCACTGCAGTGTTTGGTACTGAAGCAACAACAATAAAAAATAATGGTGATGAAATAGCAGTGGTTGTGAAGCTAAATCTAAACTCGACCTGGACGACGGTGCATGATACGAACCGCGCAACACTGGATGCTATTGCAGAACTTCCTGTTAGTACGCCAAAAGGTACGGTGCTTTTAGGCAGTGTGCTTACAGGTGGGCTTAAAGCTTCAAGTGACACGATACAGCGAGAGAGTGAAAAACGTATTGCCACCGCTTCTAGTCAAGTGGAGGAAGGGTATGTTGCGAGAGAAGTCAGTCAGCTTTTTGAAGAACAGTTTACAAATAAGGTGACTCTACCCGACGGTGTTACCATGAAACTTGGGGGAGAAACAGAAGATGTGGACCAGTCGTTTAAAGATATGTTTCAAGCACTTATACTGGGAGTAATCTTGGTTTTTGTGGTTGTTATCTTTGAGTTTAGTAAGTTTCGAGAAGCCCTCATTGTTCTTGTCGTCGTACCACTTTCACTTATAGGTGTATTGCTTGGAATTTTGTTAACGCGAGAATACTTGTCGTTCCCAACCATGCTGGGCTTTATAGCACTCGCAGGTATTGTGGTGAACAATGCTATTATTCTCGTTGATGTTTGGAACAGGATGCGTATCGACCATCCAGAAATGAGTTTGCGCGATGTTGTGATTGAAGGTGCGGTCATCCGTATTCGTCCTATTCTTTTAACAACCGTTACAACGGTGATTGGTGTTACGCCCCTCATTTTTGCAACAGACATGTGGCGCCCTATTGCTATCGCTATTACTTTCGGGCTCCTCTTTGCCGTTGTTCTCACCCTTATTTTTGTCCCAGCTCTCTATTTGAAATTTTGCAAGTACACCAAGAAATCAAAAGATAGTATAGAGGATGCTGATGATGGAGAGTCTGGAAAAATGGAACACATCACTGAAGTCCTAAAAAAGAAATACGATATGAGTACCCTTATTAAAAGTTTGTTTGTCTTTTTGGCGGCACTCACTTGTTTACTCCCATCTTTGAGTTATGGGTATACGTACGACAATGCAACTATTCACACGGTGTATCAGGAAGCTCCTCGGCAATTTGAAGTGGATGAGCACGGCAACACGGTAGGGACCACAGTTTCAGGTATGTCGTTTCGACAGTACTCTATAGCAAACAGTTATGGTATACGCCTTCAACGATTTGAAATCGGACTCGCCTTTTGGTATGTGAGTGATCGTGGAATTATCTGGGCAGACAATGATATTACTGCTCTATCTGTGTACTTGTCACGGGTTGTGTAAGTCAGCAGTTAGTATTTCGTCATTACATGTGAGTTGGTCACGTGGGTGTATACCCAATACGTATACACTCCGGTCAGTTCTGTTGTTAATAAGTCTGCATATGGCATGTAGATGCGTGATAAAATTTCAGTAGCATGACCTTAAAGAGCCCCCAAAGTAACGACCTTGTTGGTCAGTTATGTAATAAGAAGTATCTCAAGAAACACTTGTCTCAGCTAGAGGAGCATGATAGTGATTCTTTGGCTCACTCACTTCGAGTGGGAGCGCTTGCTATGGATATTGGTCAACAAAACCATCTTTCAAAAAAAGACATTGTACTACTGGGAACAGCAGGACTGCTACATGATCTTGGTAAGTGTGATATTCCCAAAAAAATACTTACAAAGAAATCAGCACTCACGCGTGATGAACGAAAAGAAATTGAGAAGCATCCCCAGTATGGTTTCCTCCGTCTTAAAGAAAAACCGTTTGCTATTGCTAGGAAGGTAGTGGTTGCTCATCATGAATACTCCCCTACTCCCTATCCTCGCAAATTACCAAGACAAGGAAAAAAATCCACTCAATCAATAAGTGGCAGCAACTTACCTTTTATTACACAGATACTTGCGGTTTCTGACATGTTTGATGCTCTTGCAAACCAAAGGTCCTATAAAAAAGCCTTTGCAAAAACGGAGGTGCGACAGATATTAAGTACACAATTTACCGGAGAACAAATGCTGATTGAACAAGCTTTAGAGCGGTTTTAGGTACTAACCCAATAATCGTAATATATACTATTGACAATAGTGTATATTACTTTACTATATTAGTAATCAAATAGCTCCTGGAGAGTAGAACCAAGTCGAGTTTAAATTTAAAGGTTGTTTATTTGAAGTTTTATCGGAAATAAGTTCATAGTACATGCAACAAGGAACAATTTTGCGCCTCATGGATGGTAAAGGCTTCGGCTTTATCAAGATTGAAGGTGGAGAAAAGGACCTTTTCTTCCATGCAAATGAACTTCAAAATGTACAGTTTAGCGACCTCAAAGAGGGAGATAAGCTTGAGTTTGAAGTTGCAGAAGGACAGAAAGGACCACAAGCGGTAAATGTTAGCCGCATCTAATATTCTTCTTAGAACAAAGAACACCCGCTCAATGAGTGGGTGTTTTTGTTTTAGGCTTTCTCGTTGCACTTTTCGAATGCAAGTGGTGATAGTACTTTTAACTTTTAACACCCTGAATCCATAAACTATTTCATCAAAGATAAAGCCATAATTTGATACGAAAGAAGAATGCGTGCGTAATGAAGCACATATCCAGCTACAGACCGTGGGAAAGATGATACTAACTGCATATGCTCTTTAAGAAAGTCAAAGACACACTCTATCTTCGATCGTTGATTAAGGAGATCAATCTGCCAAGAAGTAGCAACTTTTTTCTTTTGAGTTGGCCAAGGTGGAGCGATGATAATGGTGCCAAATTTCTTTTTAATAATATTCCCCATTACTCGTGCACCATAGAGTGTGTCACCAACAGCTACCACACAATGGGTGTTAAGTATTTTCACCATAACCTGTGCATCGTACACGTTAGCGGAAGTAAGTGCGATACCACATAGAACACCTTCTATGTTAGTGCTTGCATGTAACTTAAATCCATAGTGCCAACCCTGCCAGTTCTTACCAAATTGGGCTAATCCTTTAGCTATTTTATGGCTTTCTGCTCGATGATTTTTGCACACAGGCACCATAGTAGCATCCATGAGTCGCACAGGTTCTCTATCAGAGAGGAGGAGTTCAAGAAGAGAAAACATGAGTGGGAGAACATGGTGTGCATGAGACACAAATGCCGAGTACTTTGGCAAGGTAAAGTCAGTGCTGTGGTATGTGCACAAAGTCCTATGCATATCTTTGAGTGTTTTTTGTTTTAATACGATTGTACCCCACAGTAACATCGTAACCATTTCAGACTGAGTTACGAGTGGTGGTCGACCTGTTGTATATACTTGTGGTGGTACCTGTTCGTCTATCCAACAATACAGATCCACGATATGATGTGATTGCAAAAAGAGCATGATATTTAGGGGCTGGTTGATAACAACCTCTAGCGTATCAGCTCTTTTTGTATTTGTGGCTTTACTTAGCCACAGGGGAGTTTATGGATTCAGGG
>LCFC01000011.1 GCA_000998805.1 Parcubacteria group bacterium GW2011_GWA2_43_11
ATTCCTGCAATTTCTCACGTTCTTCTATTGTTAAATGGGTATAGTTCATAACACTTGATATATTATCAAGTGTTGCACTTACTTGTTGAACTTAGGATTTTTGGCTCTGTAGCTACTCCTTTTACTCAACACTTGCCTTAACAAATAAATAGTATTATTCAAAAGGTCTGTGGCTTGCCCGCACACATTGTAATGTGTGCGGGCTTGCCACGAGTGAGTTTTGAGCTTGCGAAATGCGAATCGAGTGGACAGTACAGGATTCTTTCATTACATGAACAGTACAGGATTCGAACCTGTGACCTTCCCCATTCATCCCGTTAGAAAAATGTGGGCGGTACAGGATTCGAACCTGTGACCTTTCCCACGTCAAGGGAACGCTCTACCAACTGAGCTAACCGCCCAATAACCCACTTTTTTCTAACGGGACGCGAGGGGACGCTCTACTTTACCCCGCCATGGCGGGGCGAGCTGAGCCCTGTCTGCCGACAGGCAGGTAACTGACCAGAAAAATCGTTTTTATAAAATTGGACATAGTGTACCTGCCGACAAGGTAACCGTCCATTAAGAGATATACTACAGTCTTTAGAGATATACTTCAACAGGACCCAATAGTCTATGCATCATTAAACATGGTACACTGAACTTACTACCTAACTCTTATACGCAACCGAGATAAGTTATGAACATTCAAACTGAAAAAAATGAAGAAGCCTCACAGAAGCCTCAGCCTCTTACGCAAATGAGGATACTTTCTATTGAAACATCCTGTGACGAAACTGCTGTATCGGTTATAGATGCAGAAGGCTCCTACCATAACACTACCTTTCAGGTTCGTGGAAACGCACTCTACTCACAAGCGAAAAAGCATGCGGCATTTGGGGGGGTTTACCCTTCTCTTGCGAAGCGTGAGCACGCGGCGAACCTTGCACCCCTCCTTGGCACTGCTCTGCGCGAAGCAAAACTGTCTATTGATATCAATACTCAAAAACTTACCAAAGAACAAAAAGAGTATCTCCAGAAACTCTTGGTACGTGAGGAAGGACTCTATCATGCACTCGTCACCTACCTAGAACACATTGAGAAACCTGCACTTAATGCCATCGCTGTGACACATGGTCCTGGACTAGAACCAGCACTCTGGGTGGGTATCAACTTCGCACGCGCCCTCTCCTACATCTGGAATCTCCCCATTCTTGCCGTGAACCACCTTGAGGGGCACATAATCGCGAGTGCGGTACACGCAGAAGACGAGAGTGCTCAGAAGTATTCCGTAGAAGAAATAACCTTCCCTCTGCTCGGACTTATTGTCTCAGGGGGTCACACTGAGTTCGTCTATGCAGAGGACTGGGGAAAATACCGTGTTGTCGGCGCCACCCGTGACGACTCTATAGGAGAAGCGTTTGATAAAGTGGCTCGACTGATGGGGATACCCTACCCTGGTGGTCCTGAACTATCAAAGCTCGCGAACAAAGGTCGACAGGCACTTATCACGCGTCCGGCACATCTCATGAGTGTTATCAAAAAAATGCCCCGCCCTATGCTCCAATCTGGTGATTTAGACTTTTCCTTTTCTGGATTAAAGACCGCCGTACTGTACCAAGTGCAGGAACTTGGTGAACTCAGTGATATTCAAAGACATCTTCTCTGTGCAGAATTTGAGGATGCAGTGCGCGACGTAGTTATAAAGAAAACAGCACAAGCACTTGAGCAGTTTCCTGCACGCACTTTCGTACTAGGAGGCGGTGTCTCTGCCAACACCCACATCAGGAAGGGTTTAGAAAAGATGTTTGCATCAAATGAGCTCGATTGTACACTCCGACTCCCTGCAGAAGGTCTCTCTACAGATAATGCAGTTATGATAGGTATGGCGGGATACTTTATGCATCTCAGGAATGCGCCGATGCTCGACGCAAAAGACGACCTCTCTGCTTCGGGAAATTTAAAATTCTGAGTTGAACGTTATAAAGTTAAAAGTTAAATGTTGAAAACGAAAGACGAGAGCTTCCCCCCGCCTGTTTACCCTGAGTTTATCGAAGGGTGGCGGGGTAAAAAGTTATAAAGTTGAATGTTGAAAGTAAAACGAATAACGAGCTTGCCCTGAGCCAGTCGAAGGATTCGAAAGAAAGAAGACGAATTCTGAGTAATTCAAAAAATACTAGTATTATTACTAGTATTTTTTGTAATTAATATAGCACGCAGAATCGGAGTTCGTTACGGGCTTTCTCGTCATTTAAAATTTAAAATTAATTTTTCATCCCGTTAGAGACAGCCCCGCCTTGGCGGGACATAGTTCTCATATTTTACTTGTTTGTTTCCTGTATGTTTTTCATTATTTAAATTGATTTCTTACTACTTCAATTTTCATCGTCTCTAACGGGATTCACTTCAAATTTTAAATTAAGTATTTCAAATTAGTATCCCCATTCCGCTTTTTCCATTACTTTCAACTTTATAACTTTCTACTTTTTCTCTCGTTACTCACTACACACCTACCCCCAAAGGGAATCTGACTCCATCAATGTTGCCTGCAAATTTTTTGAGCTTTTCTTGTGTTTGCTGTAAACCTTCAACTGCCACTGCTTGCGGAACGGATGCGATTGCCCCTTTATGGATACTCGCATGTGCAACGTTTTTTGAAGGAACCACACCATCCATAGAAAACTGAGTTGTTACCTGCTGATGCAGTATCTCTGTAAAGGCGTCAGCATACCATGTCGTACGGACACCATCACATGCTATTTGTTGTTTTGTTCTCAATATTGAAGTCATGGTATATGTTTACTAGTATATAATCTGCGCTACTATTGAAGACTCAACTTTCTCTTCAATCTGTACGGCTTTAAAACGGTAGTCATTTCATATTCTGTTTCTTGTTCTTGCAGTTCTGTGATTGCTGTACGTTTTGCACCTTTCTCAAGAATTGAAAGAGTTGGTAACAATTTCTGAACGAACACGATGGTGTAGTTGATACCGAGCATAAGAAGCGGTATTCCTACGAGCACCATAACTCCTATCACGTTCGTAAGCATCTGAACAAACACACCGACATATGGCACTGTTACTATTGCTGTCCTTCCAAGCTCTACCGCAGGGACCGTAAGTACCTCGGGTGTAAACGCACTAGCAAGTTGGTAGTACGTCATACCATCACGTCGCAACACTTCATGTACTGAGTACACCGAAACTTCACTTTGGAGTGCTGCGCTCCTCACAACACTGCTCCCAACTGTAGCGGTAACCAGAGGACGAGTGAGGACGAGTGAGGAACCAAAACCCTCATCGCTCCACGAAACAGACAAACCAAAAGGTGCGGTGTTTTGAACAAAGAGTATAAGCATTGCGGAGAAAAACATCACCACAATAGCAGACCTGTAAACGTATGTAAAAATTGCTTCTTTCATATTTTTTATGTAATTTAGAAAACTTGTCTCACGTCCAACTGCCGAGGTCCGAAACTTCCTAAGAAGGGTCTTAGGTCGGACCCCGCGTAGCTGAAAATCAGCCCCCTGATCCAGTCACGCTCTAAAAAGCAAACGAAAGTCCTTGTCAGAACCGTTTGCTCTATGTATATGAATACCACCATATATACAGAGTACCAATGTGTATATGTACTACACATAAGGACTGGTCTTTGAGGTCAACAGATGTCTCTTGTCCATTAAAAAGAGTATAATTTGCGCGGTATATTCTTAAAGTCTCACATGTCCTTCAACATGACTTTGAGATATTGGAAGAAAAAGAGAGAGATAAATTAAGTAATACATAGTAAGTAATACGACGAGGGCTCACCCATACCAACAGGAAGGATAAATTTTTTAACTCTGGACTCTGGACTCTGGACTTTTACCCCGCCTTAGCGGGGCAAGCTCTGTACTCTCATGTAGTAGAGTAGCTCCTCTTCTTATGATACTATCCAATAAACCAACAAAAAACCAACAAACCATATAATATGCATGAGAAATTTTTAAAACCATACAACCCAGAGGAGAGCGAGAAAGCAATCTATAAAATATGGGAAGACTCAGGGTTTTTCAACCCTGACGTATGTGTAGAAAAAGGCGTGACGAGAAGTGATGCAGAGCCTTTCTCCGTAATTATGCCCCCACCAAACGCCAACGGTTCGCTTCATGCAGGACATGCGCTCTTTGTGACACTTCAGGATGTCATGACCCGCGTCGCCCGTATGCAGGGCAAAAGAACTCTCTGGTTCCCTGGAGCTGATCATGCAGGATTTGAAACACAAGTTGTTTACGAAAAGAAATTGCAAAAAGAAGGACGCTCTCGTTTTGGTATGGAACCAAAGGATCTATATAAAGAAATACTTGACTTCACCCTCTCAAACAAGAGTTTTATGGAAGGCCAACTTCGTTCTCTCGGTGCATCCTGTGACTGGTCTCGAGAACTCTTCACCCTTGATGAGCGCGTGGTACACACAGTACATGACACCTTTAAAAAATTAGATGACGACGGACTCTTGTACCGGGGTGCACGTACCGTCAACTGGTGTCCTAAGCACCAAACCTCTCTTTCAAACCTAGAGACCGAGCACGAGGAGCGCACCGAGCCGTTCTACTACTTCCAGTACGGACCCTTCGTCATAGGTACCTCACGACCAGAAACGAAGTTTGGTGACAAGTATGTCGTGATGCATCCCGACGATACACGGTATGCTGAGTACACCCATGGACAAAAAATTGATCTCGAATGGATAAACGGTCCTATAACAGCAACGGTCATCAAAGATGTTGCGGGTGATCCTGAAATGGGCTCGGGTGTGATGACCATCACTCCCTGGCACTCTGGTATAGACTTCGAAGTTGCAAAACGACACAACCTTGACTACGAGCAAATAATCAATTGGCAAGGCAAACTGCTCCCTATCGCGGGAGAGTTTGAGGGTATGTCTATTAAAGAGGCGCGTGAAAAAATAGTTGAGAAGCTTGAGAAAAAAGGTCTGCTTGTGAAGATTGATACTACGTACAAACATACCGTACCTGTGTGCTACAAGTGCGCTCGAGAAATAGAACCGCAGATACGCCAGCAGTGGTTTGTGACCATGAAGCCTCTCGCAGATAGGGCGCTCAAGGCACTCGCTGATGGTGAGTTCCGTATTCTAACTGAGCAACATGAGAAAATATTTCGACACTGGCTCACTGGTATAGAAGACTGGAACATTTCACGACAAATAGTCTGGGGTATCCCTATCCCCGCAAAGATATGCGCGAAATGTGACGCAGGGTACGTCGACCTCACAAACAGCATTGTTACATGTACTGCGTGCGGTGGAGAAGTTGTAAAAGATCCAGACACCTTTGATACATGGTTCTCTTCGGGACAGTGGCCCTATGTCACGCTTGGTTTCCCTGATGGTGATGATTTCAAAACTTACTACCCTACGACAGTCATGGAGACCGCTGCAGATATCATTTTCTTCTGGGTGGCACGCATGGTGATGTTTGGTCTCTACAGAACTGGCAAGGTTCCCTTCCGCGATGTATACCTCCACGGGCTTGTACGGGACAAGCATGGGAAGAAAATGAGTAAGTCAAAGGGCAACGTCACCGCACCTACTGAAATATCAGAGAAGTACGGTACGGATGCGCTCCGTATGGGACTCCTCATAGGAAACACTGCAGGTACCGACATGAACCTTGATCCCGACAAAATAAACGCCTACAAAAAGTTTGCAAACAAAATCTGGAACATTAGTCGTTTTGTGTTGAACGCTGTTGCTGATGCAGGGCTTGACCTTACTCACGCATTGCAAAAAGAAGATACCATACTACTCTCAGAGGTGCAGGAGCTTGCTCGTGATGTTACTACTGATGTTGAAAAATACCGCCTCTACATAGCGGGAGAAAAGCTGTATCACTACACGTGGCACCGCTTTGCTGATGAGGTACTCGAGGAATCAAAACAAATTTTGCAGGGGGACGATGAGTCTCTGAAAAAAAGCAGAGTCCGCACACTCTATGAAGCACTCATCATCCAACTCAAGCTACTACACCCATTTATGCCTTTCGTCACTGAGGAGATATGGCAAGCTCTTCCCGAAAGGGAGACTGGGCTTCTTATGGTAGCGAAGTGGCCGAAAGAATAAAGTTGAAAGTTATAAAGTTCATAAAGTTCAAAGTAAAGTGAATTCTGGGTTCGCATTTGTGAGCTGGTAGCTTGCTGCACGCTTGCAGGTAGCTATCCACAACCAGTTTCCACTACTTTCAACATTTAACTTTTAACCTCGGACTTTCAACTTTATAACTTTCAACTGTATACGGGCGTGCCCTCTCTTTGGTACTATAATAATGTATGCTATCTGGAACTATACTTTTATATGCCTTACTTGGTGGCTTACTTCCTGCCCTCTTGTGGCTGTGGTTTTTTCTCAAAGAAGACAGTCAAGCACCTGAACCAAAATGGCTCATTCTTGCCGCTTTTCTCTCAGGTATGCTCGCCGTATTGCTAGTACTACCTATCGAGATGTTAGCTAAATGTGTCTCAAGTGGTATATGGCCACTTGATTTCTCAAATCCATTTTATACCGTCAGCTTTTGTCGTGACTTACCAGCAGAAATTCGCCCCATCTTTCTCTGGGCTACCGCAGAAGAACTTATAAAATATTTTGTTGCCGTAGCTATTATCTTGTGGCGCAGAGCCGTGGATGAACCCATAGATGCCATGATATACCTCATCACTGTAGCATTAGGTTTTTCCGCATTAGAAACAGGATTGTTTCTCCTTGGACCCTTGGGTGTGGGCGACGTCGTGGGTGGGATGGTGACGGGTAACTTGCGCTTTACTGGAGCTGCACTTATACACACACTCTCAAGTGCGGTCGTCGGTTTTTCCATAGCAATAACTTTTTATCGATCCTACTCGTTGCAGTTTATTTCATTATGCACAGGACTTGTGCTTGCGTCCGTATTGCATGCACTATTCAACCACCATATAATTACAGGTAGTGAGAAAGTGACCACAGTTGTGTTCTTCTCCGTGTGGCTTGGAATTATAGGGCTACTATTACTATTCGAGCGTGCTAAACGTATCACTCGTCCTCGTTTTTAAAAAAACAGTACATCATGCCAAAACAAAAAAAATCTTTTTTTCAACGTCTAACAGGAGCGGTAGATATCGACGACGGATACGATGATGCATACGAAGAAGAAGCTCCTGTGCGCCAAACATCTGATACTCGAAGCCGTGGTGGATCTGCTACTGATTTAAGAGACGGGAGAGAAGAGTGGCTTGAAGAAGAAGTGGCAGAAGGTCAACTCACTGTTGACGTGTACCAAACACCTGACGAAATAGTGATTCGAAGTATTGTGGCGGGTGTGCGACCGGATGACCTAGATATCTCAATATCTCGTGACATGGTAACCATACGAGGATCTCGTGAAGAACATAAAGAAGTGACTGAGGACAACTATTTCCACAAGGAACTTTACTGGGGCTCGTTTTCACGAACTGTTCTCCTCCCTGCTGAAGTTGAGGTGGAGGATGCGTCTGCTCAAGAGAAACATGGACTTCTCACTATACGACTTCCAAAAATTGATAAAGAAAAACAAACCAAGCTTAAAGTAAAAACAGGATAGGAATTATATTTGAAAACCACCTTGATACTTCGTACCAAGGTGGTTTTTTAGTAATGAACCTTTTCATCTTACTGGGCCTTACGTTGTTCACGTAACATTTCAACAGTAATAGCATTCTCCGGTTCAGCCTCGAACGAAGCTATCGCAGTACGCGTCTCATCACTCAGGGAGTATGTAGATCTTACAAGTACCGCATACGCCGCGTCGACATAGTCGAGGCAGACATTTTCATTGCGCATAAGATCGACGAGTACATACTCCGCATATAACTTGTCACTCTCATGCTGATGCGGGTCTTCCAATATCTTCTCCAGTCGCGCAATGGCAATTATGACCGGATTTTCGACTGACCCTTTGTCAACCCACACAGTGCATGTGTCACATCCTCCAGATGCACAGTGCCACAAAATAAAGGAGATAATGCTTCTGACTTTTGTTCCGATACCTGCTTCACACATACTCAACACCTCTCACTTTTGCACGGAATTGTGCGTACTTACAAAAAACTTTTTCCTGGGAAAGAGTACCATTTTCGCATGTTCAGTCAAACTAAAACAACAAAACCGCCTTTTAGGCGGATTGTTGTGTGTGGTGCTGAGGGCCGGGCTTGAACCGGCGACCCCTCGCTCTTCAGGCGAATGCTCTACCAACTGAGCTACCTCAGCAAATGAGTATCCTGACCTAGACAGTATACTCATTTGCTGACATATCCGAAAGTTCTAACTGCCTGCCCCGTAGTGAGCTTTGCTCTACTACTGGGGAGCTACCTCAGCAAGCAAGCTCTAGTCTACCAAATAACTGGGATAATTAAAACCTACCTATCACTGGGTATATATTGTTAAAAAGAATGGTTACATTCTAAACTTTTCTGACATAGTTTTGGCCGAATCAACACCTTCCTGCAATTCCTCGTACATTCCTTGAAGATTAACAACATACTCTTGCAAATACGTACGGTAGGCGTAGTACGCACTACCAGCTAGTACAAGAAAGAACACAATACGCATCCAGAAATTGAGTACTCCTGCACGATGCATCTTCTTGAGAAGCTTGTTGTTCTCTTGCGTAAGGCGAATATTTACTCGCAATAACTCTTCAACATCCATGTCATCTAGTTGATTCATAGTGTAAGTATACGGGGAAAGTGACAAGAGAAAAATGCAGTATTGTCTGAAAAGTATATTTACAATACCGCAACATAGAAATACCCAAGCAAAATAATACCAAACGTTGTGACTCCGTAAAAATACGAAAGAAACCTCATGGTCATAACCTTACGAAGTAGGATTCCTGAAGGAATAGATAAGGCGACCGCAGCCATCATAAAAGAAAGTACTACCCCAAGTTCAATCCCTTTCCCTACCAAGACTTGTGCAATAGGAAGGATTCCTGCTGCATTTGCGTAGAGTGGCACAGCTATTATAGCAGCGAGTGGTACTGCAAGTAGTGGGTGAATATTCATATATTCTTCAAAAAAACTAACAGGTACGAAACCATGTATAAAAGCTCCTACGCCAACACCGATGAAGACATACAATCCAACACTTTTAATAATACCCAACGACTCTTTGTATGCGTGTCCAATATGTTCTTTGCTAAATAAAACACTTCCCTGTACCACTGGTGCAGTAACTCCTCCTACTGAGCGCATTTCAAGTACCCATGAAGTGAGATATCTTTCAAGACGCATTTTTCCAAGAACATACCCTCCGACCATAGCCACAACAATACCCGACACCACATACACCAAAGCGGTCTTTACACCAAACATACCGACAAGCATCGCTATTACGACGGAATCAACCAAAGGTGAGCTTATGAGGAAAGCAAGTGTCACCCCAAGCGGAATACCACCTTTCACAAAACCAATAAAAAGTGGTACTGATGAACACGAGCAAAAAGGTGTTATGGTGCCAAAAAATGCTGCAAGAAAATAATCTAGCCCAAACATTTTCTTTTGTGTTAAGTAGTCACGCACCTTTTCAACAGGAAAATACACATTGATAAGCCCCATACCAAAAGAAATAGCAAAGAGGAGTAAAAATATTTTGAGTGTGTCGTATACGAAGAAGTTCACACCATCTGCAAGCCTAGTCCCATGCACTATTGCAAAGAGGTTATACGTCACTCTATCAGCTATCCATTGTAGAGGGTAAAAAATGTCCATAGTGTGTAAATATATGCACTAACAAGAACCGCCACACCCGCACTTAGACGATTCCCCCTCAGCAGAGCAAGTGTTCTCGTCTCTTTGCACGAGGAGTGTTTTAATTTTTTCAATATCGTTTGTTGCACCTGTCATGACTGGGACATTATTTACCGCAAGCACAGGAGTCTGCATAATACCCATTGCGACTATTTTCTGAATATCCGTTACGTACTCGACTTCACTTAATAAACCAAGTTCTTTGACTGCTTGTGTGGTAAGCTCAAAAAGTTTTTTGCACGAGGGACATCCTGTACCCAATACTGCTATTGTTTTTATTTCTTGTGACATACACTATTTTTTTATTAATACTTTTTACATCTTTCTTTTTATCAGCACGAAATACTACATTTCTTTTTTGTAGTCATATGAACAGCACTATTGTCTTTAGTCATAAGAGTAGAAAGTGCTGTTTGACATGCGCGCAACACTTTTTCATCTCGACTGTAGAGCATTTTCACACCCACCTTCCGACTTGTAAGAAGCCCTAACTCAGTGAGGACACTTAGATGATGGGATGTAAGATTTTGAGAAATATTAAGAGCACTATAGATATCACACACACAAAGTTCCCCTCCCTTAAGCATGAGTAATATGTCTAAGCGCACAGGCTGTGCTATGGCACTAAGATAGCGACGAACTTTTTTTACGTCAATCGTTGTTCGATTCATATATTTATTATATCAATATATATTGATATATACAACAAGATGTATCTATCTACACTTAGTTCAAAAGGATAAAGCCATACGAAGTGATGGGAACAAAGCAAAAATGAGGAAAATTTCTTTTTGTGCTCTCAGTAGGAATTGCCTCTCCCGATGGTCGAGATCAACGTTTACATTGTCGCTTCGCTCTGTGTAAACGTTAGTCCTACGGTTGACCAATTTTCTTACGACTGAAAGGAGTTAGAAAAATGGAAATGCCCTTGTGGTGCAATTCCTACTGTGACACATCTCACTTTGTTCGCTGTGCTCTCAGTAGGAATTGAACCTACATCTACCCCTTAGGACGGGGCTGTTCTATCCGTTGAACTATGAGAGCATTACTTCTATTCTATTCTTGCACGCTGTAATTCTGAGTCTTGCGAAGAACGGAGGCTGGGGAACTACAGAGGCAACTTACAATCGTTACTTAGTATTTGTATCATACTCATCAACACTTTGAAATAAGGAGCGTTTTTTCTTACCCGAACCCTACACATTCCATAAGGCAACTTTCCTTGTTTTTTCCTTGTAAAATATTAACGCTTTGAATATATGACTTATTAACTTTAAGAATATCAACCCAATCCCAATATTGTATAACTTCATCGCGATTTGTATCTTAATTATAGTATATAATTATATAAATCTACCACTAATATACAGTAGCTACGTGAATAAAAAAACGTACCTTAGGGCACGTTTTTTATTCTTACGTTCAATATTTATTAAACACCCAAACCAAGAAGTGTATCTATACGAGGCTTATCAAAACCAATAACAAGCTCATCTCCTATAAGTATTTGCGGTACTCCCATTTGACCACTTCTGTTCATCATTTCTTGACGGGCTTCAAGGTCAGTAGCTACATCATGTTCTGTAAATTCTATTTTATTTTCATTAAAATAGTCTTTTGCCATGTGGCAGAAGTGACATGTGGGAGTGCTGTAAATTGTTACTTGCTTTTCCATACTGTTTCTAGTTTTTGAAAATTGGTAAGTTTTTAGTTGTTAAGTATACCACATTTATATTTTTATCCATTACACTCCACTAAAACAGGACATCAATAAAACGATGCCACAAATTTGGTCTAGATTCTGGTAAAACAGGTGGCGTTTGTGTAGAAGATTCTTCTTCAACAAGAATAATCACCTCCTCCCCTTCCCATCCCACATCATATCTACTTCTGAGTTCAGTCTCTATCCCTCTCGGATCTTCAAGATTTTGAATATTTTTTTCAAGTTCGCCTGACCTCCTCTCAAGTGCCACAAGCTCCTTTGCTAATTCTTGTCGTAGCATACTGGTCTCACGCTCCCTCTCGTAAGCGTTGTAGGCCGCATAGGACATAAATCCAACAGGAATACACATAAACACCAAAAAAGCCTTGGAATACAGGAAACTTTTGAATTTTCTTTTTTCATGGAAACCAAACATACATTGCACCCACACGCCTCTGTGGTACTATCTATCTTACCTTGCTTGTGGTTTTTAGGCGAATCACCATAAACAAATACCTTAAACTTTCATTTTGTGATGAAGTTCAAGGCAATGAGGAATTATATTCACGAGCAATATTACAGATATTGTGAGTGAATTAATGACGAAATTAACGCAGAAATTCGCACAAAATGAAAGTTTAAATATGTTTCTATTCAATAAAAAGACACGTAATATAATCAAGTACATGTGGGCAGTTATGGCTGTACTCATAGTATTGAGCATGATTTTTGCATACTCTGGCTTTACAAGTCTCACACAAACTACCGCAAACCAACAGCAGATAGAAATACCTCCTGAGGTGCAGGCACAGCTTGATTTGCAAAAAAATGGTAGTACTACTGTAAATGGAAAAGTTACAACTCCTGAAGAGCAAGCTGTTCTTGATGCTATCAACGAGGGACGTTTGGATATAAACAGCACGACTACATCTACAGGTACCCCTCAAGCAGAACAACCTGTATCAAACACTCCTCCTGCAGAAACCTTGAAACTAGAAATATAATATAAAAACTGTCCATTCGCTGGGCAGTTTTTAGGTTTGTTTTTCACACAAGATTTTTGCGTGATGTTCTTCGTTAGTCACCCCAAACAACTCGACACTTTTCTCATCACTCAGACGTTTTTGTTCGATACTCATCTCCTGCCAATTTTTCCAAATGCGTTCCAGCTCTTCGAGACTTGGCTCTTTGTGGATGAGCTCTATTCCTGTTTCTGCCCTCCAGCAATGCACGGGGTCAGCGCATAATGCATCTGCTTTTTCTGGATACTGTTTTCGTATCTCTTCGAGAGTTAACGGCGGTGAGTACATATCTGATTCACTTAGAGTTTTTCATGCCTATTTACGCGAGAGCCATGCATCGAGAAAACTTTCTATATCTTGGTTCTTCTTCCACTGTTTAGACATGAGAGTAAACATTTCTTCGCAACCTGGGTATGGTTTGACTTTCTTGCTGTACGAGAAAATATTTTTATACGGACTCCAGTTTTCTATCACAGTATTGAATGTTTCTGAAACCTGCCATACATATTTCTTGTTTTTTCCTTTTAAGGAGTCGTTTTCTTTTATTCCAAGCTTTTTTTGAATGTAGTCAAAAAAGATAAAATGCAACATCTCATGCGCTATTGTACTTACAGGATTAATTGGTCTTTGAGTATAAGGAAAATAAAAAGTCTTCTCTTGTATATTTCGAGGAAACATTAAATACACAGACGCGTAGCCAATGTATTTCCCTTGTGGCCACGCATGACTTTTAAAAATCGTATCAACAAGTTCATAAAACTTACTCTCGATTTTTGACCACTGTTCTTGCACCTGCTCAACACCTTTCTGTATATCCCCCTCCCTTTCTGCGTGAACATGCTTTGTGTATTCAGTAATAATCTTATTTCTCTCTGGAGTAGAGAATTTTTTACTTAAAATATATTGAAAATCTTGAGGCAAAAACCATTCCACAAAAACACCGTCGTTCACAAACCACTTTGCGTTTTCAATATCTTTTTTTATATCGACAATAAGTTGTATTTTTGGTTTCATAAACGTTTTGAAAAAACGACACACTTTTAACTCAATACTTTTTACTCCGTACTGTTTTGCTTTTAACCCCAGTACCAAAGCAGAGCTTGGTACGGGGCATGCTTTTAACTTTGAACTTTAAACATTCAACTTTCAACTTTTTTACTTCTCTCCCCCTCGCATCATCTTCAAAAATACCTCATGTGGAATGTTCACCTTGCCTCTCGACTTCATCTTCTTCTTTCCCTTCTTCTGCTTCTCAAGCAGTTTCATTTTGCGTGTAATATCCCCTCCGTAGAGCTTCGCAGTCACATCCTTGCGAAAAGCCTGTATCGTCTTTGACGAAATAATACGCCCCAAGGCGACGGCTTGAATCTTTGACACAAACATCTGCCTCGGCATGACCTTATGAAGTTGGTCTACCATCTCTATAGCTTCTTCATCCACTCGACGTCGAGATACCACACGGGTAAATGCTGGTACTATCTCTTCTGCTACAAGTATGTCGAGTCGACATACATCTGCTGGACGAGTATTGATAAACTCATACGAAATAGACGCATAGCCTGAGGTAATACTTTTTACTTTATCAAAAAAGCCACGCATCAATTCTCTGAGGGGCATCTCTATCACAATCTTTGTCCTATCATCTCCAAATGTCTCAGTTTCTTTACTCTCTGCTTCATGCTCGTACAACATCTGCATTACAGTCCCTACATACACGTTTGGTGTAATAAGTGTCACCTCAGCCCACGGCTCTTGTACATTTTTTATCTTCCCATACTCAGGGAATTTGTGCGGAGAATACACAGTCTCTACGACTCCATTCGTGAGCTCGACAAAGTACGTAATACTTGGGAGTGTAATCACTAGTTCAAGGTCAAACTCCCTGTGTAATCGCTCGGTAATAATCTCAAGGTGAAGCATACCTAGGAAGCCACAGCGAAAACCCCGTCCTAAAGACCCAGATGTTTCTTCCTCAAAAGAAAGTGACGAGTCGGAGAGTTGAAGCCGTAAAAGGGCCTGCTTGAGGAGTAAAAAGTCATCCTGACTCTCAGGGTATACTGACGCCCAAACCACTGGGGAGGGCTTCATGTAGCCCGACAGAGGCACTCCAGTGCCGTTTGTAGGCATCACCGTGTCTCCGACACCTGCTACACCTGGTTCCTTTACGCCGGTGACGATGTACCCTATTTCGCCTTCTCCGAGACTGTCTGTGGGCTTTTCGTCGGGCATAAATACACCGACTTCGAGTGCCAGAAACGTCTTTTTTGATGCGCCAAATTTGAGCGTCGCCCCTTTCTTGATAATGCCATTCACGACTCGGACATACACAATCACTCCTCTGTGGTTGCTGTACTGGAAGTCAAACACGAGCCCACGAAAGGTTTGCGTTGTGTCGTGCGTGTTTGGAGACGGCACCTTCTCAACAACCGCTTGTAGAAGTTCAAGAACTCCTTCTCCCGTTTTTCCACTTGTTTCGTACACTTCGTCTATATCCGTCCCCAAGAGTTCAGCGAGTTCGATTTTCACTTCATCCACGCGTGAGAGTGTACAGCCTTCAGTGCGCGAGAAACCTCATATGAGAAGTCTATGTGCCCCGGCGTATCAATAAGGTTCAGTACGTACTGCTTGCCGTCTATCACATGCTCCATACGCACCGGCTGCATCTTAATCGTGATACCTCGCTCACGCTCAAGATCCATACGGTCGAGCACTTGATCCTTCATCTTGCGCGCCTCAATAGTATGCGTCACCTCAAGCATGCGATCAGCCAGTGTTGATTTACCATGATCTATGTGAGCAATGATACTAAAGTTTCTAATATTGTTTAAATCCATACTGTTGGCAATAAAAGTTCTTTGTTGAAAAACAAAGAACTTGTATAAGCTCCTCGACTCGGAAAGAAAAAATGCTTTTTTTGTTTCTCTCGTTCTACGTCGCTTATAATGACCTACTACAGTCATTTTGTCTACACTACGAAAAGTAACGCGTACTAAGTTGCGAGTAAACTAGGTACTCAGTAACTCACTACTCGTTACTAATTTACACCCCTTCAATAGACCCGCGTACTTCTTCAATACGGCTTTTTGTCAGTTTTTTTTGAAGTGCTGTCCAAGCAACAACGATATCTTTATTTCCAAGGCTCACAAGTACGACCGTCCAGACACAGACTCCTACAGTCCCTGAAAGTAAACCTTGTACTCCTATACCGAAAAGCGTATCTAATTGAACAAACTTAGTAACGAGGTTGAGTGCGAGATACGTCGCAAATCCGGCAACAAGCGCAGAGATCAGTGATTGCCACAAGGTCGAGAAGAGCCCTTTCCAAAAAGAGGGATACGTCCGTTCAAAGTATACAAGCAACAGCAATGCAGCCACCATTGCACCTACCGAGTATGCAATTGCTATCAGAAGCACCTCGGGGCTTAAAACGTCACGCACCCGCATGATATCTGCAAGCCACGTGAGTTCCAGGAAACCACGTGAGCTAAGATGGAGCAAGGTTACTGCCAAAACTATTGTGAGCGTAGAACTTACGGCGGTAATCATGAGAGGTATCTTCGTCTTACCTGCTGCATAACATGCTCGTACCAAAAGAACAGTTACTCCTTGTGCGACCAGCGACAATGCAAGCAGTGCGAGAACAGCTGCAGTCATTTTGGTCGCATTCCAATCAAACGCCCCAGTCCCCAGAACAACACGCACTATTTGTGCACGAAGCACAATTATAAAAACCACAGCAGGTATGACCCAGAAAAGTATTTGTCGAGCTGCAACAAGTATAAGATTTTTGTACTCTTCCGTCTCACCATTTCCAAAAAGTCGTGAGAGTTTTGGAAATGCGGCTACCGAATAACTCACCCCAATAATTGCGAGGGGAACAGACTGCAAGTTCCATGCAAAACTAAACGCAGACACCGATCCAGCAACATATCGAGAAGCAAGTGCAATCATGACAAGTACGACTACCTGCTGTGCAGAGAGGGTTATAGTGCGCGGAATAGAGATTCGTACTACCTCGAATACATGTTTCCAATTCGGAATGGTGAACCGAGGAATCATGTTGTTGATAACCATAAACGGTGTCTGCACCCCCAAATGTAACACCGCACCTAGCACCACACCCCACGCCAAACCATTCGTACCAAAGAGGGGCTGCAAAAAAAGAATACCTATGATAATACCGATATTGTAGAGAATAGGTGCAATTGCATACAGAAGAAGTAGCTCAACTAGCTGAGGAGCGAACAACCATGCAATGCCCCCCACCCCAATCAGGGCAAACGAAAAAAAAGAAAACATATCTGACAGAAAGGCTTTCAGAGCAGGAAAGCCCTCTTTCCCAGCTGCTTCTAAAAACGGTATCAAGACAAAAAGCGAAACCATCGAAGCAAGAAAAGCGTACATAGTATCAGGTATGCGAAACGCTGCGTAAAAAACATCAAGCGTTTCTCCTGTACCAAACGAATATGCAAGCATCCTATCGCGAACAAGTGCAAATAGTTGAGACCCAAAGGTAAAAAACGCCAAAAGGTACGCGGCTTCATGTAAACCGCGCACCTCTTTATGTAATAAGTCTATGACCCTACGTGGTGACATACGTCACTATTCAGAAAGTGGACCAGTTTCTTCTGTTTTCTGTACCCCATCATCAATATTCTGAATAGGTGCACCTGAAATAGTTTGTAGTTGATCGGCATTCTCAAGATTTACAAAAGGATCTCTACCTGCCTCTAGGTTTACTATAATAGCATTCACATTAGCGTTTTCAGGATTCGTCTTCTGAACCTCTTTAAACTCTGCAAGAGCACCATTGGTATTGCCTAAGCGCCAATACGAAAGACCGAGGAAATAATGTGCATTTGCATAGTCAGAACTAATGGAAACAGCACGTTGGAAATTTTGTGCAGCTACTGCAAAATTCTCTACCCCATAATGAAGCAGTCCGAGTTGGAAAAATGCAACAGCGTTACTAGGATTAAACAATGTAATAGCCTCAACAGAATTTATAGCATTTTCAACATCATTCTCCTCAATCTGAATTTGTGCGAGCAAGAAAATAGCGTCAGTGTACTGATTGCGAAGCGTAATAGCCTTCTCAACATATTCACGAGCTTTTGCGTTGTCACCACGTGACCGTTCGAGTACTGCCTTTGCGTAGTAAATAGAAGGTGAGCTTGGACGTAGTGCAAGTGCTTCATCGTATGCAGCTACTGCACTCTCCACTACTCCCCCGACTCCTATAGGTATAACGCTTTGATAAATACTTCCAAGATTTACCCAGTTCTGATAATCTTTTTCATCAAGTTTCGTAGCTTCAAGCGCATTTCCAATAGAAGTAGAGAGGTACCCTTCAAACTCTGTTTTTATTTCTTCTACAGGTTTGTTTTGTGCGATAAGGTTTTGAACCCGCACCGCATCAATATTGCTTACCAGCCTATAATATACATCCGTTTGATGAAGCTGCAGTGCTTTGTTTGCAAGAGCATACGCTCCAAGTATGTCTCCATTAGTCGAAATAACATCTGCTGACTCTTGGTATGAAGCTTCCGCAATATAGCGCACCGTAAGCCCGTAAATACCGCCCGCAGAACCTAGAAGGAGTAGAGTGAGACATAAGGTTGCTACAAATCCCACACGAGGATTTTCACGTACTGCCAGTTTGAAATATGTCGTGTGTGAATTTGAAACAAAACCAAGTGAAGCTATAAATACTCCCGTAAGCAAAGCTGCGTATAACACTAGGGTTGGACTAGGTACTTGAATCACCGTATTTATCCACAAATAGAGTGCTGCAACAAACGAAGTTACGCGTACATAGTTTGCTATATCATTCTTGTCCCCATCTTTCGCGAGGATAAGGTTACGAGCTCCGCGCCATATAAACACAACAAAAAAGACTAGCCATGCAATTGCTCCTAATAAGCCTGTCGTTATTATCGATGTTGGAACAAGTCCAATACCATAGAAGAAATCAGTGAGCCAAAACGCACCTACATTGATACTCAACGGCATATAGCGCGCCCACTGGTGGTAAAACGTACCTGGACCAGTACCAAACACCAAACCACCATCTTTAAACGCTTGGCTACCAATTGATACGGTCGTACTCCAAGAAGGTCTAACATCAAACTCTCCGATATCAACCCTGTGTGCTACATATGCGGTTATGTTGCTGTTTCCAGCTTCATCAACAACTGGCGGTACAGCTATGAAAAGGAAGGAGAGTAAAAGAACTGCAAGTGAAGCAAGAGAAATGTTTTCCAACCCTTGAAGTTTTTTTGAAAAAGTTAGAGACGATATGCTATACACAAAAAATGCAAGGGCAAATGCACCAATTATCCACCAGAGTACAGTTAGATTTACTGCTGTGAGAAAAAACACAGAAGCTGTGAGTACTATCCATAATACACCACGAACGATTGAAGTGACGGGAAGTAAAACGAGTGAAAGTAGAACGAATATCGTAATGAGTCCAAAAAATACTCCGAGATCATTGAGCGTGCCGACAAGTGAGACTGATTGCAAACCAAAACTTTGTACACTAGATGGCACAAAAAATACATAGAGTTCTATAAGGGTAAGAAGTGTAGCTGAACCAAGCATTGCAAGATAAATCCCTAGAGCTTTTTTCGTTGTTGTAAGAGTAATTGCTGTAATCGTCAGCGCAAGAGCAGAAATAAGCATAAATGAAAGACTGTCCATGGTAAGTCGTTCTCCAAATATTGACTGGTTGCCGGAAGATGCAAAGAGTGTTGAGAGGAGGTACGCGATGGGAATGAGCCACGCGACGCCTAAGATAGAGGATTTAGGCAGTAAGATTTCTTGCGCACGAATATGAGCAATGACGAAAAATACAGCAGTTACAAGGACCAGTACACCACCGGCAAAAATTTTAGTCATGAGTGATGGAACCCCTGATGAATACAGTACGCACACAGGAAGTGCGAACGCAAGAAGGAGAAGTGTCCAGTACCCAAGAGAATTTATTAGTTTTGATGTTTTTGAAACGTTGCTAGTGTTGAACATGTCCATGTATTAATATAAGTGGTTTTTACCACTCAACAGATAATAATGTTATAGGACTTACGCAAACGGATGTACCACAAGGGCATTCCCATTTTTATAGTCGCTACGCTCCTTAAAAATTAGGTTGCACTTCTTCGGCGCCAGAATAAAATAAAACAAGTTGTATGGGCAATACTACGAGAGATATTTTGTGACGGGCAACGATGAAATGCGACCAATTTTTCTTATGATTCGCCAGCTGGCGAAAAATTAGAAAAATGAAGTACTCCTGTGGTGCGCCGTTTGCGTAGGTCCTATGCTAATTGTACACAAAGAGAGAGGTTGTGCGCAAACAAGCTTATACCACTTCTTTAGTCTATAACAAACACCACTGGGACAGTCTTGTTTTTCCTCTTTCCCGCGAGAGAAATGTCCTCATATTCAAATACCAACACGCCGCTTGTTGCTGTTTTTTCATCAAAAACGAGAGAAACCTCAAAAGGGGTATGCTCGTCTGTGCCCCATGTCCCCTGTGGTACTATGGGGACTTCTGCAAGTACTTCGCCACCAATCGCTTCAAGTCGCAGTGAAATATCTCCCTCAATAGAACTAGGGAGTTGACCTCGCACTGAAAGAGGGCTTGATATTATTTCACCATATTCGGGACTCAGAACGACAATTCCACTTTCATTTGCAACCGTCTCTTCAGTAGATGATGCAGATGTGTTTATAAACGTAAAGCTTTTAAGTATTTCTTCCTCAATATGACGCACATTAGCATCAATAAAGCCACTTCGTATCATGACGTCCCCCGATGTTGCATTGAATTCATTCTGAGAAATCTCGATTTCCCCTCGCATAAAAAGTAACTCTTCTTCTTCGACCAAAGCTCGCGCGAACACAAAACCGGCATCAGTCCAACTTGAAGGACTCTTATCAAAAACGGCTTTTGTTGCCCACGGTCTACCTGTATTTAAAACGTAATCTATTGCCGAAGCCTCAGGTATTGGGATAATCACTATACTCGCAAGCATTTTTCCGAATACTTCTTCTATTCCAGCACCATGTGGATATATTGAGACATGAGAAGTGACCTCTTCCGGACTGACCACGTTTGATGTAGTACTCGTAGCAACAGCTGGAAAGACACTCACTACAGGCTCTCCTGTGTTCAAGGTTCCAGTTGCCACCATCCAACCTGACGGATATTCAAAAGAAAATTCGTATGTGTCATTCACATAGGTTCCCCATCCTTCTCTAGAATTTTTCTCCTCCACTTCTTCACTCACTTCTTCATCTGCTACCTCAGGTGTATATATAGGCTGATGAGATGACTTCCCTAGTACATACAAAACCACCACACCCGCAAGTATAGAGACTGCAAGTCCAAGTAGAGTCAACGCTACCGCGTTCCCCGCTTCTGTATGTCGTGCCCTTGGTATGTCTGTGCTCATTATTTACTTGAGAAGTGTTGTTTTTTTCTGATTGAATACACTAAGTTTCTTCCCTTGTTTGTAATCAAGATATCGATTGTACAACCATTCTGCCATGGCACCCAGAACGTACGCAACACTCGCATTTAGGAGAATAAATAATGGATACATCGCCCAAGGAAATGGTAGGCCCAAATCCTCAACCCAAATAAATGCCCAAGGCATAACTGGTAAAATAATATACACACCACACGTACTACTCGTGCAGTAAAAAACGAAAACGTATACTCCAAGTGTAAAAAGAGCGTACGCGATAATAAAGTATTTCCCCACCAATGATTCAAGCATGTTATTCATTACCAAAGCTTACCTTGCTTAAAAAAACAGTCAACCCCGTTAGAAGCAAGTCGCCTAGGCGACTGCCAAAGCTCTGCTTTGGGCTTCTAATGGGGTCAACCCCGTAGTAGAAATTGACAATGCGCTTCGCGCGCTCGACTCGCAGTCGAGCCTTGTCAATTTTCACTACGGGGCAACCCTTCCACCTAGCGTAAAAAAGACGCTTTTCAGCGTCTTTTTTAATTATTTCTTAACAAATACTTTGATTTTCTCTTTTTTCTTTCCTTCCGTTTTAGGCATGATGACTCTAAGCACACCATCTTTGCACTCCGCTTCAATTTTTTCATCATGCACCAATTCGGGGAGTCGAAGCGTACGCTCAAAGCTTCCTCGGCTTATTTCCTTGCTATAGAACTGTTTATCTTTATGCTCTTTTTCTTCTTCACGTGTTCCTGCAATGCGCAAATAGTTTCCTTCAACAGTAATATCTATTTTTTCTGGGTCAATACCTGAAACATTCATCTCTGCTACCAGATTGTTTCCATCTTCATATAAATCAACCGCCATGTCTCTCCCAAATTTTAAAAAGTTTTGTGTGGGAAAGTCATTAAAGAAACGGTCAATTTCACCAAACGGTTCCCATTTGATTATAGCCATAGTGCTTTAATTATTACCCTTATAATATATCAAGTGAGTGAAGCGTCAAGCTTCTTTTTTAATGCAATAATGTAAAGACTTTCTGACCATCCCAGTGGATTGTTTTCGTTTGGTTCATCTGTCTGGCTGTAATATAGCTCGGGGAGTTTACCTTCTGCGTCACATGCACGACGAGCTTCTTCTAGCCAGTAATCAGCGCGTTCAGTATCCCCTCGTTCGCGGTAAATGATAGAAAGCCATGGGAAGCCCATAGTCCATTCAGCTTCTTCACTATACCCATCGTCATTTGCATTGTAGTATCGATCATTTCGATACCGCACCACACCCTTGTCTCGCGCGAGGTGATACTCAAGGTTTGCTAAAATCTCTTCCTCTTGTTCCTCACTCACCACATGATAAGGAAAAATAAGAGAAAGGAGGGCTAAATCAGTAAACTTGGTAATTGATTCTCGGGGCAATCGTGTGTTGAGAGATTCTTCTCCTTTTTGTATTGACGACTCAGGTACCTGAGCAAGTCCGGACTCTTTAATTTTTTTCAGCCCTGCTACACACGCACCGACAGATGAGGAGTGCACTTCTTCGTACTCTTCCCAGACACCATTATCTCCATCATCCCAGTACTCTATGGAACTTAAATAATCAACCAGACGCTGTACGATTCGTTTGTCGTCTTCTCCACGAATAACACTCGTACCGTTTAACTCATGAGTACCAATAGCAAAGAGAATGCATCCGACCGCGTCATTTTGTTTGTTACCCCACTCTTCCCAAAACTCCTCAAATGTTTCCGGGTTGTAGCGTGCATGTATGTACTGGTAAGAGAATTGAGGACGCTTTTCTATTGCCCAATTTATTTTGTCCTCATGTTTAAGAAATATATCAAGTAGTGCGTGCCATGTTTTTTGACTCACCTCAAAATCCCCTGTTTCTTCAAACGCCATGACTTCATAGAAATTGTCACGTAGCCAACTCTTGTCGTAACCTGTGGCAACACCGACATCGGCTGCGGCAAGGAACAAACCGCTTGGCGCAATCAGCCTACGCAAAATCGAAAGATGCACGTCTATTTCGCTTTGAAGGTTCTCATTCATTGTCCTCTAATGTTACTCTACAAACTCTACCTGTGGCAAATCTCCACCTTCCCCTACTTCAACACCTTCAATTACTTCTTTTAAAAAAGGAGAATCTTCAATAATGTCCGAGGCAAAATCCTCATTCACTGTTTTTGCATCAAGATACAACGCTGTTATTGTTTTTTCTGCCTGCATTTTTTGAATATACATTGCCATAGCACGCTCTTTGTGCATCTCACCTTGCTGAGCAAATTTTTCCTTCAGGCTTTCAAGTGAGCCAATAAGCATTTCATATTGACCAATAATGTACTCTTCTGACGTCTTTGCAGGTCTTTCTCTATAAATAATTTCTTGAGCCTCAGGGACAACCTCGTAAAGTTTTTTAATCTCTTGACGAGCTTCAGCGTAAGATTTTTTTTTCAGTCCTATGTATCCTTCCTCCGTACCTTGCGTACGTTCTGTGACTGGAGCTTTTTGTTCTTCTGCCTGAGAAGGCACACCTTCGTTGTTCATTACTCGCGACTATAGCATGTTGTTTTTTTCACGCCAGTAAATTTTCCACTTACACAAACGTTTTGTACAAAAAGCAACCTTTGTGTTCTGGAAAATTACTCATTCGGAGCACCCTCTTTCCAAAAACTCCTCACGCGATACCATGCAAATTTCGCTATCACAAAGACGACGACAAGAATGATACCGGCATATATGATTACCTGCACCAAACCGAGCAAAAGCACAAACACTCCCAAAGTTAGATCTTGTAACGTGGTGTTGAGGTTTGCAATACTAGCACGCATGCCACGTACCCAAGAATCTTTAAGAGACGCGATATCCACCACTTGATACTTCTCTACCTGCAGAGAGAAGTACACATACTCAATCATGTCTGCAAGCTCCGCGCGTTGCTGCGCTATTGCATCTATCTGTTGCGAAAGGTTCACCCGTTCACGAGTAAGTCGCTCAATCGTGTTTAGCTTACTATCAATAATTTTGGTCAATGATTCAACGTCTTCCACCGAAGTTGCAAGTGTTCGCAAGTCATCGTAGGCGGCAACCGCATCGGTAAGGGTGGTTTCTAAGAGTTTTTGTTTACGAAGCAAAATATCCAATTGTCCTTCGTACTCTACCACCTGTTTTTTTATTGTTTCTGTAGCCGCTGAAAATTCTTCTGGATTGAGGTTTTGTATCTCCGTCACTATGCTTGCAACATGTGCTCGTTCAACTTTAAATTGGTAGCTACAATGCAAATCATTCCGTACCGCTTTTTCAAAAACCACATGCGCAAGAGGCTTCCATGATTCTATAGAATCACACACCGCATCAAGATTGCTCTCTTTGAAAGAACCATAGTATGAGAGTGACTCGTATGACTCAGCATCCGCTCCTACTGAGGTAACTGGGGCCTCCTCACTCATATCGCCGTCATACGATTTGTAGCTTGGAGCGCCACTCGGTACAGGCGCGTATGGTGCCATCTCAGCAATACCAGATCCCGTATTGTTAGACATGCGGTACGAATCTGTGACTGCCATATCTCCTGTGTAGCTCTGCGGTAGGAGCGTTTTTAAAATAGAGAGAACAATCGCCACACCAATGAGACCTACAAATCCAAGTAAGAATAATTTCCATGAAGGCTTCTGACGCCACGAACCGTTTGTTAGAGGATTATCCATATTTTTTTCGATAATAAATAAATACGTATATACACGTATACTTTTTTACAGTATACCAACAAACTAGTGCGGGTTACTGTCTATATGCACAGAATTAAAATAGTTCTGTTTTATTCACTACCACAACTTCATAGCCCACTCTAAAAACATGTTCCGGCAACACTCCAACACGGGTCACTAAACCAAACACCGTCCCTTGTGGAGGTTGTAAAACACCTGATGCATTGGGGAGCACATTCTGCTCTCCTTGTATAACAATAAAGAATTCGTCAAGCCATAGAATGTCAACTGCCTGATACGAAAGTCGTAGTTGTGGTGCATTTTCTTTTTGCGAAAAAATAACAAAAATCGCATCTTCCCCAAGTACTGGGGCTTGTGTTGCGGGCGCAAAACGATCAAGGTATACAGTTGTCGCGTACAATTCTTCCTCACCAACCCAAAGATGCAATGTTCCATCTATATTTCCATAGTTTGCGACTTCGGTCACCTGCGTTGCCCATGACCAAACAAGAAATCCCACGAGCGCAAAAAAAACTGCAAACACAGCAAACGCCCAAGGGTAATTTCTTGGTGTCAAGGATTTTTTAAGCACTATTGAGTTTGAACTTACGTGAACAAGCCTATTTTGAGATGTTCCCTCTTCAAGATCGTCTGCACTCCGCATATCGTCGTCGGAGGTTACCCCGAGGCTCCCACTGCATGCGGCACATATCACTCTTATTTGATCCAGACCATCATCCGAGTACGTACGAACAAAGCGAACATTGGGGTCATTTGGTGAAATGGAAAACGTCGCGTACCCGGAGGAATCATCGACTTTCATCTCAGAATCACAGAGAGGCGTCTCACACCCTGCGCAAAGATATACACCATTGTAGTTGGTGTGGGCATATGCACCCGTGTGCGGTGCCTCTAGTTTTCCAAGACGAAGCGCTTCGTATACTGGACGTGAAAGCTTTTTCTGCCAAAATTCTTCTGACTGTTCTTTTTCTCCCATAGGTAGGTACATACAGTGTATCACAAAAACGCACTGTTACTCTGCTATAGAAAACTTACTACTTCGTGGAGCTTTTAACCGAGTATTTCCCTACGCGAGTACGCAGAATACGCATGGCGAGTGCTGGAATTCCAATCTGTTCTCCGAGTTCGTTTGCGAGCGAACGCACGTAGGTTCCGCTTGAACAGCGGACGTTTATGGTAGCCACATCAAACGTCATACCATACAAAACCCGCAAGGTATCTCTCCAGAGGTGCAGTATCCGTTCTTGGCGAAAGTCCCCCTTCACCAACGTAATGGCTTGTTCAATTTCCTCAAGTAAATCTTGATCGTTTATACGCTTCATCCCTACGAGAGAGGCTGAAAAAATTTCTATTTTGTGCTCTGGTAATTCAAACGACGCAAGGTCTCCTTTCCGTGCATGCACAAACAAAGGTTTTCCCTCTAATGGCTTGCTTGAAAACGGCGGATACTTCTGGGTTCGCTCACCTGACATCTGTGCGATGTACTCTATCAAGAGCGCAGACCGGACAGGTTTGTGACTTGAGCGCGTTACTGCATCACTCATGACCCCAAGTATGTCGTACGTGTCGGTCGCAAAACCAAATAGTACGTCGAACGTATACTCCTTCTCTAATCCTAAAAACTCATTGCGTTTTTTGTTCGCATCACCCGCAAGCACAAGTAACAGTCCTTCCGCCATAGGGTCAAGTCGTCCCGCGTAGGAAAGTGGGATATTTTTATATTCGGGATTATCTTTACGGAAACGCTCAAGGCGTTGTAAGGGCGTTTCTCCACGTGCTTTGTATAGATTGAGGATATCTTTCATTTCAGGTACACTTTACCTTATCTATGACAAAAAAGAAGAGCCTATTATCGACAAACCCATACAAGGGTGTCCGTGATTTTTATCCAGAAGAAATGTATATAGAGCAGTATTTATTTGATACCATGCGAGACGTGGTAGAACATTTTGGCTACGAAGAGTACAGTACCTCGCTTTTAGAGCCGACCGAACTCTACGATGCAAAAACGAGTCAAGAAATAGTAAACGAACAAACATATACGTTTATTGATCGTGGCAACAGGAGGGTAACACTTCGGCCTGAAATGACTCCCTCCGTGGCAAGACTAGTAGCAGCAAAACATCGCGAACTTTCGTTTCCACTTCGCTGGTTCACTATTGCAAACGTGTTTCGATACGAACGACCACAGAAAGGGCGACTTCGAGAACACTGGCAACTAAACTGCGACCTCTTTGGTATTGCTTCTATTGAGGCAGATGTAGAAGTTATTTTCTTGGCATATGAACTTATGCGTGCATTCGGCGCACGCGACTCCGAGTTTGAAATACGCATCAACCAACGCTCCGTCATACCAGAGACACTTTCACTTCTTGCACGTGAGCATGGACTTACTCTACCTAAGGAAAAACAGGCAGAACTTCTTCGACTTATGGATAAGCGGGACAAACTCAAACCAAAAGTATATGCGGAAGAAATGCGTACACTCCTTGGTGAAAAACTTTCAAACGCTGTACTCACCCACTACACTCCCGCAACAATTCGCAAACTTATCACTGAGACCAAGGCCGGGAATGAGCTCCTAACACTTCTTGAAATACTTGAACGACGTGGCATAACCAACATCATACACGACCCGTATCTTGTGCGCGGTTTTGACTACTACACAGGGATGATTTTTGAAGTTTTCGACACCTCAAAGGAAAACAACCGTTCCCTCTTTGGCGGGGGTCGATACGATAACTTGCTTGAGCTTTTCAACAAAGATCCCATTCCAACGGTGGGGTTTGGTATGGGTGATGTAACACTTCGAGATTTCTTGGATACCCACAATCTCCTACCGGAGTATTCTTCGGCAACGGACCTCTACATCGCAGTCATGAACCCTTCAGTGTTTGACTTTTCTGCACAACTCGCACAGAGACTTCGAAGACACGACCTCACTATCGCTGTTGATTACTCGGGTAAAAAGATTGGAGATCAGATAAAAACGGCAACAAAAAAGAATGTGCCTTTTTTGCTCGTCGTTGGAGATGATGAACAAGACACTGGCATATACAAACTGAAACATTTACCAACCAAAAAGGAGTACATCGTTCCTGAATCACAGATTGCGGAAGTTCTCTTTCAAACCCT
>LCFC01000012.1 GCA_000998805.1 Parcubacteria group bacterium GW2011_GWA2_43_11
GCTCCTCGAAGTGCTTGTGTACCGTCCGTATACGTTTTTACGAGGTCAACTACCTCAATAAGAGGAGTCATCCCGTTAGAGACCGCCCCGCCTTGGCGGGACGTCGGTTAGATTATTAATTGTGGCACATTTATCATATTCCATATTTTTAACCACGTTCAGAAAAAATACCGTTTTAGTCTCTAACGGGATCATGCTTCTTCAACATACAGAACAATTTCATCACCCTCACGTAATCCTGAGGTAACTTCTATAGTACCCTCTGAACCACGTAATCCGATTTCAATATTTTTCTCAGAGAAGGTACCATCAGAGAAGGTACGCACGTAGCTCTGTGTTCCTTTGCGCAACACACTACGTATAGGTACAAAAAGCACATCTTCGCGTAAGTCAGTACGTATTTCAATATCAGCAGTCATTCCTGGACGTATCTGTACATCCTCTATTTCTGTATCAGTGAGTCTCAGTGTTGTTTTGTAGGTTGGTACACCGTCCCGTATTGTCTCAGAAAGCGCAATTCTAACTACTTCTGCAGTAAACACGTCTCCTTGTTCAAAGGCGTCAAAAGTAATCTCACAGGAGTCACCAAGTTTCACTCGAGCAATATCAGCTTCTGGTATATATGCCTCCACTTCAAATGTTCCCTCTGTAATAAGCTCGGCGATGGGTTCGTATGGAGACACCATTTCTCCTGACTCAAAAAATACTTTTGATACTACCCCCGATCGAGGTGCGTGTAATACAGTATCGCCAAGTTGTTTTGTCATCTTTTCCAGTCCTGCACGTGCTGCTGCCACCATAGCCTCCTGTACTGAAATTGTCTCATCAGACACACCTGCTACGGAAAGTTCAAGGTCTCGGAGAGCGAGGGAGAGTGATGACTCGGCAGAAAGTAAAGCGCTATGAGAAGTGAGAACCTCCCCTCGAACCGTACTTACCGCCGTACGTGCTCCTGTGATAGAGGTTTGAAATGTCTCATACACTGTTTGATCGTACGTATCACTCGCTGCATAGTCATTAATAACTTTTGCCAAGGTGGTTAGGAAGTCTTCAATATAGAGTAAGTCACGACCTGTTGCCAACAACGCTTCGTCAACTGTTATTGTGGCATCCGTTGCTCGCGCTTTCATGTTCACAAGAAGTGTTTCAATCTCTCTACGCTTTGTGCTGAGATCAAGCTTCGTTCCTTCATCTGCATTGAGGTAGTACTTGGTAGTGCCATAGGTAAACGTTACCCCAAGCTCAGGATTGGAGCTTTTCAATTCAAAAAGTTCGTCAGCTTTTTCGTGTATAGCATCATCTGCATACACAAACGCCCTCTCGAGTGCCGCACGTGAGGTTTCTTGTGCTTGAACAAGAGCTCGTTCTGTCTGTATCACAGACTCATCTTTCAATGCCTTCTCCTCATATCGTAGCGGTGCAAGTAATTCTTTCAATTTTGCTTGTTCACCTGCCAACCGCGCTTCGGCTTCTTGCACTGCATATTCCGATGTATTGGTATCGAGTGCTGCAATACGAGTGTTTTTTTCAACCTGAGTCCCTTCTTCTATCGCCAAGTGTTCCAAACGTCCACCAGTTGAAAAAGCAAGGGTCATTCGTGTTGTTGGCTCAACATGTCCAGTAACAGAAACATCATTGTATACCTGACCACGCTCCACTTTGACTGCTTCAAAACTTGGTACTTCGGTGCCAGAATCTCGTGTCATCCAAAAAACGACGCCGAGCACAAGCACAAAAAGAAAGACATATATCTTTGTTCTCATTTTCATGTGTAGTGTCAGTATACCGCACACTAGTGGCTACTCATGTACGTTTTTACACAAGAAGGACTTAAAAGATTCTAAATTAGACTTACGCCAAAGGGAGCTTGATGACAAGAAGTACTCTTGCCCGCCCCGTACCCATTGCGAAGCTTTGTGGTACTGGGGTGGTGCGCCGTTTGCGTAAGTCCCATCTAAAATATAACCTCTAGCGATATACCCTCAGACTGAACATCTGCGGAATACGAAACGTTAAGGTAAGAGGCAACGTCGTTGATTAGTTTTGAAAAAACAAAGGACTGATCCAGCGCTCCACGTGCCTCTTGGGATATGATAAGGTTTACGTATTCCTGTGCATTTGGCACTTTCTCTGCAAGAATAATAAAAATATACTTTCCATCAATCGTTTCCTTTTGTGCACGAAAACCACGCATAGTTACCTTCATCTGCGGAGGGACACACGTCAAGAAAAATTTTGCAATAGACCAAATAAAAAGTTTAGTCAGCGACACATCCAGACTTCGTTCTTTATCTTCGTCCTCAATTTCTGCTTCAAGGATAAGTCCATGTCGCTCATACTGTAGTTTCAACTCTGTGGCTGCCTGACGTATCTCTACAGGAAGATTTGTTTTTGTAATTTCACTCTCATATGCATTACTAAGTATCTTTCCGGCAACGTGTGCGTGTTTCGTTAGCGCAATACCAAGTTCTGTAGATGCAGAAATTCCCGAAAGATATTTTTCTCTTTTTTCTTTATCCTTGTATGCTTTCTCAAGAAGTTCTACCTGCCACTTGGTTGCGGTAAGTGGTGCAAGTAAATCATGTGCCATTACCTGCAACAGAAGTGCATTATGATCTATCATCTTTTTCATATAAGCGTCTCAACACTGTATCAATCACCACCTCAAGCGCGGTGTTTGCTTTGTTAAGGAATATAGCATTATGTTTAGTTGCCTCAAGTTTCAAGCCACCTTCCCCCGAAAGTGTCGTAAGTATCACGACAGGAGTTTTTTTGTCAGAAGCACGAAGTTCTTCAAGAATCTGCATACCACTTTTCCCAGGGAGCATGATATCAAGTATGACGCAGTCCGGATTGTGCTCTTGTATTAAGTCTATGACTGCAAATCCATCACCTGTTTCAATGACATCAACACCTAACGATAGTAGCCGTTCAGCCATAAACTGCCGTAAGGGAACATCATCTTCCACTACGAGCACCTTCCATTCTTTTCTTTTCTTAAAAAATCCAAATAATCCCATGTTCGTTTTTAAAGTCTTTTTTCTATAGCATTCACCACTTCATCCAATGATGTCGATGATTTGTTGTAAAATTCAGAATCAAGTCTGATGGCATCTGCACGTAAATCTTCTGATCCCAACAAATTTGAAAGTATTGCTACTGGCATAGTATACCCTGAATTTCTCAACTCCTCTAAGAGGGAAATACCGTCTTCCATTGGAAGAATAAGGTCTAACACAAGAGCATTCGGCTTTTCGGATGCAACGATATTTAAAACCCCTTGTGCAGCACTCGCCTCAAGTACTACATACCCTTTTTCCCTAAACTTATCGGCAAGTGCACTCCTTAGAACTGCATCATCTTCAACGACAAGGATTTTTCGAAAATGTTTGATAAATTTGTTTAATGACATATGCTATTTTGAAATTGTATATTTCCTATCCTACCCTTTTCATAGATTCCATACAAGGACACTCTCTGTAAATCCCTTACACCACTCGAACAGCTTCCTCTATTGTGGTTGTTCCTGATAATATCTTCAAGACAGCATCTGCCTTGAGTGTCTTCATACCATTTTCTATTGCATAATCTTGTATTTCATTTAGCGGTCTTTCTTCAAACAACATATTACGAATCGCATCATCAAACACCATGATGGAAAAAATTCCCGTTCTTCCCTTAAATCCAGTCTGTTTACATTTTTCACATCCCTTCCCCATATAAAACGGTTCCTCAACTTTTTCTAATCCAAAGTACTTGAGGTGTGTTTGCGAAGGTGTATAGGTGTGTTTGCAGAAGTCACAAACGCGACGAACCAATCGTTGCGCAATAATACAGTTCAGTGTGTGAGCAAGAATGCTTCGTGGAATTCCAAGCTCTATAAGCCGAGCTATCGTACTGATAGCGGTATTTGCATGAATTGTTGAACCAACAATTCGCCCGACGAGCGCACTGCGAACCGCATGCTCAGCAGTTTGCGGATCCCGAATCTCTCCTACCATAAGGACATCGGGGTCTTGCCTAAGTACAGAGGCCATCGCAGCTTCATACGTAAATCCACGCTCTTCTCGAATTTCACATTGACGAAGCCAGCTCAGATGAAACTCAATAGGATCCTCAAGTGTAATAATGTTTTTTTCGTCACTACGCAACTCACTCATGATTGAATAGAGTGTCGTGGTTTTACCTGAACCTGTTGGCCCAGTAATAAGCATCATACCGTAAGAGGTGAGCAGTACCTCGCGAAGCTTTCCGAGTGACTCTAAATCCATTCCGAGCCCATCAATGGTTATAAGTGCATTTTCTCGATTTAAGATACGCATAACCACCACTTCCCCATTCACGGAGGGGAAAACTGAAACTCTGATATCAAAGTAGTGTTGTTTATTCCCCAATTCCATACCGTGTTGAGTACTATGCATCTCTCCTTGTTGCTCCTCGGTAGCTGTTTTTTTTACCTCTTCCTGTACAAGCTCTATGTGTCCATCTTGAGGGGTTGCATGTTCAGCAATATCCATATCCCCCAAAACTTTGAGGGCATTAAGAATTTCTTCATACTCGTCGATAGAGCGCTCCATGTATTGATGAAGAACGCCATCAATACGAAAACGTATAAGGTAGCTGTAGTCTTTTGGTTCAAAATGCACATCAGATGCACCTTGTATTATCGCCTCACCAAGTACTCCTCGTGCAAAAAGCAACGCATCCTGATGTATCTCCTGGGCTTCTTCACCCTCCTTCTCCCTGGCAGGTGTAGGTGGCGTAGGCGCTTCGACATATTCCTCCTCTAACTCTTGTTCAGGTCCTTTTCTTAAACGAAAATCAGACGCTTTGCGTACAAAACGCCGTTGCTCTGGTGGGTATGTTGGATTTGAATGTTGGTTTGTTGTATAACGACCCATATCAACTCAATAATAGCAGAGAGTGCCGTGTGCACACTAGACTGCGCAACTTGTATAACATGAGGTGCGAGTGCTTATATAGGACTTACGCAAACGGATGCGGTTCGAGGCGCCCGAGCAAAATAGAACGAGTTGTATGAACAATACTACGAGAGATATTTTGTGAAAGGCAACGATGAAACGCGCCGTTTACGTAAGTTCTTTATTCAGTAGTGATTCCGTCAAAGTGTTCTTCAATATCATCTGCCTTTGTCTTATGTACCGTTCCATCCTTGTGTTCCGCTGGAGAGTATACGGAATATAGGCGAAGTGGTTCGTCTCCTGTGTTAATGACATTGTGATTCGTCCCTGCCGGGATGACTACCGCCCAATCTTTGAGAAGGGCATGCTCTACGCCATCAAGAATCACGGTCGCCTTACCGGCTTCGATACGAATAAACTGATCCAAAAAATGTACCTCTGCTCCGATCTCGTCACCTGGTTGAATCGTCATGAGTACCAGTTGGCTGTTCTTTCCTGTATACAGCACCTTTCGATAGTTTTCATTTTCCACTGTCTCTTTTTCTATGTTTGTGATATAGCCTTTCATAGTGTAGTAGGTTAATGATGTGGATCCAGTATACCATGGCAAAAAATTGCAGGCTTTGTTCCTTTTCTTTAGGAGTTACGCAAACGGATACAGTTCGAGGCGCGCAAACAAAATACTACGAGGCGTATAGATAGTACGGTGAGTAGTATTTTGTGTAGCGCAACGAAGAAATGTGCCGTTTCCGTAAGTCCTATCCTATTCTGTCCTTAAAGCATCCACCGGTTGTAATTTGCTCGCATTGTTTGCAGGGTACAGACCAAAAACCACCCCTACACCAACAGCAACAACAGTGGCAAGAAGCACAACATCTGCTGATACAACCACAGAAAGTGTACTCATTCCGCTTGCGGAAAGTGCTTGATTAGCAAACTGTGCCAAAATCCAGGTAAGCGCTATCCCAATAATTCCACCGAGCGACGTAAGGAATACAGACTCCACAAGTATTTGCAAAAGGATATCTCGACGTCGAGCACCAATAGCTTTCCTAAGCCCTATTTCTTTGGTACGTTCCGTAACAGTCGTCAACATCATGTTCATGGTTCCTATACCACCCACAAACAACGCAATACCTCCTACTATGCCCAAAAAAAGACTAATCATACTCGTGGTCTCTTGTGCTGACTCGATGATGGATTGCGCAGTTGAGACTTGGAACAAATCTTCACTGTCAGACGCAAGGTATCTTGAGGTATTGAGTCCTGCGAGTATATGTTTCCCTGCGACTTCAAAAAATGCAGAGTCTTCTAAGGAAACACCAATTGTACTGAAATTGCTCGTGTTGGTAAGTGTGCCAAGTACGGTTTGATAGGGTACGTAGAGTGTGCCATCCGTTCTGGAGAACCCGGCACTTTCAATATCAACCACACCAATCACCTCGTACTGCTGACCTCCGATAGAAATTACTTGTCCCACAAGCGCCCGCCCCGTGTCTTCACGTACCTTAGTATCCAAATCAGTAGTCGCAACAACCACCTGCTCTCGAAATTCGATGTCCTTAAAATCAAACATCGTACCAGTGAGAATTGAAAAATCCTGCACTGTCATAAAATCCCCCACAATGCTTGAGACTGTAACATTATAGTCTTCCCCTCCAATAATCACGTCTGCTCCGCTCACGCTTACGGTACCTATTGCTGCCTTTGTGTAGGGTTGCTCAGTAACCCAAGCCAGATCCTGTGTGGTAAGTGAACCTTGAACTGAAATATCACCTTGAGAAAATGAGCTAATACGGCCAATGATATTTTGTGAAAGCCCTTCCCCAAGTGCAAGCATTGCGGTAACTGCAAAAATACCAACAACAATACCTATTATTGTAAGACTTGAACGAAGAATATTAGCCCTGAGTGCTTGGCTGGATTCCTGAATGATGTGTCGTAGTTTCATCCCGTTAGAGACAGGTCACTAAGTGACCGTCGGTTAGATTGATAATGATTGTTTTCTGTATGCTTTTCATGACACTACATATATTTATATAATTCTACACTTTCTCGTCTCTAACGGAATTCATACTATTCAAAAATTACACCATCTTTAATCGTAATCGTTCTATCAACAAGTTTTTCCACCGCATGGTCATGCGTCACTATCACCACAGTTGTCCCAAATGTCTTGTTGAGGTGAGTGAGTGCATCAAGCACGCTTTCTCCTGTTTTACTATCGAGATTACCTGTCGGCTCATCTGCAAGTAGTAGCTCTGGATGTGCGACAAGTGCTCGCGCTATAGCAACGCGTTGTCGTTGTCCACCTGAGAGCTGGTTTGGTCTGTGGTGCCAATGGTCCTCTGGAAGTGCAGATTCTTTAAGCGCTTCTTCTACACGCTCGGTATACGACCCTGTAAAACCTTGCTGGTATTGCAGTGGCAACATCACATTTTGAAAAACAGTCTTTCCTTGAAGCAAATGAAACGATTGAAAAATAAAGCTTATGGCGACTGAACGGAGTTCTGCTAACGCATCATCATCAAGTGTACCCACATTATGAGAACCGAAGTGGTATGTACCGGACGTCGGTGTATCAAGACATCCGATAATATTCATAAGAGTAGACTTGCCTGACCCCGAGGGTCCCACAATAGCAACAAGTTCTCCTTTGTTAATCGTGAGGGTAATATCATGAAGCACACTTGCGGTGACTGTCTTACTCAGTACAAATTCTTTATATACGTGTTTAAGCGTAATAATGCTATTTTCTGATATTGCTTCCATAGAGATATGTGTATTACTCTGCTCCCGCGCCCTGCGAAGGGCTTTGGCCACTTGGGCTTACACCCTCTTCTCGTATACGTCCACTTCCTCCACCAGGGGGACCAAATCCTTGAGTCTCTACCACGGAACCCTCTGTCACTCCATTCGTACTTGTAACTTCAAGAAGTTCACCTGCTTCAAGTCCCGACAGCACTTCTACATAATACTGCCCGCGTAAACCGAGCTCTATAGGGCGCGAGTATGAAGTATGCGTACTTCCTTCAGTTCGAAGAATACCCATCTGTTCTACCTGGATGTGCTGATCTCCTGATAGTCCCTCAAGGATAGTAACGTTCGCCTTACCTTCACTATACTGCACCGCAGATACAGGAACGCGTAGGACGTCTAACTTTTCTTCTTGCACAATTTCTATATCCGCAAGCATACCATCCCTAAGATCGTATGTAGCAACATCGTCCTCTGCTATGCGCGCAAGAACCTCGTACTGCGCAACGGTACTTGAATCAGGGAGTGAACTTATCTCAACTACTTCTGCTTCAAGAGGCGAGCTTCCAGGAACTGAAGAAAGTGTGACGAGCACCTTCTGCCCAAGGGTTACTTTTGTTACATCGTTTGCACTAAGGGAGAATGTCGTCATAAAGTCGTCTGAAATAAGTGAACCAAAATTTATGGAGTCGTTGCTGTCTTTTGTGGGTGTTGCCCCAACCACAACGTTTTCCATTCCCTCAATCGTTCCAGAAAAAGGTGCCACAATACGCCGCTCAGTAAGTGTGTCTATACCTTTCTGCAGATTAACCTGAGCTTTTTCTATTGCAAGCGATGCCGACTCAACATCAAGAGCTCGCTGTGGAACTGTGTCCCCTCGTCTTTCTTGCTCAAGTTGAATTTTTTTATTGGCAAGTGTTACTGTATCGGTATCTATATTTTTATCTATATCTATGATTGCATTCTTGTAGTCCTCGACGTTGACGACGTATTCAGATGCATATTTGTTTGGCACCGCAATAATCCATTCATCCCGTGTCGTTGAAGAAGCGGGAAAGGTAATCGTCAGCCCTCGTGTACCTAGTTTCGTTTCTACACCCAAGTACACGGGATACACCCCAGACTCAATACCTTTCAACTCATACGAGTACCCGGAAGCCTCCCCAGAAGCATATAGCCTCACTGAATACTCCCCTTGCTCAGTATGCGTGTAGAGTCCTCCAATAACGGGCGCAACTCTAGAGATTTGAGCATTGTACCGCACATCTGTCGGTATTGCTTCAAGATTACTATTAAGAAATGTACGGAGTGTTTCTACTTTGTCAGTGGGATATTGTGCAAGTTTTTTCTCAAGCACTTCTATATCATTCATGAGTGTTGTAATCGTCGTGTTTTGGTCCTTTGCTGCACCTTGTTGTACTGCAAGCAAAAGCTCAGCTTCACGTATCCCTATTTCTGATTCAACAATATCTACAGATACATCGCTTTGGTCAAAAGAAAACAGAAGCTGTCCTTTTTCCACATGTGCACCGTTTATTACACGCACCTCATCAATACGATTGGTAAGCTTGTATACATTTAAATCAAGAATATCTGCTGCGACTATCTTTCCTGTGGTTTGTATACCACTGGTAACGGTACCGGTGGTTACTTGATGAGCGACAAGTGCAGCCGTCGTGGTAGGGGTCGGGGTACCAGAACCCCAGAGTGCATAAGCCACGCCTCCCAGAATCAGAATGGCAACAACACCTATTATTTTGCTGTTTCGTAAAGAGAAAATGTTCATATATTGCGGTTAAAATGTTATGTGTTGGTACTTAGTACGTGCAAATTATATATTTTCTTTCATGTATAAACTCGTTTTAAACATCCCCCTCAGAAGGATGTTTAAAACCACTAGTTATGGCAAGCAGTCTATACCTGCTCTTGTTTGAGTAAACGTGCTTTTTGCCGTATACCTCTATTGTACCCACCCAGAGTGCCGTTACTTCGAACAACACGATGACACGGTATAGCGGGGTCAAAGTTGGTGTGCAAGATGGCACCTACTGCACGAGAAGCTTGTGGATTACCAGCATCAATTGCGACTTGCTTATACGTGCGGGTTTCGCCTTTAGGTATAGCTCGAACTACTGTAAAAACACGTTCTCGAAACGTCATACTTACTTATTTAAGATGGTAATGGTGAGTTGAAGGATAGTAGCAAACAGTCCCCATACAAGATACGGTATGTTGCTATACGTTACCCACGAAGCATAGGGGTGTATAGCCCACAATGCCCATATGAGCGTCCCTACTACCAAAAGTATATCGAGCGCCGCGAGAACATTATTCTGAAGTCCAAACTGAATGGGAGTAAACGCAAGGTTAAAGATGATATTAAGAATAAAAGGAAGTGCGACTATGAAAGGAATCTTCCCTTTTAAGTACAGGTATCCCACATATCCGTACGAAATAGCAATGATGATATAGAGCACAGTCCACACAGGACCAAAAACCCACGAAGGTGGTGCCCATGTTGGTTTAGTAAGAGTTTGATACCAGTTGTACGTCTCCACAGACATAGTATACCACTCAAGAGGCAGCACCTTTACATCAAAGCGCTTTACACACCAATAGAGTTAATTAACTCAAGAAACCGAGCTTCTTTTTCTGGAGTAATCATTTTAAAAAAATCCTGAATGTTTTCAAAGCCATCAGAACGATCTTTAATATAATGTTCTCGTGCATAGTCAAGGTGCTCTTTTGTAAACACTTCATCTCCTTGCATTCCAAAATAGTTTTTAAGTTGTGACATGCGTTCTAAAGTTTCTCCACCACTTCGATTGTACTCATCAATTCGCATTTTTTGTTCCTCTTTTGTAAGTTTTGTCTTACCTTCATCAAGGAACTTTTGGTACTCTTCATCAGTCCATGGGAAAGGAATGACACTAGGATCAACTGCATCAAAAAAAAGAATATCGAAGTATTCTTGGTCTTCGTTTTCTGGTGTTTCTGGTAAACCAGGTAAGTGAGGTAATCCCTCCATTCTTACAATATGCCCTTTCTCATGCGACTCAGCCATTGACCATTCTTTTGTAGTTAATTTTTTCCCTTCCTCTGTTTCAAATCCCAAATGAAGTGGTTCTGTTCTACAGAGACCATCGTTCTTATAATCAAAATTTGTAGCTGATTCTTCTTTTTTTATACGTTCTTCTAAATCAGCAGCTATTTCTTCTTTTGAAGGCACCCTGCCACCATATTTTAAAGCATGTAGTTCATGTGCCTTATAAAGATGGTCGACATATTTCTCCTTATTTTTAGGATGCCGCAATCGCGCAAAAGCCAAAATCATTTCATTCTCAGGAGAATTTGCAGTTTCGGCTATATGTACCTGTTTAAGGTTTGATGGGTTTTCATAACTCATACCTAAATGCTACCATGCATAGTTTCACTTATGAATACTGTATATACTTCCCCATATTCTCATTAGAAAAAAGGAGGTCGGTCCTTCTTTTTAAATATCCTCTTACAATACATCTCGTAATTGAATGATTGAAGTAATTGTATGTGAAGGATTTCCAGAATGTTCGTCAGGTAATTCATTTGCGAATTTTCCGTTCTGCACCCAGATAGTTTTACATCCATTTTTATTTCCCCATGTAATACCCCGCATCACGCGATCATCAACGATAACAACGTCCTTATGTTTTAATCCAAGTTCAAGTAATGTATCTTCATACATCTTATCTTTATTCTCTGTATCAAACTTGATACTTACAAAATACTGGGCTAGATTTTCTCTTTCAATTATACTCATCCTTTCTGTAATCTTAGACTGCCCTGCGGTCGCAAGAGCAACTATGGCAAGTGTGTAGTTCTTTGACCTAAGGTATTCAAGGATTGATTTCGTATCAGAAAAAAGCGCACCCTCTTCTGGGTTGTATAGTGTTCTCCCCCAATCAAAAATCACTGTTTTCATAATGAAAGCATACCATATTTTTCAAACTCCCATGTAACGCAAAGCAGTTTGCGCGGACGAAGGCCTGCCTGCCGCAGGCAGGGACTTGTCCTGACGGTCACAAAACTCGCAAGCTCGTAAGCATGCCCCGTACACAGCTCTGCTGTTGTACTGGGGTGCCGCGGGACACGCCTCGCAGCCCCTTCCCTACGCTCAATACACACGTCCGCAGACGTAACGAGATTAGAGTACCGCAAGTATGCAAAAATTACAAGAGCATACTACATGCCTTGCGATTTTTGCGTCTACTCATGTCTACTTCTTCCAATCTTCGACTACGACGCGCTTGTTTTTTTCGTCAATTGTAAGTTTGAGTTTTTGGCGATCTTGCCAACCCCACATGCGTACAATCTCGATTGGTAATGTTAGCGCATAGCTCTTCCCGCCCGCAAGCTTAAAGAGTGAACGTACATTCCTTTCTTCTAATTTTCTTCGTGCCATATGCGCAAAGTATAGCATTCCCATATTTTTATGCCAGTACTAGGTGACTATAATTTTAGTATTTACTAGGTGACTATAATTTTAGTATTTACTACGTAATTATTGTATGTCGTAAAAAATAGCGTGTTTGTTGGGTAATCTGTGAATATTTTTACAAAAATGCCATGAAAAAAGTACATTACTATCTATATATTCACACCACACAATACAATACAAATTTTTATAGACCTTGAAACATACGCATCTACAAAAGTTTTAGGTAGTAATGTGCCAAGAAATAGTTGGGGATGGTATAACAAAAAGTTATAAAAATCTAACGTAAAACATCTACCTCGTATTTGTGTCGGGGGAGAGTTTGAGAATCGGTCCAAGTCACTAAGTTTTTTCTTTATGCTTCGCATTTGAAAAAACTAAGTGCTTGCGACCCCGTCTCGCAGCCCCTTCCCTCCGCTTCGCTATGGGCGGGGACCCGCTGCTCCGACCTTCGATTCTCTCCCCCATACTACAAAACAATAGGACCGAAATGCTACCGCATCCCAGTCCTTTTTTTTGTGTCGGGGGAGAGAATCGAACTCTCGACCTCAGCTTTATGAGTGCTGTGCTCTAACCGTCTGAGCTACCCCGACATAAACCTTAGACGCCAGAGTACCACGATTACTTCATCCGTTCAATTGTACTATGTGTGCGGTGTGACTAAAGAGTATTATGTTGTTTAAAAAAAACAGCCCCATCCCGACGAATCGAAATAGGGCTAAGTTTAAAGGAATGGTGACGTGTCACCCTGAGCTACACAAACCACTCTCTTTCCTGCCTTTCATGCACAGGCGTGCGAGCACCCGCGATCCATAACCTGTCGTCCACGTAGGCGTCGTTGCATCTACCTGTAAGTATTTTGCAACCGCCGAGGATTGTGACGTAGTGCAAGTTACCCTCGTCATCCGCCTCGTGAGCATAGTGAGGTCTCTGATCGGCAAGAGTGGGGTCTGCTTCATTGGCCGCAATGACCGCCATAAGATTGTTCGTGAGCTCACGTCGCTTAAGTGCCTTCGCAATATCGGCATCGCTTATGAAGCCAGGTCCAGTATACTCCTCCGGCTTTGGCTTGAATAATACAACTTCGAGTTTATCCCCCTCTATTGGCATCCTATCCACGGCCCCAGCAGGATTTGCACACAGTGCTCGTATAAAAGCATCCAGTGCTTCCTGTAGGGTACGATTACAATTCACCGTGACTCGACGAACTGTGAAACTACCCACCGCATCAACTTGTTTCTTAAACTCTCTGTACAGTACCATTCCGAAATTCTCATCATCAAGAAGCTGTAGTACAGCGGACCTATGGTTCATGGAGCGACCCCTAAGCAACTCTCTGCGGAATCTGTCGAGGATGTCTTCGATTTGCTCACAGGTCATCATTTCTGCGTGTGCGATCTGTGTCATGGTATCATCTCCTTTTTTTATTTTTCCTCTACTATGCCGAGGAAGCCACTAGGCCTGTATGGTCATAGCAAGGAGACCCCGAGTTTGTCGAGGGGCTTTTTGCTATGACCTACACGCGAGCTATTTTCTATCAAAGAACTTACCTTGTGTTATATACTTATATGCACACAAGTCAACACTTCAACTTGCGTAAAAACAAACATGTCCCTTGTTATTGTAAGGCTTCCCACGTGGCAGAAAGCAGTGGATGACGTTTTGAGACACTGTTTTCTGGAAAGTAGCCCGTACCAATATTCCAGACCATCACGCCTCCTAAATTCATACGTTTTGTGTATGCAACCTTTTCTTCCACCGAGCGTTTGTTTTCGTATGAGATAAAACCACACTCAAAATCACCAATCTTTTTTGAGGAAGAGAGATAGGGAACTTTTGCTTTACTATCCCATTTCTCATACTTCTTTTTATAGTAGTCTTCCATCATTGTCCGCATACTCATCGTATGGGTGTCTCGTGAATAAAAGTTTGCTGGAAGCGTTTGATTTGGTCTTTTTACCGGAGATTCCCAACAGGTCGCATACGTACCTATACCTATACCTAGTTTATTTTCGGGTACACCAGCTCGTAAATAGGCATAGACAGACGTCTTAATAGAAGCAGGTGTATTGACACTTTCTCCCCCGAGAGCGCCCCCATGCCAACTTTTCCAGCCTGACCAAGGGCCCGCCATGGAGTAGCTCATAATAAACATCTTATCAACATACGGAGATAGATTTTTATAGAGAGAAAGATTTTTGCTAAAAATAATAGTACTTGGTACCCAATTTACGGGAATCGTAATAATAATATCTGGATCCGCCTTACGAAGATCCTGAACAAGTTTTAGAATCTGAGGCTCATCTTGCGCCCGTATGGGCTCCCAGTCTATGTCGATACCGTCATAGTTAATATCGTTTAAAAGCGTAAGAATATTTTTAACAAATTTCAAGTGCCATTTTTCTTCCGTCACCATTTGGGAGATGCCAATGTTCATCAAGTGTGCCATCCGCCTGTACACCAACACCCCCCACCACGACATGTGTCATGAGTGAGAAGTCGACATCCTTCGGTTTAAGTGTGCCATTCTGATACCCCACATAGTACGTCAAGAGCCATACATCAGTTTCAGTTGTTGTATCCTTCTGAGTCGTGTTCGAGCCAAGAAGTGCTGCGTGCGTAATTAAAAAGGGGGCTAAAAATAAACTTACAAGGAGTGTGGTTCCAAAAATTTTGTACATGCTCATAGTTGTAGTATATCAGACGTATGAGATGCACTTAACTTGCAAGGGGTGGAGAGTTGCAGAATTGCCTCTGTTTATGGTAGGGTAACAAGCACTACATAAAACGTAGCGATACTTTTTATTGCGGGGTGGAGGAGTAGTACCTCGGAAGGCTCATAACCTTCAGGCGCCGGTGCAATTCCGGCCTCCGCAACAAGACAATACAACTCTATCACACGCTTTGTCTCTCGCTGTGTCAGTATGTAATCACCTCCCTCATGTGCTATTTGATTTCGAATTTTATGAGCTTCCCATGCAGCATCAAGATTCTTCACATCACCTCGAGTTGCTGCTTTAAGTTTTTCTCCAAGTGAGACACCTTGATATCCTATTTTCGTAAAGAGCTCGTCAAGCATCACGTCAGATTCAAGAATCGCGAACCTCCAATCGCTTGGATTTTCTGAATTTACATTTTTGAGCACTTTTTGCCATCGCTCATTACGATACGGCTCAGTCACCTTCGGTATCGCAACCTGAATTCTTTGTGCCTCACGCGCACGGACTTGATTGGTGCGAATTGTGACATACACAATCCCTCCAAGGAACACAAGTGTAAGTATAGTTCCAAGAATCATCACGCTAGCTATAATACCCTTAAACAAACCCTTAACACCAGCATCTTCAAGTGCATTTTCTGGAACCCATCCTTGTTCCCCTTCTTCCTCGATTTCAATAAGCCACCAGAGTGCGCCACCCACTTCTACAGGTCCACCAAGTATTTTTGCTTTTTCTTCAGCAGCCAGAAGTCCCACAACACGACCACCCCCTGCTCGTTCAAATATATCCGTAATCTGAGCTCCCCGCACCAAACTTCTCTCTTTCCAACCACGATTACTTGCGAGCATAACTGATGCCTCTGGCAACCAGCCCTTTACATCAGCTTCGTCACTTTCAAATAACCACCAACGGGAACCACGTACTGTTTGTGGTCCTTTGGTGAGAGTGCCCCAGTCTCCCTTTGCTACTTTCCCTACAGAAACATACTCATCCGAATCTTTCCAAACGTCAGTATCTAAAAGTGCTCGGACATTCGTACCGAGTCTTGTTGCAGGTCCTATACCACCCACACCTTCAACAATAAGCACTGACTCGCGCACCCAACCATTTTTCTCTGTTTCATTTTCTATGACGTTCCACCACCGTTCTCCCTCAACAGTTTCTGGACCTTCAATGAGCATGAGAGAGGTTCCAGGAGAAAAATTTCCAACCTCACCACCCTCTGAAGGCTCAGTATAGTACGGTGCACCAGATACTACATTTACTTTTGTTTGAAGAGGTGTATCTGCATCTACGGAAGCATTATCCACCAAATATTGACTATCTCCAATCTGGATACCTAAATGTTTACTTATAATTTCCGGACCCCTTTGAGCAATTTGCCCAACCAAAATAATGGCAAACAACGTAAGCATCAAGTCTTCGAATGCTGTATTACTTGTAGTATTCTCTCCAGCTACCATACGTTAAGTGTACACCGTAAGGCAGTGTGTTGGGTACCCTACAGTATTTTTTTTGTGAGTTAGGACATGCACAAACGGCGTGCTACAAGAGTACTTCATTTTTCTAACTCCTTTCAGTCGTAAGAAAAATTGGTCGCATTTCTTTGTTGCCCATCACAAAATATCTCTCGTAGTATTGTTCATACAACTCATTCTATTTTGTTCGGGCGCCTCGAACTGCATCCGTTTGTGCATGTCCTGTGAGTACTTTTCCTAATGCAAAAAGTGTTGTTTCCCCTAAATCAGGTGCCATAAGCTGAAATCCAAGTGGTAATGTAACACCATCACGTACAACAGTTCCAAAAGGTACTGAAATCGCAGGTGTTCCGATTATATTTGCTGATACGGTAAATATATCTTCTAAATACAATGCAAGTGGGTCGTCTGATTTTTCTCCAATTTTAAAAGCAGGCGATGTTGTTGTTGGTGTTGCGATAGCATCTACTTTTTTAAATACTTCAAATACATCTTTTCGTATCAAGTCCCTTGCTTGCATGGCTTTATTATAGAAAGCATCATAGTATCCCGATGAAAGCACGTATGTGCCTAGTAATATCCTTCTGCGAACCTCTTTTCCAAAACCTGCTCCGCGACTTTGACGATAATCATCAATACGATCCACACCATCCTTATGAAAACCATAACGCACTCCATCAAACCGAGCCATATTAGTACTTACTTCAGCAGGGCAAATTATGTAGTACGTAGCGAGTGAATATTTTAGCGTCGGCAACTCTATGTCGATAACAGTATGTCCTTCATTCTTTAACTTTGTAAGAGCATTCTCAAACTCAACAAGAGCATCTGGATCTATTCCAGTAGTCAAAAAATCTCTAGGTACCCCAATGACGTAGGTATCTTTTTTTTCGATTCTTTCTCTTTCATTTGGAATAGTCGTTGAGTCCATTTTGTCCCATCCTCGTATTGTTTCAAAAAGTATTTCTGCATCATCCACCGTCTTTGCAAGCGAACCAACAACATCTAACGAACTTCCCATAGCCATAAGCCCATACCGTGAAACAGACCCATATGTAGGTTTAATTCCTACAACGCCACATAATGCCGCCGGTTGTCGAACAGAGCCACCAGTGTCTGAACCTAATGCACACATCGCCATTTTCGCTGCCACAGCCACGGCTGAACCGCCTGAAGAACCTCCAGGGACCCTTGTAGGATCTATTGGATTCCTTGTTGATCCAAAGGCACTGTTTTCCGTTGAAGTGCCCATGGCAAATTCATCCATATTTGTTCTTCCTAAAAACACCGCACCTTCTTCCTTAAGTTTTTTTATTACTGTCGCATCATAGGTCGCAGTATAGTTCTCAAGAATTTTTGAAGCACTACTCACCTTACGTCCTTGCACCAAAAGATTATCTTTCAATGCTATCGGTATTCCTAACAATGGATACGACTCCCCTTTAGCAATTCTTTTATCTGCCTCTTTTGCTTGCTCAAGGACATCATCAAAAATCTCTAGAAACGCATTGAGTTTATCATTTTTCTCTTTTGCATTTTTAAGAAATGCCCCAGTTAGTTCAACAGAGGTAATCTCCTTATTGTCGAGTTTTTTTCGTGCTTCTTTTATCGTAAGTGTAGTTACATCAATCATACTTAGAGAATTTTTTTCACTTTAAGATATTGTCCATCAGTACTTGGCATTTCTTTCATAATACGTTCTGTATACTCACTTTCTTTATTTGTGACCTCATCCTCGCGCATAACATTGTACAACAAAGGTTTTTTTCTTTCGTTTTTTATATCGGCAGTAAATGAGTTTATTTCCGAAATATACTCAAGAATAGAGTCCATTTCCTTGGTTAGTGTGTCTAACTCACTATCATCAACAGCAAGTAGAGCTAATTCTGCAAGTTTTTTTACTTCATCTCTATGGATCATGGAATTGACTATACCACGACAGGTTTCGCGGTAAAAGTAGCAAGTTAAAAGTGGAAAGTTTATAAAGTTCATAAAGTAAAAAGTTACGAAACTCATTACTTTTAACTTTCAAACTTTAACTTCGTAACCGTTTGAGAAATTCTTGTTCGTCAATCATTTCTATACCTAGCTGTCGTGCTTTATCAGCTTTTGACCCAGCTTGTTCACCTACAACCACAAACGCAGTGCTGTTTGAAACGGAACTTGTCGCTTTGCCACCTGCTTGTCGTACCATCTCCTCCGCACGCTCGCGAGAAAGAGTCGGCAAGGTCCCAGTGATAACCACCACCCTCCCCCACAATACACCCTGTGTTGCTTCTGCTGAAACTACTTCAATCTCTATATGCTGTAACAAAGCCTCAAGTGCTTTCGTATTTTTTGAATCTGCAAACCATGTGTGTACAGACTCCGCAACTATAGGCCCAACGCCTTCTATAATTTCTAGGTCCTCTTTAGACGCGTTCATAATCGTATCAAGCGAACCAAAATGTTGTGAAAGATATCGAGCAGTTTCCTCCCCCACTTGGTCTATAGAGAGACCAAAAAGTAGCTTGGATAAAGGCACGTGTGTTGCTTTCTTAATAGCTCCTAAAAGGTTATCTATGGCTTTTTCCTTAAACCCCGGCAAGCCTTCGAAATCTCCTCTTTGAAGGGTAAAGATATCCGCGTACGAGGTGACCATACCCTGCTCCAAAAGAAGATTTACCACTTGGGGTCCCAGGCCGTCAATGTTCAGTGCTTTCTTCGAAACAAAATGATGGAACTTGCGCGCGATTTGCTCAAAAGAGTCCCTACTGACACATCGCCATACTGCCTGCCCTTCTACCCTCTCTATTGACCCATCCCCACCACACACGTCCACTCGTTTCGGAAAGTGGTACTTTTTTTCCTTTCCTGTTCGGAGTTCTTTGACCACAGAAACGATTTCTGGAATCACATCACCAGCTTTTTGTAGAATAACTGTATCTCCAACACGCACGTCAAGTCGATGTATCTGATCTTCATTGTGAAGTGTCGCTCTAGAAACGAGTGACCCTGCCACACGAACAGGTGTGAGTTCGGCGACCGGTGTTAGAGCACCAGTACGACCTACCTGAAGAACAATATCCTCCACCTTCGTCGTCACTTGTTCTGCTGGAAATTTATATGCTACAGCAAACCGCGGTGCGTGTGAGGTATGTCCAAGTATGTGCTGGTACCGTATCTCATTTACCTTTATAACGATACCATCGATTTCAAAAGGGAGTTTTTTGCGCTGTGTGTTACTTTTCTTGTAGTATGTTTCTATTTCTTCGATATCATCGCAATGGGCAAAATATTGATTCACGTTGAAACCTAACTTTGAGAGCAAGGTAAGCTCTTCTGTTTGTGTTGTGGGCGGAACTATACCCGATGATTCGTGAAGACGTTCGATATCATAGACGAAACAGTCAAGCTTCCTTGACGCAGTGATATGTGAATCGAGTTGACGAAGTGATCCTGCTGCTGCATTGCGCGGATTAGCAAACAGAGGTTCATTGTCGGTTTTCCGTTCTTTGTTGATACGTATAAATTCACTATGAGCGAGCCACGCTTCACCACCGACGATAATATCTACTGGTTGCGTAAGGGTAAGCGGTATTGTACGAATCGTCTTCAGGTTCTCGGTAATATCTTCTCCCACCACTCCATCTCCTCGTGTCGCACCTTGTACAAACACGCCCTGTTCATAGGTAAGTACCACCTTGAGTCCATCTATTTTATGCTCAACACAAAAGGAAAGGTCTCCTCTTGGCGCAGAGCCTTCTCGCTCAAGGTGACGCAAAAGCTTTTTATACCACTCGATAAGCTCCTCGTATGAGAAAATGTTTCCAAACGACCATTGAGGAACATCGTGTTGCACTTTTTTGAACGCAGAAATAGGTGCACCTCCGACTCGTTCGGAAGCTGAGTTTTTCTTCTTGTATGCCGGGTGAACCTCCTCTAGGGCGCGTAATTCTCGCACTAGTGCATCATATGCCTCATCACTTATTTCAGGCGCATCATGCTCATGGTAGAGCTTTTGGTGGTGTGCTACAAGAATTTCTAGTTGTTCCAAACGTTTTTTAGCATCATTTTTCATACTCTACAGCTTACTACACAAGAACGTCCCCTGCATCACATGGGTGAGAACCTACGCAAACGAGCGCAGTTCGAGGCGTGCAAGCAAAATACTACGAGGCGTACAGGTGGTACGGTGAGTAGTATTTTGTGTAGCACAACGAAGAAATGTGCCGTGTGCGTAGGTTCTCTTTAGCGTGATTGCACGAAGTCGAGAGATTCAAAAAGGTACAGGAGTGTATTCTGAAGGTCACTATAGTTAGTAATAACCGCAAAGAGCGGGTCGCCATCGTCGGTATACGAAACGAATTCATTCTGGAGCCAATATGCTTCCGGTGTTGTTGGATTGGATCCCACATACACTGCGAGTATGATAATGCCATTTGCTTTGAGTCGGTTTGCTATGAGTGTGGTATTGCACATCGCCATGTGCGGGAAATAGTTAGAGCGAATAAGGGGATCATCGTTAAATACCGTATTAGGCTTTTTATTAGATGAATCGTCACAAAACTGGTATTCGTTCGTAGCCGGATTTCCACCCGACGCCACATCACTCATCTCATCTATAATCATCTTTCCACTGGCCACCGTTGGTGTCCTAAATATTTTTGCCTCTCCAATTTCATACGTGTGTAGCTCTGCGTCAAAAAAGTCATTGTCTGAATCTACAATTGACCGATTCCACACATTCTGTACGTGCGTCATGATGCCATTGGGCGCTCCATCAGTAATAACCACCATCACATCAGGATACTCGCTATCATTCCTATCCGAAAAAGGAGATTGGTCCGGCAAAGAATTAAAGTTGCTACTTCCCGACGCAACTATTTTTTCAAAATCACCTGAGTTTTCTCCAAACGGTAGTACAGAGCTAGGGGGAGTGCCGTTGTACGGATAATATTTACCCATAAGTTCAGCACCGGCGATTGCGATTCCTAAAGAAAGGTTGGTCGCTGCCGGGGATAAGTCCATTTGTGGAACATCATCAGCTTCATCTGAAGGGCTTCCAGATGTTCCCTGGTCGTCAATAAGCAAATCTATATTGTCAGTCAAATTTACATCTGGTTCGACTCCCTCGAGGACACTTCGACCAGTATTGGTCGGATCTGTACCGAAGGAGAGAAGTCCCATATACGGCGATGGTACCTTACGGTTGAGGAGTCGAATAGACTCGTTTACGGCATCAAGCATTTCATTCCATTCAGTCACCAGTGTGCGGTCATTACGATTTCCGCCATCATCAATACTTCCTGAGCGGTCAACAACAAACATAATATCCGCTCCGTAAAGAACTCGATACTTGTACTCTTGAAAACGTTCAGATGTTTTTTTGTTCGTTTCAGTATCACTCTGGCTATACACGCGCACGTAGCCATCAAACTGCATCGCAAGTGGATTTGTTCTCTCTACCTCTACAATCACTCCTCCACGAGTAGGGTTTGCCGCGTCAAACGGTATCCTGAACGTACCTATCCCTGTAGTACTGTTGTAGGATGGATTATGTCCATCAGCCGCAGTATCTGAACCTGTGCTAAAGTTGTACGTCACCCCATTACACACCGCCCCAGCAATAGTACTGAAGTGCCGATAATCTTTATTGAGCCAATATCTCACACAAGCAAATGCTTGCTCTGCGGTATAGAGTGTCTGTGTGGCATCACTCCGTGCACGTATTGCGGTCACTGTACGGAGCGCATACTGCCCTACTGCAAGACTTGTGAAAATCATAATGGTACCTATCAAAAGTACAATAAGCAGTGTAATGCCCCGTTCGTCTTTATCTGTATGTGCCGATGTGTGCATGTTAGTTTGGATCATTGTAGAGCGTATAAGAAACAGGTATTTGGAGCGTGTCGGGACCGTCCGGCCACAAGACGCGTACTACCACACGTGCTTCATGTCCGCTCGTCGTTATCTCAACTTTTCGTTTGAAACGTGAAAGTGTCCCAGAAGTATCTGAAGAGTACTCACCATTTGCACCTAAATAAAGTGCACAATCAAGGACGCATGCAGGTAGGGCTAAGTGCAGACCCCGTTCAAAGTACTCGGCTGAGCAAGGGCTCAGTGTGGTGCACTGTGACAAGCCCTCAAGCCACGCAAGATTGTTGTCATAGTTGTACTGACGTTTTGCTATAACTTGCTCCATACCATCTTGAGCAAGATACGTAGCGATTAGCTGATCATTAGAAATTCGCAATCCACTAACCGAAGATACATACAGGGCAATGGTAGCAGCAAATATAGTTACAAGCACACCTACGGCTATGATAGCCTCAAGTAAAATAAAACCATCTTCTTTTGTCGTGTGTTCTGTCTGCATACGCATCTTTTTAATACAAACGCTCTGTAAATGATGTTTGTAAACGCACCTTTACATTCGGGCTATCAACGGAGCTCGCTGTGAGTGTGACGAGCGCCTGTATCTGGTCTTGAGGTCGCGTGCCGATAATTCGTACATCAAAGTCTGTCACATTGACTGATGGGGGGGTCAAATCTAAAGAATCTTTTTGAATGACTCCTCCTACCAATTCATAGGATATATCTTCACCTGCTCCTTGGGCATTTAAACCCTCAATATGTGTCATGTAAAATGAGGTACCTGTACACGGTGTTGTCCCTGCACTAGCACACCGGAAGAACTGACTTACCCGAGCTTCACGGGTTATGTTCTCAAGCACGATTGTGAGCGTCTTTGTAAGCGCACCCTCTTCGGCCATGACCCTGTACGAGCGCTGTGAGCTTATAAATGCATCAACAACCACAGTCATGGCGATAGAAATCACTGCAAATGCAAGTAAGAGTTCCAAAAGTAGGGATCCACGGGTGGTACTGGGGGTATTTAGTAGCGGTGCATTTTTCATACTATTGGTCTATGTAGAAAAGTCCAGTTTTGTTAATAACAACATCTATCGACGCCGTCCCTGAAGCGAGGGTAATCACAAGCCCGTCTGGAGTTTGGTTCTGTGTATATACATGGGCCTCCGGCTCACCTCTTCGGAAAAGTACGTGACCTTCTGATGCATTGGCATTGGGTGACACCCCTCGAATACGGTTTATTTCAACATTACCGCCAAGCAGAATCAGCTCAAAACTCTGTGCCGCAACGGTGTATTTTTCTTCATCCTCATCAAACGTACCACTTGCGTCCGTGTCACCAAGTCCTCCATAAATACGTATGTTCTTCGGCGAAGCCGTGGTGACAAAGATGCCAAACCCGCTGTCAAAATTATCAGTCCCTGCGGGAAACGCACGACCACTGTTTCCAAAAGCTTGGGCTTGCGTGAGAGCGGATTCCAACTGTTGTGTCGCTGTTTGGAGCTGGACAAGATTTCGTGATTCTGCACCATTAAGAAGTAGTATAGAACCTAGTCCTGCCAAAAGGGCGATTACCACAAGCAATTCAATCAGCGTATATCCATTCTCTCTGGGGGAAAACATAAGTTACAATTTGTTAGGATTTATGCAAACGGCGTATTTAATCGTTACCCACCCTGTACTGAAGCTTTGCTCTAGTACAGGGCCCGTCGCAAAATGTCTCTCGAAGTATTGTTCATACAACTTGTTCCATTTTATTAGAGCGCCGATGAAATACGACCAATTTTTGTTAGCCGAAGGCGTTACAAAAATGAAGTACTCTTGTGGTGCATCCGTTTGCATAAATCCTATTTAATTACAAAAAAACATTTCTGAGCTCAAGGGTGAACTTCTGCAAGCTACCCTCCTTTACAATATTTTTTTCCCGCATCATCACATGCCACTCCGCCAACAGTGGTATCAACATCGTTGGCAAGCGAGCTATGATTGGTGGTCTCCAATGTAGCCGCTACGACGAACGCTCCACTTGCCGTTCCATATCCGTACGCTACACCTTTTGGATCTACCGGAATCGTAGGTAGAAATGTGGCAAGGGTAATCGAACTAGGACAGCCATTGTTTGCACTGGTTGTAAGTGTTGCAGGATACGCTCTACAGGTGTTGTAGTAGAGCTCTATACCAAGTGCTATCTGTCCCACCTCAGTCACCCGTTCCGCGTCACGCGCTCGCTCGCGTGCTCCCGTTAAGCTTGGGAAAACAACAGCAGAAAGAATTCCAATGATGGCGATAGTTACCATAAGCTCAACAAAGGTAAAACCACGCGAAACTTTTGTAACCATTTTTATAGTATTCATATATAAATATATTGTATACTCTAAGAGTACCAGCTTATGACTCTTATACACAAGTCTAAATAAGTTGAAAGTTATAAAGTTCGTAAAGTTTATAAAGTTCGTAAAGTAGAAAGTTAAAACGAGTAGCGAACTTGCCCCGCCGAGGCGGGTGAACTTTTTACATTATGAACTTTATAACTTTCAACTAATATTGCTAAAGCAAATACGTATACATGTTGAACTGCGTGATATACACAATAAGTGTACCTAGTACTAAAAACGGTCCAAACGGTATTTCACTTTTTAGTGTTAGCGCTTCACCACACCTTTTCATACTAAAGCGTGCATAGAGCCTTTGGGAAAAAATGTAGAGTAAAGATACTCCAGCACCTATCCAGAAAGCAAAGAGAACAGCAGTACCGCCAAGAGTGAGACCGAGAAACCATCCTATGCCCAGCGCTAGCTTGCCATCACCAAGTCCAAGCCAGCGACCGTCTGAAACTTTCCACAGTACATAGAACGGTAGAAAAAGTGCAGTACCCGCGACTACCTCAGAGAGGGTTGGAAGTATAAATGATTGTTCGCCCAAAAAAAGTGCGAAAAACGCTAAACCGGCAAGTGTGTAAGAAAACCTGTTGGGTATGAGCTTAGTACGTATATCATATACAGTAATAACCATAAAGAGTGACCAGATAGCTAGATGCAGAAGGAACATTCCCAATACCCATACAGGCATAGCGTGCGAGTACACGGAAAAGTGAAAGAAGACAAGTACAAACAAGGTGCCGGTACCAATCTCTACAAGCGGATACTGCAGAGAGAGTTTGGCTCTACACTCACGGCACCTTCCGAACTGGAAGAGAAAAGAAAAAACAGGGATAAGCTCATGCCACGTAAGTGATTTCCCACAGGACATACAGTGACTCCTCCCCTTCACTACTTGTTCACCTTTTTCATGTCGCAAAATAATGACATTCAAAAAGCTCCCCACAATTGCTCCAATAATAAAAAAAAGTGCTACAGGAAGTACGTACGGAAACTCTACAAAATACTCAAGCATGTATAGCATAATACCGCGCTTTGCTATTGACACGAAACATAAATCCACAAAGGCACCTACGTAAGGTGCCTTTGAAAAATTTGATTAGCAAGTACTAGTCACATCCAGCTGCAAACGTTGCTCCGTTTTGTGTCACTGTGCCAGTACAACCCGCAAGTGTAAAACGAGGAGTTGTTGTCATTGTAAACGCTCCTGTTCCGTTAGGACCGCAAGAAACGCCAGTAGGAGCTGCGAAAGTTGTCTGCGAACCTTGACCTGGTGTAGTTAGTGTCGTGCTTGATTCACACTCTAAAACCAATGCAGAAACTGCAGAAGTTGTTTCAGATTTGAACGTTGCAACTTGTGCACGACCTCGTGCTCCAGAAAGTGAAGCAAGGACTACAGACGCCAAGATGCCGATGATAGCGATAACCACGAGAAGCTCAATGAGCGTAAAACCTCGCGTCAGTTTATTATACATAGTTATTGTTTTTATAATTTAATAATAAAAATATACCTTCCAAAGTGTAGATATCACATTGTGAATAGGATATTTATAGTATACAAGGGTGTTTGAGCGCTTGTGAATAGAAAAATACTTTTTTTTGTGGAAAAGTGGTGATGCGGAGTTATAAAGTTGAAAGTTCGTAAAGTTGAAAGTAAGGCGAGTTAAAAGTGGAAAGTTATAATGTTGAAAGTTCCTAGTTCGAAGATACGAGTTCCTAGTTCACAGTTCCTAGTTCAAAGATACGATTGTGTAGGACTTACGCAAACGGAGCTAGTTCAAGGCGCCCGAACAAAATAGAACGAGTTGTATGAACAATACTACGAGAGATATTTTGTGAAGGGCAACGCAGAAATAGACCGTTTCCGTAAGTCCTATTGGATGGAAGACGTAATGCTATAGATAGGAAGTATCACCGACGCCACCAGTACACCCACACCACCTGCTAGCATAATAATCATAATAGGTTCTATAAGCCCCACGAGTGTATCCACTACATTCTCTACTTCCCTACTGTAGAACTTTGCGAGGGTCTGGAGAATCTTTGAAAGTTCACCTGTCTCCTCACCCACCCGCATCATCTGTATCATAATGGTCGGAATTTCAGGATGCTCACCAAATGCTTTTGTGATACTTGCTCCATTCTTGATAGCATCTCGAGCCTGTATCAGTGCTTCTTCGTAATGCACGTTTTCTACCACCGCAGCAGTGATGTCTATCGCCTGCACCATTGCGATACCACTCGTGAGCATCGTACTCAAGTTGTCAGCCACTCGTGCGAGAAAAAGTTTTTGGTACAAGCTACCTACTATCGGTATGTCAAGCTTGAGCTTATCGAAATATCTCCTTCCTTGAGTTGTTATCGCGTATCTCCAGAGGAAAAATATTCCTACCGAAAGAACAACGAATAAGAGAAGACCGTATGAAACAAAGAAATCACTAACGCCCATGACAATTCTGGTATATATCGGAATCTCCGCAGTTGAATCCTCAATAATCGCAGTGAGTTTTGGAATCACCATCGTCAACATGAGCACCATTACCGTTATAAATGTCAAAATAATAAACGCAGGATAAATGAGCGCATGTTGAGCCTTGCTGGTAACTGCATAGCTTCTGTCAATATAGTCGGCAAGGTGGTTGAAGGTTTGCTCAAGTCTGCCAGTCTCCTCTCCAGCAAGCACCATGTTGCAATAAAAAGAAGAAAATATTTTAGGATGTTTTGACAATGATTTACTGATAGACGAACCAGACTGGACGTCGCTCGCGACTGCAAGAAGTGTCTTCTGAATGAGTGGATTCGCTGCCTCAGTACCTAACAGACGAAATACTCGCAGGGCCGATACCTGCGCTTCAAAAAGTGTAGCTATTTGTCGTGAAAGAATTACCAACTCTTTTGTGGATACATGCTGAAAAACAGTTATTTCACCATGAAAGATGTCTTTTTTGTCGGCAGGTTCTACGCTGGTGATAACAAGACCATTGCGCTGGAGTGCAGCAATGGCCGTATCCTCATTGACAGTTTCAATCGTTCCTTCCTGCTCGGATCCCGTTGTATCGAGTGCTTTGTATTTAAATAACATATGAATATAACTACAACCTTAGAGCAACCTCTCAAGACCTTGAGGATCGAAGGAGGCTGCGAGTGCGCTCTCCACACTTATCTCCCCTGCACGCACAAGCTTTGTAAGTGAGTTGTTCATACTAATCATACCATCCTCAGAGCCAGTCTCTATCATCGTATCTATCTCATGAGTACGACGCTCGCGAATCATGTTGGAAATAGCGCGAGTGTTTACCAAAAGTTCATACGCAGGCACTAGACCTCCTGCTATCTTAGGTACGAGTCTCATAGAAAAAATACCGCTCAGACTAGACGCGAGCTGAATACGGATTTGATCTTGTTGATGACTCGGAAATGAGTCAACTATACGATCAATCGTCTGTGATGCGTTGTTTGTATGAAGTGTCGAAAAGACAAGGTGACCCGTCTCAGCAGCAGTTACGGCGGCACCAATAGCTTCATTACCTCGCATTTCCCCGACAAGAATCACGTCCATGTCCTGACGAAAGGCACTATACAGTCCAGACTCGAATGTGTCTGTATCAAGACGAACCTCGCGCTGATCAATAAGACACTGTTTCGGAGTGTAAATAAATTCAATAGGGTCTTCAATGGTGACAATATGGGCCGCACGAGTCTGGTTGATATACTCTATGAGCGCAGCAAGTGTTGTTGATTTTCCTTGACCCACAGGCCCTACTACAAGAAAGAAACCTTGTCTTCGTTCAGTAAAACGTAAAAGCTCTACGGGAAGATTAAGATCAGCAATAGTTTCTATTTTTGTTGGAATGAGCCGGAGAGCAATAGAAACAGCACCTCGCTGAATACAGGCGTTCCCTCGAAAACGTACTTTATGGGTATCATTATAATATGAAAAGTCAATTTCTTTTGTTGCATCAAAACTCTCTCTCTGTTCCTCATTAAGCATTAGTGCGAGAAACTCTGCTGAATCCTCATGCGTGAGCTCTTTAAAGTCAGTGAGTGGCAACAAGGAACCAGAAACGCGAATCACTGGTTTGTAAAAAGCATTTATATGTAAGTCAGATGCTTGTTCGTCAACCACAATTCCCGCAAGCTCATCGAGAGTTTTTTTATGCGCTTCTAAATCGGCTCTGTTTGTCATACGGAAAAGGTTACTAGTAAGATTTATACTACTTCAACTTTCTTTTGTAAGAGATTTCGCACATACTCAAGTACTTCAGAAGGTAAGGTATTCGCTTTAATAAGGTACCCGTCTATACCAAATTCCTCTGCTCTACTTATATCTTTTTCCTGACCTTGGTTACTAAGTATTACAATGACAACATGTTCTCCACAAAGATTCTCTTGACGAATAGTTTGAAGCACCTCAAATCCATCAACCTTCGGCATGACTAAATCAAGCAACACAACATCATACTTCCCATCTGTGCGCATAGCCTCAAGCGCTTTTGTACTATCTGTAAAACAAACAACATCATATCCTGATTGTTGAAATTTTAAGTTATACATGTCGAGCAAAAATGGATCGTCATCAATAATGCATATTCTTTGATTTTTGTTTTCTGACATATTTATTCCTTACTATATATTTTCATTATACTAGGTCTCGCTCAAATGAAGCAATACCATCATCCGATCTTGTTGTGTTTTTTGGTTCATTAGACTCCTCAAGAATAACTTCAAGTGTTTTTTCCTCTTTTTCCTCTTCTTCCTCTTTTTCTTCCTCAACATTCATCAAACCTCCAATCTGTGCAACTTCCTCAAAAGGAATAATTTTTTGCATGGCTTTGATTATAGTGTCTTCCTTGAGACTCAACATACCGTTTTCGCGCGCAATTTTATGAATAATGCTTTCGTCGGCACTATCGAGAATAGCAGCTCGTATTCCGTCATTTATTTCAAGGATTTCATACACACCAAGTCTTCCCCTTGTACCATTTGGGCAATTCGCAGAAGGTTCTACCATAACAACCTCTTTTTCATGAGGAATTTGGCTCCTGTATTTTTTTGGCAGGTC
>LCFC01000013.1 GCA_000998805.1 Parcubacteria group bacterium GW2011_GWA2_43_11
TTCCCGTTTTTTTACAACCATATTGAATGTTTTATGAATAGTAGCTTGTAGTAGAGCCGTAGTATATCAAAAATAGCCTCCCATTTCTTTCTTTAACTCCCTTTTTCAATATGAATTTCGAAATATCTTGAAAATGTAACCTATTCTAGGTTTTATTAAATCAGATTTTAATCTTTTGTCAACTGATTTTAGTAATTCTATACGATATTCTTAAATCACAAGGTACAGACCATATCTTTATGAATACTATGTTACTATATTCATATATGAAGGAAGTGGCTAGTGGGTGTATACCTTGGAGACGCATGAAAAACGGAACTGTTGAGGTTTTAATGATTTTGCGAACTGGTGGATACTGGGAGTTTCCCAAGGGTAAACAAGAAAAAGGGGAAACGGACGGAGATACAGCATTGCGAGAGCTTAAAGAAGAAACAAATCTGAAGGGGAATCTGTCCACTGAGCACCCTATTTCTCTTAGGTACACCTTTACACGAAATGGGGTGAACGTAGAAAAACAGGTGATGTTCTTTATGTGCGAGATTGACTTGAAGTCAAAAGTATCTATAGAAAGAAAAGAAGTAACTGACTACATTTGGTTACCCACCGAGGATATTGAACAAAAAGCAATGTCGTTCACTGTACGACGAGTACAGTTCACTCCATTTTGTTTGTTTTCCTAGAACTGCATCCGTTTTCGTATGTCCTATAAGATACAGAGGTTCTATTGAAGAACGCTCTCTGAAATATCAGAGAATTGCCGAGTTAGCTCAGTTGGTAGAGCACCCCCATGGTGGAATAACTGCCCACATAATAGGAAACTTTTATGTGAATCCCGAATAACGGTTAATAACCTACGCAAGGTCAAGACCGTGGCCTCTTTAAAAAGGCCCGAACGACTGACAGGGGAAGCTACATCTCAAACGAAAGTGAGAGATATGCTTAAGATACAGTCTAGTCCTCATATACAGCGTTAAGGAAAAATGAGGTGTAAACGAAGGGGGAGGTCCGCGGTTCGATCCCGCGTCTCGGCTCCAAGCCGAAGTCCACAGTTTCCGCCTCCACCCGCAGGTGGACCCACTAGCGGGTGGGCGCGGCGGATCATCCAGCGGGATGACAATCCTGGGCAACGGCTCATTAAATACTAGTAGTAATACTAGAATTAGTACTAGTATTTATTAAAGCCAAGCCGTCTTAGCTCAGTTGGTAGAGCATTGCACTCGTAACGCAAAGGTCCCGAGTTCGATCCTCGGAGACGGCTCATATATAAGGTCCTTGGTTTCCGCCCGCAGGCGGATCATCCTGCGGGATGACGATCCTCGGAGACGGCTCAAAGAAAAACAGCAGGATGTCTAGTCCTGCTGTTTACAAACTTTATGAGTCAACGAGTTCCATTCTGGAGCCTGAGAGGTAACCTGATTTTTCAAGGTAAGCTAACAGTACCCCTTCAACCTTTTCTCGTTCCTTGTCGTCAGTGTCTTCTCCCCAGCGTACTTGCACCGTTAGTCTGTGACCAAAAATCTCAAAACCTGCTTCGAGAGCTCCAAGAATAGACAACATAGCTTTGAGTGGACACTGACGCAATGCCTCAAGCGTTTTGTCGTTTGCATGATCTGCGGTAAGCCAAAGATAGTACTGTGATATATGTCCTTTTGGGAACAGGGGATTGTCGAAGTCAATCTTTGGACTATGATGTATCATGATTTCTTCTGCGACACATTTTCTAATATACGCTGATGTTTTCGCGTAAATAGATTCATGCACTTTTTGATCGGGTTGCATGTTGTATTGACCAAAAACATTTACTCCTAATGAGATACCACCTTCTTCTCCTTTCTTTTTCGCTTTAAATATCCTGACTGTGCCAGCAGAGACAATCCCTGGAACATCTGATAATGTATCACACCATTTATTCATCTCTCGCAGAAGCCAGACAACATGACCTCTAAGATGTGCCTTAGTTTTGAACGTGACCAAGGTGTTTGTTGTACCGTCAACGATCATTTCGTCACTGAGAATGCCACCAAACAGTGCCCGCAACGTCAATTCTTTAGACATAATATCCTCCTATTGTGTCTTAAGGGTTTTTTGTCAGATATAAAGGTCCTTCCTTCAAATCTGATACTCAGAGACTGGTCCTTTTCCAAAGAACCATTTGCCTTAACCTACTGAAAAAGTGATAATGTGTCAATGGAAAACGGTAAGGCAGACAAAGAAGAACGCATCAAGCAAATCGAGTATGAAATGTGCCAGCCTGACTTTTGGAGTAATCCCGAGAAAGCCCAAGCGTTAATCCAGGAACTGCAAGATTTAAAAACTGAAAAAGAGGGTGGTTCACCGTACGACAAGTGTCGAGCTATTATTTCCATCTACGCAGGAGCAGGAGGTGATGATGCAGAGGACTTCGCAAGCATCCTCGCTAAGCGCCATACGAGTTTTGTACTTGTTGAAGTGCTCCCCGTGATAGAGAAGAAACAGCTCGAAATACCCGAAACAGATTTTGAGATATCATTTGCAAAATCAAGCGGTCCAGGAGGGCAAAACGTCAACAAACGAGAGACGGCAGTTCGTGTGGTGCATACACCGACCGGCATCGCCGTTCATGTAGAAGGTGAGCGCACGCAAAACGCAAACAGAGAAAAAGCACTCGCACTTATTGAGGCAAAACTCGTACGTCGTATGGAGGAAGAACGTAAAGAAACGCTTGCAGAACTCTCGACAGATGCGGGAAAAATAGAGTGGGGGAGCCAGATTCGGTCATACGTGCTCCATCCATATCAGATGATAAAAGACCATAGAACCGGCGTAGAAACCTCGAAAATAGACGATGTACTGGAGCGGGGAGAGCTCGATATGTTCCTTGAAGCGCCGATTCCAATCGATATTTCACAATAATTGTTACAGGGATATATTCTCGTGGTATACTACTCTTCGTACAAGTACGCAGAGTGCGAAAGCATTCTGTTCAGTACCAATCAAGTGCATTCATTCAAATGATTTACTTCGATAACGTTTCAAAACACTACACTGATAATTCTGTGGCCCTCCATGAGGTAACGCTCTCCGTTGCCCCAGGTGAATTTGTCTCTATCGTCGGACACTCAGGTGCCGGAAAAACGACCCTTCTGAAGCTTCTTCTTGCGGAAGAACAACCAACGCAAGGTGCAGTGTATTTTCATTCCACAGACATCCATCAGCTTAGACGTGCACACCTTACCAAGTACCGTCGTCGTATCGGAACCGTGTTTCAAGACTTCAGGCTACTTCCCAATCGTACGACATACGAAAACATCGCGTTTGCTATGGAAGCTGCGGGACGTTTGGATGATGAAATAAATGCTGATGTTCCGCATGTGCTTGACCTTGTCGACCTTGGAGACAAAATGTGGAATTTTCCGCACGAGCTTTCAGGTGGGGAACGCCAACGTGTTGGTATTGCGCGAGCCATCGTGAACCAGCCGGATGTTATCATTGCCGATGAGCCGACTGGTAACTTAGACCCTATCAACACCTACGAGATTGTACAGATTTTGAAAAAGATTAACGACCTAGGAACGACTGTGGTCTTAACGACACATAACAAAGGGGTTATTGATTCCCTTGGGAAGAGAGTTATTACTATGGATTCGGGCCGTATCGTACGTGATGACGCGACAGGCAGATACGTTCTATAACACTGTACTTAAAAGTATGATACTTGCATTTAAACGAATAATTAAAACAGGGTTTGTAAATTTTTGGCGTAACGGTTTCGTTTCAACTTCTTCTGTAGTAGTGATGTCTATTACACTTTTTGTGATTGGTTCGCTTATTTTTGTGAATGAGATGCTTGACTCTTCACTCAATCTCTTAAAAGACAAAGTAGATATCAATGCATACTTTACTATTGATGCGCCGGAAGAGAGTATCTTGGCAGTTCAATCGACTCTGGAGCAGCTAGATGAAGTTGAGAAAGTTACCTACATTTCTCGAGAAGAGGCTGAGGTACGTTTTCGAGAACGACATAAAGACAAAGAGATAGAAATACAAGCACTCAACGAGCTTGGTACCAATCCACTTCTTGCATCACTTTCCATTAAGGCAAAAGACCCTTCATACTATGAACGCATCAACAACTTTTTGCAGAGCGACGAATCAACAGTCAGCAAGGACGGTGTCCCGATTGTTGCAAAGGTAAATTTCAACGACAACAAAACGGCAATAGAAAAATTACAGAAAGTGATTAAGGGTATAGAAACATTCGGACTCGCGGTATCTATCGTCCTTATTGTGGTTTCTATCGTTATTGTGTTTAATACGATACGAATGACCATTTACATTTCTCGAGAGGAAATATCCGTCATGCGGCTCGTCGGTGCAAGTGACGCCTATATTCGGGGACCGTTCGTGTTTGCAGGTATTATGACCGGATTGATTTCCGCAACGATTACACTGGTCGCGTTTTATCCATTGGCTATATGGCTTGGTCCGGGAACGCAGGAGTTTTTTGGTGATTTTAATTTGTTTGTGTACTACACGCAAAACTTTGGGAAAATGTTCCTTATTATCATGTCGTCAGGCGCATTCTTGGGCGCATTATCAAGTTTCCTTGCGGTTAAAAAATATCTAAGAATTTAAACTAGAGTATCCATGCCAACAAAACAAAAGAGTAAAAACACAAAATATATTTTTGTCGTAGGAGGGGTAATGAGTGGCGTTGGAAAGGGAGTGACAGCGAGTTCTATAGGAACTATTCTGCAAGCACGAGGGTTTACCGTGACTGCCATGAAGGTAGACCCGTACATCAACGTAGATGCCGGTACCATGAACCCCACCGAACATGGTGAGGTGTTTGTGCTTGAAGATGGACGTGAGACTGACCAAGACATGGGAAACTACGAGCGGTTCCTCAATACGACGCTTGATGGCATGAACTACATGACAACAGGGCATGTGTATCAAGAGGTTATTGAAAAAGAGCGCAATCTTGAGTATAAGGGCAAGTGCGTGCAGGTCGTTCCACATATTCCACTTGAAGTGATACGACGTATTAAGCGTGCAGCGAAAAAAGCCGATGCGGATGTGGTAGTGGTAGAGATAGGCGGAACCGTAGGAGAGTATGAAAATATTCTTTTTATAGAAGCTATCCGCATGCTCAAGCTCATGCAACCAAAAGATGTGACTACAGTGATGGTAAGCTATGTCCCCATTCCCAAGAAGGTAGGCGAGATGAAGACCAAGCCGACCCAGCATGCAGTACGCACCTTGAACTCTACGGGAGTACATCCAGATTTCATAGTGGCTAGAAGTGATTACGCACTTGATTTGAAGCGGAAGGAAAAAATTGCACTCTTCTGCAACATCTCAAAGGACCACGTTATCAGCGCCCCAGACATTGAGAGTATTTATGAAGTCCCCGTCAACTTTGAAAACGCGCACCTTTCGGATTTCTTACTCGCTCAGCTTTCATTGAAACCAAAGAAACCTTCTGATTTGAGTGCATGGAAGGCGCTTGCAAAGAGGGCGGTACAGAGTCATGCAGAGGTGAATATAGCAGTTGTGGGTAAATACTTCGATACAGGTGACTTCATGCTCTCTGACGCGTACATCTCTGTACTTGAGGCTATCAAGTGCAGTGCGTACAAGGTAGGAGTGAAGCCCATCATTCACTGGGTGAGCTCCAAGCAGTTTACCGAAAAAGTACTTAAAAAAGACGTTGTAAAATTTGATGGTATCTTGGTTCCGGGTGGCTTTGGCGAGACTGGTATTGAGGGAAAAATACACGTGATTGAGTACGCACGAAAAAACAAAGTCCCGTACTTCGGGCTCTGTTATGGAATGCAACTTATGGTGGTGGAGTATGCCCGCCATGTGCTGAAGCTTGCGGATGCTCATACAGTTGAGATTAATCCAAACACAACGAACCCTGTGATAGATATCATGCCTGAACAAAAGAAGCTTATGGAAGCAGGAAACTACGGAGGGACGATGCGTCTTGGGGCGTATCCAGCACTGCTCAAGAACGGAACCCTAGCGCGAAAACTTTACGGTAAACCAGAAATACAGGAACGACACCGACACCGATACGAAGTTAACCCTGAGTACATTGCACAGCTTGAAGCTCATGGGCTCGTGTTCTCGGGCAAATCACCAGATGGCGTGCTTATGGAAATAGCTGAGTTGCCTGTAGCAGAGCATCCCTTTTTCCTTGGAACGCAGTTCCATCCGGAATTTACGGCTCGACCGCTCTTCCCGCATCCTTTGTTTACCGGTTTTGTACAGGAAGTAAAGAAGTTTAAGGAGGGGAGAAAGACAAAGAAACGTTAAATATTATCGCTTTGTTGAGCCGTTTATTAAGACCTCCCCATCCACAGAGGGACTGTACCCCGTAGTGAAAAATGACATAGTCTCAAAGGAGTTTGAGACGCGCAGAGCGCAATGTCATTTTCTACTACGGGGTGTACAAAATTAATTTATTGTGATATAGTATTACCATGGAGAAGAAATACGTTGTCCGCCTATTGGCGGTGTTTATTTTTGCACTAGGCACATTTGGGCTTGTTTCAGATGTCACTGCGCAAGAAACTGTGAATGATGGTACTACGACCTCTACAAGTACCGCTACCTCAAGTCAGGTGACTTCGACAGATATTGATATAGACACAGGGAACAGTCTTCTTGAAGCTTTTACTTCCCCAAAGCAGGACCTTACCAAACCAGAGGAAGAGCCAAAAAAAACAGAAATACAAACATTGCTTGAAAAGCGACCGGTTAAAGACCTTGGATTGTTCAACTTCCTAGCGTACTGGGTGCAAAAGGCTATATCTCTGGGAATCCCTGCCAATACGATTGTATTAATTTTTTTGATTCCCGTCATCGCAACTCTCATTGCGTTCGTGCGAGTAGTGATTGGTTTGCCGTCTCTTGAGATGCTGGTACCTATTGTTCTTGCGTTTGCATTCGTGGCTGTGGGTATTACCGCTGGACTTATTATTTTGAGTGCTGTAGTCTTGGCGTCTTTTGTATCTCGAACGTTATTGCGGAGCGTACCTATTATGTATTTTCCCAAGCGATCACTCTCCCATCTATTCCTCGCGGTATTCGTCTTTGCCGCGCTCACTGTCTCCATCATCCTTGAGTTGGAATCTATTCGTGACCTGTCTATTTTCCCCGTACTTATTCTAACCCTACTTGGGGACTCTATTGTTTCTGTTCAGCTACGCAAAACAGTACGCGAAACTATTTTAATAACATCAGTAACTATAGGACTTGCGCTCATTGGGTACCTGCTTGCAACAAGCTCCTCAGTGCGAGACGCGCTTATTTTGTGGCCGGAGGTTATACTTTTAACAGTGCCCGTAAACTTCATGCTCGGACGATACTTCGGTCTCCGATTGGCTGAAGTGCTCAGGTTTAGAACACTCGAATCCTATGCCAGTGAGTAAAATAGCATTAGGAATGAATGCACGAAACTACTTGTATATTCGCCCAAATAATAAGCGAATGGCGAAGAAGCGTGCAGACAACAAGCTTCTCACAAAAAAGAGACTCATTAAACATAAGATTCCAACACCAAAACTTCTTGAAGTATTTAGAAAACATCGCGACGTGCGAGATTACGATTGGAAAAAGTTAAAAGGAAGTTTCGTCCTGAAGCCCGCGCGTGGGTATGGTGGAAATGGTATATTGGTAGTAAGAAACTGGAATGGGATGGAGGGGAAGCTCTTAGGTGGCGGGATACTCACCGCAGAACAGCTAGAGGCTGAAATATTCAGTATTCTTGATGGTGCCTACTCGATTAATCATTTACCTGACACTGCGTTAGTTGAAAAAAGGGTGGTGGTCTCAAGCACCATGCGGAAGCTCTCGAAAAAAGGCGTTCCTGATATTCGGGTGATTGTCTACAACAAGGTACCAGTCATGGCGATGCTTCGGCTACCTACCGAACACTCGAATGGCTGTGCAAACCTACATCAGGGGGCTATTGGGATTGGTATTGATATTCGTACGGGGATTACGACCAAAGGAGTGTACTTTGGCAAAATAACCACATTAATACCAGGAACTAAGACGAAGGTTCGAGGAATAAAGATACCTCGGTGGGGTAAGATTCTTAAGTATGCTGTGCAAGCACAAGAGGTCTCCTCTTTAGGGTACGCAGGTATTGATATCGTACTCGACGAAGAAGAAGGCCCCCTTATCCTTGAGATAAATGCTCGTCCAGGATTGCAGATACAGATTGCAAATGGGGCATCACTCAGAACACGCCTTGAGCGCATCGAAGATATGCAGATTCCTACGGTCGAGTACGGCATAGACCTCGCAAAGTATCTTTTTGCTGAATCTGCATTGACGAGAGTTCCTGACTCGAGCAATGTACTGCATGTGCTTGAGAAGGTGACCTTGTATGGTCCGAAGGGTAAGAAGACGGTGCAGGCAAAAATGGATACAGGTGCATATAGTAGCTCAATAGACGAATCACTTGTAGAAGAGCTTGGCTTGGCAGATCATCCCAAGAAGAAACGAGTACGCTCAGGTATAGGATATGAGGTACGTGACATGGTGGGTGTGACGTTTCGTTTACAGAGTAAGGTAGTTACTACCGTGGCTTCATACACCGACAGGACGCATATGAAGTACTCAATGATTGTTGGCCGGCATGACTTGAAGGGTTTTTTGGTTGATCCAAATGTCGACTATAAAATTATCAAATAGTACGTAGTGTGAGGGGACTCGAAGGGTTAAAAGTTCATAAAGTTATAAAGTAGCAATCTAGCTCGTTTTTTTTGTAACTTTCAACATTATAACTTTCAACTTTTAACTCAGTATCTGTCATTGCACCTCGCAACGAAGCACCTGCCGGCGGACAGGATCCACGTTTTCATTTTTCAACTTTATAACTTTATGAACTTTTAACTTTCAACTCACTCGTCACGAATATGTTTTAATATAGTGAAAGTGGTGCGGAAAATTATACAATAACGAAAGGAATATGAGATTTAACCTACTATATCGATCAGTCAATAAGAAAGGAAAAGAGAACACCATACCAACACTTTTCAAAACAGCTTGTGAACTGCAAGGAGTCGAGTTTGTAGGAATGGATGCGAGTGATTTGGGGAAATCTTTTACCCTTTCAACATTGCCAAAACTTGGAAAAGGAGATTTGATATATCGAAGTGCGGTAGGCGGAAGTGCGTCTATTGCCGAAAAAATGATGGTAAACGATGATGTGTCGTCATTTTATACTACGTGGCAATCAGTGAATTTTTCACGAGTTGCTTCTTGGTTTACGCATAAAAAGTTTGGACTACCAGTAGTGCCAACATTTCCAGACATACCATCTTCCGTAGAAGAGCTTCATCAAGTCGTGGAGCACCTTGGCTCGTTTCCAATTATTGTGAAAGTTACAGGAGGATCACTCGGTGTTGGAGTGATGCGGATTGATTCTATGAAGAGTCTGCAGTCTGTTCTTGACTATCTTGTTGCTACAAAGGCGGTTGCCATGCTTCGCAAGTATATTCCGCATGATTTCTATGTACGTGCTGTGGTCTTGGGTGATGCAGTGGTTGCGAGTCATGCCACATACGTCGCGGAGGGAGAGTTTAGGACAAATGTTTTAAATGGAAATGTCGAACAAAGACGTGAAGCACGCGTGCTTCCCGAGGACATACAACAGATTGCTGTGCAGGCGGTACGTACACTCGGTCTAGAGACGGGCGGGGTGGATTTGCTCTATGACAAAGATAACAAACCGTATATAGCTGAGGTAAACTTTCCGAATGACTTTGCAACGACGCAGAAAGTGACAAGTATAGATATCGCAGGAAAGATGCTGGAGTATTTGGTGGAGAAGGCGAAAAAAGTTAAAAGTTAAAAGTTATAAGGTTCATAATGTACGTTGCGTTTGCTCTGCAACTTGTAACGTATTCTTCAACTTTATAACCCCAGTACCAAAGTCATGCGTGACTTGGTACGGGGCATGCTTTATGAACCTTTAACATTCAACTCAGTCGCTCCTCGCCACGCGGAACCTCCGACCTATTTTTTATTTTACATTCATATATACTGTCTCTCAGGTTGTTTTATGAACCATAAAAATCAACGGAGGTATACCGTGGTTGAACGTGTTAAAAAACGAAAAATTCCTGGTCGCGAAATTTCACCCGTACAATTTGCGGCAATTATTGGCAAAACTGTTGAAACAGTACGAGGTTACTGCTTGAAGATTTACCGTGGGAACTACAGAGTGTTGGATGAATTGAGTAATGCGTACGGCCTCATCTCTGTTTTTCGTTACCCCGGTAGATGGGGTATGCGGGTGCGAGACCCGAAGAAGTAGCGGTTTTATCCAATGCAAGTCCCTGACCTAGTCGGGGACTTCTTATATAAACGCAGGGATAAATATGCGAGAAATAATACTAGAATTAGAGTGATAATTAAAACGGCGTTTTCACCCCGCCACCCTTCGACAGGCTCAGGGCAAGCTCGTCCTGTCATTGCGCGCGAAGCAAAGCAATCCACGTCTTTCTCTTTTTCTGCCAGACTTTAACTCGTTACTCGTAACTCGCTACTCCGTAGCTCGTTACTCATTACTCGGAAATATGTTATATTGCGATGGCAAATATCGTTATGGTTAGTCGTCATTGCGAGCCCGCAGGCGCGGCAATCCACGTCCAACGTTATGTGCGAAGTGATAAGTTTGGGATAGTAGTAGTCTATATTTTTGCCGGATCGTCTAATGGTAGGACATCGCCCTCTGGAGGCGAGTATCTAGGTTCGAGTCCTAGTCCGGCAGCAGGTGAGCAGAGCGAAAGCTGCTGCCGGAGCGAGCAAACAATTTTGCTCGCGTACTAGGATGAGAAGATGTGGAACTTTTCGAAGGAGCCTTGCAAGGCGAACTGAGATGTGACACATGTACCGTCCATGTAATGGAAGAGTCCTAGTCCGGCAGCCAATTTGAGCTAGCTCGACACGCTTACATGTCTCGAGCGCTCGAGCTGAGTAGCTTAGCAAATCTGCTGAAAGCGATATAATAAAGAGCATGTTTTATAAATTTCTGAACAGGCGAGTAAGTGACAAGATATCGGAGCTTCACCCAATTGCGGTGAAGTACTTGAGTGATGATATCGAGAAGAATGATGACAAAGCTATCACTGAGAGGTTGAAAGTAATTAGGAATCACGCCCTGCTCCATAAGCATTTTGAGACAGACCAGAAGCGTTTATATATGATAAATAGAAATTATCTTAACTTCCTTAAGGCAATAGTATTTTTGTATCGAACAAGTCAGGTTTCAGTTTCTGCCGGTGTTTTAAATGCTCCTACAGAGGTCTATCACACCATAATCGCTGTACAGGATTCATTTAGAGAAGCGACGGAGTCATTATCGCTCAAATAAAAGTTATGACTGCAATTATCACTTTCTTAAATACTTATGCTGCGGGACTAACGATCTTAATAACTTTAGTCGCTGGAGTTTATAAATTTTGGCAATTTGTAAATATTAAAAGGTCTGAAGCACGACAGTGTGATTACGAGAATTTCCATGATCTTGTTGGAAAGTTGTTGTAGACAGACAGCAAGACGACGGAAGACCGTTTATTGATATACAGATTGCGTCTGTGTATGAGTTAAAAAACTATCCAAGATACTATAAGGTATCATCAGTCATCTTGGAAAGAATGAAGGGTCGTCTTAATGGTAAGCCTGAACAAGCAGATCTAATAAAAGAAATAGACAAGGTTCATACATATATAAATAAGAATTGGTTTTTTAGAAAATTCAGCAGAATATAGCGCTCGAGGTTATTGGGGTCACTATTTTAGTTACTTTAAAATAGAAACTGCTCTCATTTTCACTCGCATGTTGGCAAGAGTGTTCGTCAAAGAAAAGGGGAGTACTAGTACTAATTACATAACTACTACTAGTATTTTTCGTGGATAAAGCTATTAGGGACGCAATAAACCAATAAATGCCATGAATAGTGGTAATAAATTGTACCCGTCCCCAATAACGTCCCCAATAATGGTTCGAGTCCCAGAAACGTCACACCAGCCCTCGTCCATTACCTCCCTCATCTTCTCTTCATGATTCCGTAGTATAATTCAAAACCCATCTCCATCTCTCCAGGTGCTCAGGTGCAATTTGACCAATTAAATTTCTGACACATGGCCTCAAACTTTACCAAGAAAAAAACTGGAGTGAATGCAAAAGACATCTCACGCCTCAATAACTCGCGCGAAGATAAGCTCCGTTTCATGTTGGAATCGGCAAAGATTCTTTCAATGAAGGTGGATTTTCGTACGTGGCTTCTTGAGAAAGCCAAGCTGACAGTACCCTCGCTCGCAGACTGGTGTGCGATAGATGTGCTCATCGAACACAATGGACTCGAACGTATTGCGGTTATTCATCAGGACCAAAAGATGACAGATTACCTCTTTGAGTTCGAGAAGCGGTTTCCCACGACCGAAAAGAATTCAGCTGACCTCTATGCGGTTATTCGGACTGGCGAAGCGCAATTCGTCCCCGTCGTTACGGACGAGACCATACGACAAGGAGCACGTTCCCCCGAGCATCTGGAAGCGATGCAGCGCCTCGGCCTGAAATCACTCATGATTATTCCGATCAGTGCGCTCGGCAAAACGCTTGGTGCCCTCTCGCTCGGATACGCAGAAAGTGGGCGTGTGTACACACAAGACGACTTCGAATTCTTCCGCGAATTTTGTAATGACCTTGGAGTCATTCTCGACAACGGTCGCCTGTCTGACGAAATATCCAAACGCGATAAGGCTAAGGACCTCTTTCTCGCGAGCCTCTCGCATGAATTACGCAATCCGCTCGCGCCCATCAAGAGCGCGCTCGAGCTTCTAAAACTACGCGAGACTACGACCGACGTGCGCGAAGAACTCGATGTAATCGAGCACCAGTTCGACCATCTCGCGAAACTACTCAACGACCTGTTGGACGTCACCCGCTTCACGCAGGCCAAGATTGAGATGGTGCCGCACACGCTGGAGTTGCGTAAACTCGTCGAGCGCTCGCTGAAAGCAAGCGATGCACTAATACAGATGTCGGACATTACGCTCCACTTTACATATCCTTCGACGCCGCTTCCCGTATGGGCGGATGACACGCGGCTTGAACAGGCTATCACTAACTTGATGAGTAACGCCGCCAAGTTCACGCCTTCCGGTGGCTCTATCTGGGTTGAACTTTCAAAAGAAGTTACAAAAGAAAACGAATGGGCGGTCATCAAAATTCGCGACAACGGAGAAGGTATCCGTTCCGACGACCTTCCAAATATCTTTGAAATATATTATCAGGGACGTGACAGTAGCAATGCGAGCGGGCTTGGCATCGGGCTCGCCCTCGTGCAAAAGATTGTGGAACTGCATGCCGGAAAAATCTTTGCCACAAGCGAAGGCAGAAGCAAGGGAAGCGAATTCGTAATCAAGCTCCCCATCACAGACGTCCTTAACTTTGCCTCCGAGCCAGGTTCGCAGGATAGCGTCGGGAATATAGCCCAGCGCGTACTTGTGGTGGATGACAACGTACAAGCGGCAGACTTGCTTGTCAAACTTATGAATAATCTCGGAGCACATGCAGAAGCTGTCTATTCGGGCAAAGATGCCCTTGCACACAAGACGCTTTCTGAATACGACGTCATCCTCCTTGATATCGGCATGCCACACATGGATGGGTATGATGTCATTCACACCTTACGTGCCCGTGGCATACAGATACCCATTATTGCGCTCACCGGATATGGACTTCGCGAAGACAAGCAAAAAGCACTCGATGCGGGTTTTAGCGCGCACCTCACCAAGCCCGTCGGCATCAAGGATGTCCGCGAGGCGTTAAGAGAATTTTTACCCGTAGCAAAAAGACTGCCTGTATCATAAAGAAAAAAGTATTGGTCATTGATATTCTGACGTGTTATAGGTTATAGGGGATAAGTACCACGCGTGTCCCACTAATCATCAAACAACCGAGCCGTTTTTTCGAAACTCTTGACATTATTGGGGACGTTATTAGTTATTAGGGACGGGTACAATTTAATCACTTTATGTGTGGTATAGTTTTACCATGCCCCGACAAGCAAGAGTTGCTGTAGGTAACGTAATCTATCACGTCATAAACCGTGCCAACGGGCGTGTGCAAATCTTTAACAAGGATGATGACTACATGCATTTTGAGGAGTTACTTCTGGAAGCAAGAGAACTTACAGGAATGAGAATACTTGCGTATTGCATAATGCCTAACCACTTTCATCTAATACTGCACCCTGAAACAGATTGTCAACTAAGTGACTTTATGAGCTGGCTCACCTCAACTCACGTTCGGCAGTATAGGACACGCACAAAGAGTATTGGGTATGGTCGTATATACCAAGGACGATACAAATCATTTCCAGTGCAAAGTACTACCTACCTAACAACAGTGATTACCTACGTAGAACAAAATCCTCTACGAGCAAAGTTAGTTGAAAAAGCAGAAGATTGGAAATGGTCGAGTCTTTGGAGAAGAGAGAAGGGGAACAGTAAACAGAAAGAATTGCTACATAATTTACCAATAGATCTACCACATGACTACCTTACGTTAGTGAATGACACACCAAAAAAAGAACAACTTGAAACTATTCGTTACTCAGTAAACAAAGGTAAACCCTACGGTACTCTTAAATGGGTGGATAATATGATAGAAAAGTTTAATCTTTCACATACGGTACGTGGACCCGGAAGACCGAAAGGAAGGTAATATTATGCCATGGATAGTAGTAATAAATTGTACCCGTCCCCAATAACAATAACTGGTAGCACTATTCGGAATACTTTCTCAACTTGGCCAATTCCTCTATTTAAATAATCTGTGGCTATTTTGAATTCCTAAACAAATAAGTGCACGAGATGCATCAAATTTATGAAATATTTCATCGGACATCTAATTGAAGGAGAAGCAGCAAATTGGCATGAGAGCATCGCCAGAGATATTTCAGATAAATTTGACACATGGAAACTTCACGAGAAAATTCCCCCGCACATAACTATCTTTTATCCGTTCAGTAAGGAGGATATCTCTTCTCTGGTTAACTTCTTGCAGAACTGGGTAGCAAAAAGAAACGTTCCTGGAGAATTCTCAATCTTAGATTTCGGCCACTTTGAGGACAGAGTAGTATTTGCAAAAATAGACGTACCCCACCCGATCAAAAATATAGTAGTTCAGTTACAAGATGAATTACAGAAGTTTCCCGACATGCCGCATGAGGAATTTCCTAATTGGCATCCTCATGCGACTTTAGCTAATCGCTTATCGTCACAAGAAATAGATCAAATATGGACCTATGTACAGACGCTTAAAAAACCAAACTTCTCACTACCGTTTAACAATGTTACGTTATTCCGGTTTGAAGGAGACATGAAATGGGTTGTTGAACGGACTTTTAGATTTAAGGAAAAAGGGGACAGCCACCGTTTTTTTTAAAAATAACAAAGGTCAAGGTTAATTTGAAAAGGTGTGTTGAAATAAAAAAGCCCCCGATGTAGACGTATCTACATAAGGGTCTTTTTCCTAGTGATATATATACTTTACACTATTTTCAGAAAAAGCAAAGGAAAACAGTGGAGGTATTGATAAAACACGTTCTTACACATGAGATGAATGAAACAATGGAGGAAGTGGTGATGAAAACAGAACGAACAGCAAAAATGTATGAGGAATTGGTCGCGCTTTGTGCCCAAGCAGGGGAAGTTGGTTCTTCAATAGAAAGCATAGGCTGGGATCAGCATGTGATGATGCCTCGAGGCGCGAAGTCTGTCGAGGTGAGAGGCAGGGAAAGCAGTGCTTTGTCCGCAGTTCATCATGGGCTTGTCACCAGTCCACGTATCGGTGAATTACTTCAGAGCATCGAAGTCGCAACCCTTTCAGAAGCAGAAGCTGCACAGGTGCACGAAATCCAAGAAATGTACAAACGCGCGGTTGGTGTACCGACGGAGCTTGTGGCACAAATCACCAAGCTTGCAACGGAAGCTGAGATGGCGTGGCGCAAAGCACGATCGAATAACGATTTTGCGTCATTTCAGCCATACTTGGAACAGCTTGTCGCGCTGAAGCGTGAAGTGGCGAGATGTATTGACCCCAACAACAGCGAGCCATACGAAGTGCTCTTGCAAGGATATGAGCCGGGTATGACGTTGGATAAACTCGATGAGTTTTTTGCTTCGATACGTGCCGTTTGTGTTCCACTCATCCGGGAAATTGCCAGTCGTCCCAAACCGGATGTGAGTATACTGCGCAAAGAAATTCCCATGGAACTTCAACTTGCCTATAATAAAATGCTTGCCGCTCTTCTGGGATATGACTTCGAAAACGGCAGGTTGGATACATCCACACATCCAATGACTTGCGGGTTTGGCAGGGTTACCAACCGCTATACGAATGGTTGGCTGTCGGCACTTCTGGGAACGGCGCATGAGGTTGGGCATGGGAACTATTGCCACAATCTGCCACTCGAGCACTACGGAACACCGCTTGGTACGTATCGTTCGCTCGGAGTTCATGAATCGCAGTCACTTCTGATGGAACGACATATTGCGAAATCCTATGCATTTTGGCAGGGTAACTTTCGGCACCTTCAAGCCATGTACAGTCCGGTACTCAACGGTGTGACTTTAGAACAGTTCTATCAAGCGGTAAATCTGGTAGAGCCGGGATTCATTCGTGTTGAAGCGGATGAGCTTACCTATACCATGCATATCATACTCAGATATGAGATCGAAAACGCTCTCATGGACGGAAGTCTTGCAGTAAGGGATTTGCCTCAGGTGTGGAACAGAAAGATGAAAGAATTGCTTGGTATCGTGCCACCCAATGATACTCTCGGCTGCTTGCAGGATATTCATTGGACCGATGGGTCGTTTGGATACTTTCCAACATACACCTTGGGTGCTGTTGGAGCAGCTAAACTCTTTGCCGGAGCAGAGGCACAGGTACCTACACTTGAACGGGATATTACTCAGGGGGATTTGTCCTCATTGAATAGCTGGCTCAAGGAAAACATACATCAGCATGGATGCCGGTATAGCTCAGATGAGTTGTACAGACTCGCTACTGGCAGTGAGCTTACTGTTGGACCATACCTTGAATACCTTACGGAGAAATTTACAAACCTGTACAAACTGTAAACTCGTATTGTTACGTCTTTGACGCCGTTGGTTGTGCCGACGGCTCTCAAATTAACCTCGTACCCTCAGCATTGAGCTGGGGGTACGTTTTATATAAATACTTTACTTCATCCCAAACTGCCAGTACTAACATGAGAATATAATTGAAACAAAAGTTGGTATGTACAGGAAAAACAAGACGGTGTCTGTTTTTATCGAACAGCAGTGTCACGAAGTGTTATTGCATCAATCCCTCTCAAAAAAAAGTTGACGTAATATAAATTTAGTATTAATATCGCTTCTGGGCGTCGTCGATAAGATAATTCAAATTTTCAAGGGAGGAAACACAATGATTATTCTTGAGATTATCTTCGGTATTATGGTAATGATTCTTCCAGTTTTGTTAACCATTTTTACCGAGTGGTTTCCGGCATGGGTAGCATCTCCCCTCTGCATCGCAGGCTGGTTGTATATCGGGAATACCTGTTGGAGCTATGAGTGTTGGAGAGCAAGCGGTCCAAGGGGTGTATACATAAACCCGGCAGGAAGTGGTGACATACGAGCCATTTTTGCCTGGCTATTCTTTGGACCAGCACTCATGGGTGTAAATGTTGCCCTTCGTCGAGGATGGATTCATCGTAATCAAGAAGGAAAACTTACATTCGAGAAAGAAGTGGAAATCCGGGTTGATCTTGAGTAGTGAAGACAGAGTAGTGGCCACAGCAACATGCTGTGGCCACTTTTATATAAAACTCATGGAGAAAGGGACAGTCACCGTTTTTACTCTGATTCTGCTACCCCATCTTTTGGTAAATAGCGAGCTAGAAAATCATCTACTGAAATGTACCCACATTTGACTTTGAAAGGCAAATCTTTGCCCTCAATATACGCCTTCCTTCGATCCTCGTGCACACTCCCATCTTGAGTTATAAGTTGTCCTCGCAACTGATGTCCTTCTTGTGTTACCTCAACATCCTCAAGCACCGTAAAGCCAAAACGTTCTGCTAGCCCAGTGCCCATGAGCCAGCTCGTAGCAACAACTGCTTGCACATCTGGATGATGTTCGACGATGTCTTTGGCTACTCTGCCAAGCTCATCCTTTATGGCACTACGTATATTTTTCTCACCGTGCCTATACAGGCTATCAAAGTGTATTTCCATAAAAGTACCGGCAGGATCGTAGCCCAACGATTCCATATATTTTAATTTACTTACAATATTGCAAGATATAATATCGTCATTTTCTGAAGTATCTATGGGAAGTGTATCTATAAGTTCGGATAAAAATATACCAACAGCCCTACCACCTCCTTGCTTATAAAGCATATCTACTCGACTTGCCAAGTCATCGTATGACATATGTCGACCTTCACTTTTACACTCGCTTGCTACACTACTCAAAAGACCTTTTCGCTCGTGTTCTTCAGCGTCTTCTGGAATTGTTTTTTGCTCAAGATATGTTGCGAATGACATACAATCTCCTTCATTCTTATAAAAATGCGACTGACGCTCAACAAAAGCTGTAATCATCTGTCCACGTATATATTTCATTTTTTCCTCCGCGGAGACTACATCTTCTTTCTGGTTATTCTGTGGTGGTGCTTCTTGCATGTGACGTTTATTATAACTTAGGTACTAGAGGTCAGTCACGGTTTAATTTAAAAATGTGTGATGAAGTATATGTACTGTTTCGGTGTCATATGAGATGAGTTGATGCGTGCGCTAGCGTGACAGATGATCATCTAGTAAGATTTGTACGTGAGCATTGAAGGAATAATAGAATTCGAAAAACAATCTTGTCCAAAAGTTATACTAGGTCGTGAACGTGGACTCGAGTTTGCATCGAGTGTTATGGATCAGTATAGTGACATTAAGGACGAAGAAGCCATATTCATGCTCGCCCTGTCACTGGAGCATCCTGAATGGAAAAAAGAACTTGTTGAACAAGTAAAAAAATATAAACAACACATTTCTGACCCCGAGAAAATACTGGCGAAGTTGAGAAATGATTTTTCTAAAATTGATTCTACTGCCACAATAAATGACGAGGCAGAAAGTTGGGAACAGTATGTTTCTATTTTTGAGGCACAAATCTCTGAGATACTAGAATATTTCCACCCCACAGATGGCGAGTTCCCAAAAAAGGTACTACTTGTTCCTGCGGGGAATATCATTAAAAATAAGAACTCAGGTTTTTCTTTTCATGTTGATAACACTGCAGTTATTGTCTCACATCCGGGAAATGTCGATAATGCTGGTCATGAATATTTACATGGTATCATCAACCCATTGACAGAGATGATTGCAAATGATTTACCAAAAGAAAACATTATCAGTCTGGCGTCTGTGAAGTATAAAGTTGACGAAGGATATGGTGAGCACGCAGAGAGTCTCCTAAATGAAGAGTTAATTAGAACTTATAATGACATAATTAGACATGGAGAAGACCTTCCATCTTTAGAGCAATTCAAGCAAGTGCTTGATGAGCTTACGGAGGAATCATATGCCAACACTCTTAATTCAGAACCAGAAACACGAGCTCGTTTGGAACAGATGGGAATACATTCTCTTCTTGAGCTCAGGGGTCAGATAGACACCTACTTCGATAGGTATGTAAGAAACGATTTGCGTGAACGTGTTTATAGTTTCTATAAGGAATATGAGCAACAAAAAATCACGAACAGAAATATTCGATTCAAAGATTTCTTCAAAGAGAATATAAGAAAATTTCTTATGATTGAAACGCATCCTTCTTGAGTTTGAGGAAAAAAGATAGCCACTTTTTTTAAAAAATAACAAAGGACAGCAACCGTTTAATTAAAAAAGCACGCTAAGGTACACGTACTGTTTCGGTGTCATATGAGATGAGTTGATGCGTAAAATACCAAGACGTAAACTGTATGCTACACTGTCTTACATACATATTTACACAATGAAACTCAACCTAAAAAATGTAACTCTCATAGGTATCGACTGTGTGAATGTTGAACGAATCCAAGTGATAATGGATATTTGTCAAAAGGACATTGATTTTGGAGCAGTGAAGTTACTTACTTCACTTTCAACTAATGATGAGCGATTGGTAACAATTGCATATATTGGAAGTATCGAGGAATTTTCAAGATTTTGTATTGCAGAGCTTGTGAAATATGTCGATACTGATTATGTATTACTTGTACAATATGATGGTTTTATTTTAAATCCGCAAAGTTGGACTGATGAGTTTCTAAAGTATGACTATATTGGGGCACCATGGCATGTGGCTGACTGGTCAGTAAAAAACTTTGATTTTCCAGAAAACCTTGTTGGCGTAAAAGTGGTCGGGAATGGCGGTTTTTCCCTACGCAGTAAAAAGTTTCTAGAAACCTCTGCAAAACTTTTGGAATCTGGAAAGATAGCAAGACATCATCCAGAGGATGTGTCACTGTGTGTTTGGAACAGAAACAGTGTGGAGCGTGAAGGTGTGGTGTTTGCTCCTGTCAGTCTTGCACAACGGTTTAGTATAGAGGGGGATGAAGACGTATACACCTATAACACACAGTTTGGTTTTCATGGTCTATCGTGGACCAATATAGATGCATGGATGGAAGTGCATCCAGAGTATCCGCAAATAGTTAGTGCATACCGACAAGCACGTGAAGAACATTTTGAACGTCGAAGAAAGAGAGTTCACCATCAAAGTACTGCAGTTGATACTTGGGAATAGGGAAACTTAAATCGCATTTCGTGTGATATATGGGACAGGCTTAAATTTTTTAACTCGGTAACTCCCTCCTAATATCAGTAACGGTTGGGGATGTGTAAAAGAATTGGGGACGGGGACAATAAATCATTCCGCACTTAACTACAATAAGTAACCAGTACGGTTAAAAGTTATAGCAAACATCGTCCATAATGCTGTAGACGGTGTTTGTTTTTATCCAGTGTCACGAGGTGCTATTGTTTTGCAACGACGGTAAGTTTCCCAACCATGCCCATAGCCCTGTGGTTGCCTACTGAACAGTAATACTCAAACACACCCACCTTGTCAGCCACGAAGGTCACTGATGTTGGCACACCAACGTCTACTTGTTTTGTAGCCGCATTAAACTCGTCTATTACCCAGTCATGAAAACCATCGGCTGATTCAAAGTTTATAGTCACCATGTCACCTTCAGTAACCGTTAGTTCTTTTTTGTCGTAAGCAAATTTTGTTCCTTTGATATTGAAGACAACCCTATTATTTGTTTGGGTTTGAGAAGACGGTGTTTGAGTTGCTGAAGACGTAGATGGTTGCTTTGTCACAGGTGTTGTCTGTGCTGTGCTTGGCGTTTGTTTTGTTGAAGGCGTTTGTGTATCATCGGCGCGCATAAAAAACCAAAAGCCACCAGCGATAAGAATTATAATTACTATTACCGAAAGTGTTTTGTTCATAAAGATTATTTATTAGTATTAGTACATTAAGTAAGTCTGAATAATTTTAAACTCTTATCATTAAGATTAGGTGAATTTTATTGGGGACAATTAAATCACATTTCGTTTGGTGTACGGGGTTTCGCTTTCAACTCCGCACTAGACACAATAAGTATTGTTATATTAATTATTAAGGAGGTCCGACCTCCTTAATTTTGGGGAAATGTCGGGTACCGGGACAGTCATAAACTGAGACAGCCACGGTTTAATTTGTAAAGGTGTGGTGAAGTTTTTTGTAGTGCATGGGTCATGCAACTATTTTCTTATCAGGGGACAATAAACTATCTTACAGTTGCCTGTATCAGAAAAAAAATACTACGAAACTGATTGGTACCATTCGGTAAACAAGTCCCGTGTGATATCGGAAACAAGAAGAATACCTTTGTTGTCGACGCTGTTAAAGTTTTCAGTTGCGACGAAATTGTCAACAAAAACACCAATACTTAAAACTTCCTTAGGTGTTTTAAGGAGTACCGTGTCATTGACTGTGTGGTGCACTTTTCCCGCTTTTGAATACCTCTCGGAAATTATAGGGTCTTTCATATTGAGTGAGGTGGGGAGATGACGGAGTCCGAAGTGTGTGTGTCTTGACTGAGCTAAGTAGGTAAGCATGAGTTTGCGAGCTCCTGGCTCAAAGGTTTCCCCGTCCCAAAGTCTCTCCATAAATGTTACCGCATCGTTTGGAGTGGTGCTTGGAAACACGGTTTTGGTAGGGTTGTTTTTTGATACAAAAGTCGTTCCTAAAAATCCGTGTCGTTGAATATACTCGTTTACTTCTTGTGACGAAA
>LCFC01000014.1 GCA_000998805.1 Parcubacteria group bacterium GW2011_GWA2_43_11
AGTACCGGAAAGTCGTTTTGAATAAAAAACAAACATGCATAACACAATTACCAGTAAATCTACAAATGGACACACGTGTCCTGTCTCTAACGGGATGAAAGTTTCAATAGTGTTGCCTATATATAATGAAGAAAAAAACATTCCTATTCTCTACAAAGAGATAAAGGAGGTATGTGAAAAAAACAATATAGTGTACGAGGTACTGGCTGTTGATGATGGTTCGCGAGATAGAAGTTTTGCAGAGCTTACTAAGATTGCAGAGCAAGACAAAAATGTGAAGATACTACGGTTTCGCTTTAACTGTGGACAAACGGCTGCTATGGCTGCAGGAATGAAAATGGCATCAGGAGACATTGTTATACCTATGGACGCTGACCTACAGAATGACCCAGCTGATATACCAAACTTTTTAAAAAAAATAGATGAGGGAAAAGACGTTGTATGTGGTTGGCGAAAAGACAGAAAAGACACCTTTGTTACTCGGAAAATACCTTCACTTATTGCAAACGCACTCATTCGAAAGATAACCGGCGTGCACGTGCACGACTATGGGTGCACCATGAAAGCCTTTCGCAGAGAGGTAATACAAGGAATACAGTTGTACGGTGAGATGCACCGTTTTATTCCTATGTATGCAAGTGCAGTAGGAGGAAAAATAACAGAAATAGAGGTACACCACAGACCTCGCACATACGGTACGACAAAGTATGGCTTAGGACGTGTCTACAAAGTGCTCCTCGATTTGATAGTAGTGAAGTTTCTTCACAAGTATATGAACCGACCGATGCACTTTTTTGGCGGTGTTGGATTCGTCTCCTTTTTCTTTGGGGTACTTGCCGGCACAACCGCTGTTGTGCTTAAGCTGTTGGATTTGCGTAGTTTTGTCGAAACGCCACTACCTATCTTTTCTGCACTCTTGATTATTGTCGGTGTACAGCTCCTTGCCATGGGTGTTATCGCGGAAATGCTCATGCGAGTGTACTACGAGTCTCAAAACAAGACCCCATACGAAATTGTAGAAATCTTAAACAAGTAGTGTGTATGTGTGGCATTGCGGGATACAGTGGGAAGGGAAATGAGACCACGCTAGAGAGCATGAACATCTCACTCAAACATCGTGGACCAGACGACGCTGGTTTGAAAGTATTTCAAAAAAAATATACCTCGATAGGTATTGCACAACGACGTCTTTCCATAGTCGACCTTTCTCCAGCAGGGCACCAGCCAATGGCAAACGAAAAAGAAGATGTCTGGATTGTTTTTAACGGGGAGATTTACAACCATCACGAACTTCGGAAGGAGTTAAAAAACAAGCATACCTTTATTGGGAAAAGTGACACCGAAGTTATCGTTCATCTATATGAAGAAGTGGGGGAAGAAGTGTTTTCAAAACTTGAGGGAATGTTTGCTATAGCGCTATATGATGTAAAAAAAGATTTGCTTTTCCTTGCGCGTGACCGTATGGGTAAAAAGCCTCTGTACTGGAGCCTACAAGAGGGGACACTCCTCTTTGGTTCCGAGCTTAAGGCACTCATGGCACACCCGAGCTTTGTTCGCGAGGTGGATTTAGTGTCTGTAAATAAATACTTTCAGTATGAGTATGTGCCTACGCCGTACACTATTTTCAAGGACACGTGGAAGCTTGAGCCTGCTACAACGCTCGTATGGAACGGAAAAACTGTTCGCAAGAGTACGTTCTGGAAACCAACATTCCTACCCAAAAGTACCTCGTTTGAAGATGCCAAAGACGAGCTTGATACAGCACTTACAAAAGCAGTAGCAAGTAGACTTGAGGCAGATGTGCCACTGGGCATATTCCTCTCGGGAGGCATCGACAGTAGCGCAGTAGCGTACTACGCGACGAAGACGAGCAAACAAAAAGTGAAAACATTCTCAATAGGCTTTAAGGAAAAGTCCTTTGACGAGTCTACGTATGCTCGGCAAGTGGCAGAGCATCTGGGTACAGAGCACCATGAAGAAATACTATCTGTGGAGGACTGCTTGAAGCTTATTCCTGAGATAGGCGAGTACCTTGATGAGCCTGTAGCGGACTCGTCGATAATTCCCACCTACTTACTTTCGCGTTTTACACGCGAGCATGTCACCGTGGCACTCGGAGGAGATGGTGGCGATGAACTCTTCTGTGGATACGATACTTTCTTGGCACATCGCTTAGCTGGGCTGTATGAAAAGGTGCCTTCGTTTATACGAAAAGTGTTGGCAAAAAGTGTGCGCATGCTCCCGACCTCTCATAGCAACATGAGTCTTGATTTTAAACTCAAAAAGTCAACGAAGGATTTTGAAGGTAACCCAGACTATCGCAACCAGCGCTGGCTTGGTGCGTACGGAGTAGATGATAGGAGAAACCTTTTTAACAAAGAAGTGTGGGAGGCTGTTGGACACAAAAATGTGTATGAGGATATAGATCGATACCTGAGAGAAGCAGACTCACGGGATACATTCGACAGATTAGGGCTGGTGTATGAACGCATGTACATGATGGACCAAGTGTTGGTCAAGGTGGATCGTGCGAGTATGATGCATGCGCTTGAGGTGCGTGCACCTTTCCTTGATACACTTGTGGTGGACTTGGCGAACCATATGCCGTGGAACTTTAAACTGCGGAGAACTGAGCGAAAGTATATTTTGAAAAAACTTATGGAAGGGAAGTTGCCCAGAGAAATCATTTATCGAAAGAAAAAGGGTTTCGGAATACCTATAGGGGCATGGATGAAAGGTGAGATGCGTCCCATGCTTGAGGAACACCTTGGAAGAGACTCACTGGATACGATAGGGATTTTTAATACAGAGTACGTTAGTAAACTCCTAGCGGACCATGTGGAGGGAAAGTGTGACAATCGTAAACAACTCTGGACACTTCTTGTTTTCGTGCTCTGGTGGAAGAGATGGATGGGGAAAACGGTGAGGTAGGAAACTCTGGTATACTTAAAACTACATGCCATATTTAATAAGGATTTTAAATGTTTTTTTAACAGTCACAACGGATTTTGGTGTGATTTTAAACAGTCCTTATATAGGCAAAAAAAAGCTACAACTTCTTTTTGCCTATATAAAAATCACAATCATTCAGCATTCCGTTGGTAAGTTTTTAAACATTAAAAAAGTATCTTTTCTATCCTTCCAAGTGGAGACATTTAATTTCTACAGTTTTTACTACTTATTTAGAGAGATATTTGTTCTCGGTACATATTATTCAGATCAATCTCCAAAATTAATTATTGATTGCGGGGCAAATATTGGAATGGCAACATTGTATTTTAAATGGTTATGGCCGGACGTTAAGATTGAGTCTTTTGAACCTGATAAAAAAACTTTTGAACTTCTTGAAATAAATATAAAAAACAATAAATTGTTAAATATTAATTTAATTAATAAAGCTGTATCAGATAAAGATGGTTCAATTAATTTTTATTCGGATGTAAATAGATTAGGTTCTCTAAAAATGAGCACCATGAAGGAACGAGTGGGGGAGTTGTGTTCGGTTGGGAATAAGGTTCCGTCTATCGATTTTGCTAATTTTTTAGGTTCAAAAGAAGTTGACATCCTTAAAATGGATATTGAAGGCGCAGAATACGTTGTAATGAAAAAAATTACTGAGGCAGGTTTGTTAAAAAATATTTCTGAACTTTTCATTGAATATCACCATAATCTTCTAAATAAGGAGAATTTTTCTGACTTTTTAAGTTTTTTTGAAAAAAAAGAAAAAAAATACATACTCAACACTTCACTAAGTAATTTCAAATTATATAAAACACAATCGCAAGACATTCTTTTATATGTCCGTTAGGAAGAGAAAATGAAACTAAATATGTTTAAAAAATTAAGTTTACTAATATCTTTTTTTGAATATATTCCTCTACGAATTGTAAGGAAGTATCTTTTTACAGAGAATGTTTTGGATGTTATTGGTGCGTACATTCCGTACTATAAAGTAAATCACAACAGAGTTGACTCCTCAGCAGTTGCCTTAAAATATGACAATATTTTAAGAAAACTAAAGACAACAAAAGAACTTTCAATACTTGAGATAGGAGCAGGTGCGACCAATGCAGTAGCTTATGAGTTAGCAAGGTTAGGGTATAAAGAGATTACATGCTATGAACCATTTATGCCTTTTGATAAAAAAAACGATGATGTCATGCTTGAAAAAATTTGTACTAAGTATGCATTAAAGAAAAATGAAATTATCTCAAAAGTAAAAAGAATCCAGTCCCTTGACGAAGCAAAAAATGAACAAGTTTTTGATGTTGTTATTTCAAATCATGTACTTGAACATGTAATTGATTCAATTGGTCTTTTTCAAAAAATAAGTGTCTGTCTTAAAAAGGGGGGTGTGCAAATTCATTTTGTTGGATACCTTGATCATTTTTTCAAATATCCTTATCACTTACTTGTTTTCAATAAAAATACATGGAACAGATTCTTAAATCCTAGGAATTTACCAGGGTGGCGTCTTTACGACCATCTTAGAATGTTTAAGAAACTTGGTTTTAATACAGAGGTTTTAGAAATACAGAGAGACAGTAAAAAGTTCGAAGAAATTAAAAATTATATTAGTAAGGATTATGAGAAAGACAATGAATATATTGATGTGAATTACTGTACGATTATAGTTTCAAAAATATGAGTAACTTCCTTTTGTTAAATTATGAATTCCCTCCTCTTGGTGGGGGGGCTGGAACTGCGACTCAGGCGATTGCAAAAGAACTCGCACTTCTTGGGCATGAGGTAAGAGTTGTGACGACTTGGTTTGAAGGACAGCCTGAAAAAGAATACGTGGATGGGTACACAGTAATTCGTCTAAAATCAAGAAGAAAGAAAAAAGAAGGCTCAAATATTTTAGAAATGTTGTCGTATATTTTTTGGGCTATACTTTTCTTTTCAAAAAAAACACATAGAAATTCTTCGGAATATATAATTTCTTTTTTTTCAATTCCTTCGGGCATTGTTGCTTTGTATCTACGAAAGAGATTTGGATTAAAATATATTGTTTCTTTACGCGGTGGTGATGTTCCAGGTTTCCTTCCTTCGTCACTTGCACTACATCATTTTCTAACTAACCCTATAACCAAACTTGTTTGGGTAAATGCGGACTCAATAGTGGCAAATAGTAAAGGTTTACAAAAACTTGCCACTAAGACTGCAAAAAAGATTAATAAAAAAGTGAAATATATTCCAAACGGAATAGATACGGTTAAATTTTTTCCAAAAATAATCAAAGAACAAACTAATGGCCTAGTGGTTTCTTTTCTGTTTGTTGGAAGGTTGTCAGTTCAAAAAGGTTTAGATAATGCTTTACTTGCGTTAGCAGAGGTTAAGGAAAAAAGACCCAAGATAGATTTTAAGTTTACAATAGTGGGAGATGGTCCGCTTAAGAAAACACTACAAGAACAAGCTAATTATTTAGGGATAAATGAATCGTGCCAGTTTTTGGGATGGATGGATAGAGAAAGGTTAATTTCTGAATATCAAAAACATGATATTTTCTTGTTTCCTTCTTTAGACGAGGGAATGCCAAACGCTGTTTTAGAAGCGATGGCATCAGGTTTAGCTATTATTGCAACCAAAATTCCTGGAAATGACGAGCTAGTTGTTAATAACATTAATGGAGAATTGATTACAGAAAAAAATGAATTAATTAGTGCAATAATTTTGTTATGTGATGATAGAAAGTTATTATCAAAGTATAAGCAGAATTCAAGAATTAGAGCTGAGATTTTTCAATGGAAAAATGTTGCAAAAACGTATATTGATTTAAGCTTGAAGAAATAAAATGAGCTTGGTTGTAATAAAAGAAGATATTGTAGATAAAGTTTCTGAAACCTATGGTATTTACTATGCAGGCTTAAGTAATGTAGAGAAAGATAAAATCACTAAAGATGTTCTATCGACAAGTAAGGTGCACGATCAGGTTAAGATTATTGAACGATTTCTTAGAGAACCTTTCACTAAAAAAAAGGTTTTAGAGATTGGTTCAGGGTACGGACTTTTTGTTGCTGTAGGAGTATTAGATTATAAAGCTGATGTATACGGGGTAGAGCCATCTGCGGTAGGTTTTGGAGGTTCATTTGAAACCTCTCAAGAAATTTTGAAATCGAATAATGTTGATACTTCAAGAATCAAATGTGGCATAGCTGAGGATTTGCCATTTGAAAATGATTCTTTCGATATTGTGTATTCAACTAATGTTTTTGAACATGTAAATGATCCTGAAAAATCTTTCTCAGAAGCTATAAGAGTATGTAAACCTGGCGGTTTAATTCAAATAGTTATTCCAAACTATGGATCTTTTTATGAAGGTCATTATGCATGTTGGTACTTACCGTACACCCCAATAAAAGTTTGGAAGTTTTGGCTTAAATATGTGTTAAAAAAAGATCCTTCCTATGCAGATACACTTCGTACAAATTTAAACTTCTTTTCTGTTCAAAAATATTTAAAACCGTACAAAGATACAAAGACTATCGAGGTTGTAAGTACCGGAGAGGAGGTGTTTTATGAAAGAATGAATACAGGTGATTTTGTTCCGTATGCAGGGTTAACTAAGGTTCAAAAAATTCTTACTTTTTTAAGAGAAAGTAAACTTGTTTGGTTGGTGAGTAAAATACTTTTAGTTATCAAATCTCATTCACCCCTTATAATTACAATTAGGAAAAAAGTACCGACAGTGTAGTTATGAAAAAAAAAGTTACAATCACAAGTTTATTTTTAAGGTTTTTTTTCTCGCTTTTACTTGTAGGATCTTTGGTCTACAAAGTTTCACTATCAGTAATTATAGAAACTATAACAGTTTATCCTCTAAAAGTTGTTTTTTTGGCAGTATGCATTCATTTGTTTGCAACAGGAGTTTCCGCATTAAGGTGGAAGATATTGTTACCAACATTTTCATACATAAGCTTATTGAAGTTTTCCTTTGTGGGTCAGTTTTACGCAATGATTTTACCAGGACAAATTACTGGGGAAATAGCAAAAGCCTACAGGGCAAGTAGAGGAAGTGGTGGATATGGAGGTAAAGTCACAGCATCTATTGCTGTTGATAAAATTATTGGGCTAATGGGGGTGATGTTTGTGACTATTTTTGGTTTACTGCTTACTGACTTACCTGAGAAAAATACATGGATTGGTAGCATTATCTTATTATCATTAATTTTTGTAACTATTTTTGTATTTATTAGTAATGATTATATTCATCAAAAAACACAAAAACTTTTACAAAAATTTGAGGTAAGATTTTTAAATTTTGAAAAAATTTTTGTCTTTATTAAAGAAGTATTTGAAGGTTTTAAACAATACTCTAGTAACCCCAAAACACTACTCGTGAGTCTTTTTTTGGCTGTTCTATTCCAAGCACTTGCAGTTTTAATAATAATAATTTTTGCGATAGGACTTAATATTCATATACCAATTCAAAATTACTTTTGGATATTTGGAGTTGTATCGTTGGCCGTTATGCTACCTATCACTGTTGCAGGTCTTGGGGTAAGGGAAGGGTTGTTTGTGTATTTTCTGTTACAATTCAATGTGCCACCTGAGCAAGGTTTAATTCTTTCACTCTCTGTTTTCTCACTTCAAGTGTCGACGGCGTGTATCGGCGGTTTTTTAGAATTAATTACTTTTTATAAAAATAGATTTTGAAACATAGATATCAAACATGCTTAAAAAAAAGACATACACATCAATATCACTTGCTTTACTCGGGACGCTGTCTTTTTGGTTAGTCTTACACCTCCCTGGTATTTTTTATGGTACTCAGGATACTCCACTTCACGTATCCTATATGACCGCTGATGAACAGTCTCCGATTAATGGAGCACTTCACATGCTTAAAGATAGAAGTATTCTAGGTCTAAAAAACCAAAACACACTCTATTACGGACCAGTACTAGCCTTACTTGCTCTTCCTGCTGTTGTTGCTGATTATTCTATCAATCTACTAAAAGGAGCTGTGGCTGGAGGAGAATCGTATAAAGATTTTATCGTTTGGGACTGGGGGGGTATATTGCAGTGGGCACGTGTTATAGCTGTGTGTGGTGGCTTCCTAGGCCTTCTAGCTGTCTATTTGATTTTTGACACAAAAACGGTCAACCGCTCAAGAAATCAATTGGCGCCTTTCATTGCTTCGTTCTTACTTGCTGGAAATTATCTTTATTTTGAATATGCTAACTTTTTTAGGCATTGGATTTTTATTGTGGTCATTATTTTATGGCAGATTTACTTTGGAATAAGAATATTTGAGTCAAAAGAAAAACGTGCACTTCTGTGGTCTGCCCAAACCGTTTTAACAATTTTTGTTTTTGGCATTAGCTACTCAGGCATCGTTTTCCTCGTCTTCTGGGTACCGTTTTTGTTGGTATGGTTTAAGGAGAAGCAATGGAAATTGTTAAAAGAGTTCCTGATACATGCACTCATTGTACTTCTTGGATGTGCGGTAATGGTTTGGTGGCATCCATATGCATTCCTTAGAGTCCTTGGTTTAGTAGGTGCTGGTGTGGTTTCTCCTCTTGGTGCCATATCTCCTGTTCCAAACATAGAATCTAGCTTAAACCCATTTCTAAGTTTAATTTTTTATACAAAGGTACTGTTGGTTAATAATTTCTTCTTAATCCTTGGAGGTTTTATTGTACTAACAGTGCATTTTCGAGAGATGATTTACAAGAGCATTCTCCCTTGGGTGTTTCTTGTTCCCGCAGTGGTGAATTATGCTATTTTCAGCTCGCTCGATCACCATGAGACAAGATATATATTCCCTGTGTCTGTGTTACTAACACTCTTTGTGTATGCTTTGTTTTATGAAGCGTACCAAGTATATGGATGGAAGGATAAGTCTGTACGACTTGCTACTGTTCTAGTAGTACTTTCATTTATCATCAACTGCTTACAGATTGTATTGTGGCAAAGGATGATTCTAGTGGGCCCACCTGAAAGGAGGGAAGTCATATCACAAATTCATGAGTGGCAAGCAGAAGACCCAAACACAAAGACTTTAGTAATAAAAGGCTGGCCTCTGGGGTACGTGCATACCCATAGTGCGTATGAAGATTATATAGCACGGTATAATAAGAAAGGATATGATTTGTGGCAGTATATACTAACCCTTAATCCTCCCGAAGAAATTAAACCTCTCAAAGTATACTATATTCACACTAGTGAGGAATTAACGAGTGAGTTACAAGAGAAATACGACCACATTATAAAACATGCTGGGGCTAAAGCTGGTGATGATATTGCAAAAGAAAATCCAAACGATGAGTTTGATATACGCCCATGGCATTTGTGGAATTTTGAGAAATATCAAGAGTCGTTTACGGTAATCAAATAAAATGATTTAAGTATGAAAACCGTTCTCTATTTTGGAAATATAGATGTGCAACTATCACGTAATAAGATCTATGTGGATGGTTTGCGACAAAATGGAGTGGAGGTACTCTTGTGTGTGGATAGAAGTAAGGGAATAAAGAAATATTGGAATCTGTATAAAAAACACAAAAAATTTAAAGGGATGTATGATGTATTGATAGTGGGGTACGGGGGGTATGTGACTGTGCCACTTGCAAAGATGCTCTCGGATAAGCCGGTTATTTTTGATGCGTTGTGCTCTTTTTACGAAACAGAGATACTTTCACGTGATGCTTTAAAAGAAATCCCTTTTAGAATTTTATACGTACGTTCTGTTGATTGGGTCGCTACTCACTTTGCAGACAAAGTACTTGTTGAGACTGATAAGCAAAAAGAGTATTTTAGTAAAGAGTTACAAGTGAAAAGTGAAAAGTTGGTGACGGTATATACTGGGGTTGACGACTCCATTTTTAAGTATGACGAGAGTGTCGAAAAGTATGAAAAATTTACGGTGCTTTTTAGAGGGCGAATAATGAGTGAAGCGGGAGTACCTACAATTGTGAAAGCAGCGAAGCTACTTGAAAACGAAGATATTGATTTTCTCATCATAGGATATGGGTGTAATGAGGCAATGCGGGAATTTGAAAATACTCTTAAAGAAGAAAAACCCCGAAATATAAAATATGTTGGCAAACAGTTACCATTCGATGAGCTTGTGACTTTGATGCAAAAATGCCATGTTTCTTTAGGTCAGTTTGCAAATCATGAGAGACTTGAACGTACCGTACCTCACAAAGCGTACGAGTCGCTTGCTATGAAGCTCACCTATGTTACTGCTCGTACAGGTGGAGTGCAGGAGATATTAGAAGAAGGAGTGCATTGCTTAATGGTAAACCCTGAGGACAAAGGTGACTTGGCTGATAAAATAATGCAGTTGTATAAAGATTCAAGATTGAGAAGGGATTTATCTGAAACAGGGTATGTTCTTTATGAAGAAAACTTTAGTCCGAAAGAAGTAGTGAAGTCCATTTGTAAAAATATTTGATACCATGCGCAAAATTAAAGAAAAAATTAAAAGTCATATACCAAAACCATTTTGGGACTTTATCCGTAAGGTATGGATATTTTTACATATCCTACTTGAAAAATTTAAAAAAAAGGAACAAACGATTTCATATTCGGGAATCACTCTGTTTTATAACAGAGGGAACTCGGTCATTGCTCGTTTGAAAAGTGAAAAAGTGTATGAAGAGGAAATGTGTGTTCATATCGTTAATACATTACAGAAAAAAGAAAAATCAGTTTTGATGGATATTGGGGCAAACGTAGGACTTGTTACATCCTACGTACTCGAGAAAGTTCCTAATAGTTATATTTATGCTTTTGAGCCTGGTCCAGTGCAGGCAAATCTTTTACAAAAAACAATTGAGGCAAATCACTTAGATAAGAATGTTGAGCTACATAAAATTGCTTTAGCTGAGAAAGCAGGTACACAGACTTTCTATACGCACTTAACACGAGACCAAGCAAAAGACGGGTTACTTGATACAGGAAGAGGAGAGAAAACTGTACAAATTGAAGTGCAGACATCTACCATTGATGAGTGGTGGAAGAATGCAGGGAAGCCACATATTGATGTGGTCAAAATAGATACAGAAGGTGCTGAGCTTTTTGTTCTTCGTGGTGCAAGTGAATTTTTGAAAGAAGTTAAACCAATTATCTATTTGGAAATTGAACCATCAAACCTTAAGGCATATCCTTATACTCATATAGATATTGCATCATATTTATTTAGTAACCAGTACCGTTTAGAGACACTTACGGGAGACTTAGTGATAATTGACACCATTGATTCATTTCTGGAAAAGAATGATACATTTGTAGCAATACCAATATAGTAACAAAGAGTATGTTAAAACTTGAATCAATTCTTCGGACAGAGGAGACAAAACTATATAAAACCCTTTCACTTACTGGAAAAGTTCTTGATTTAGGAGGAGTAAAAAATTCTGAATATTTAAAACTAGCTCAAGGTGATTTTGTAGTTACATCGGTAAATTTTGATGCTAGTACTGGATGTGATGTACTTCATAATCTGGAACAAACACCTATTCCATTTCCTGATTCCTCATACGATGCTGTGGTTCTCCTTCGCCAAGTGATTATTGGCGGTTTACCGAAGAGTCAATACGAAAAATGCTTGAAGACAACAGTATGTCTGAAATATATATCCAATCACTTGGAACTGGAGTTTTCACAGTTTGCTTTCATTTTGTTGAGCGATTACTTCCTAAGTCACTTAGGGTGCTTACGTACGTGTTGAGACCTGTTGTATATATGTTGGATTCGATTATGTACGCAGTACGAAAAAAAGGGAGTAAGCAAAAAAGAAAATATTATGCATTGGGGTATTTTATTGTTGGAACAAAATAAAAAGATATGATTGAAAAAAATCCTGCACACGGTTTTGAAAATTTGAGATGGTCTACAGCGGATCAGAAGATTGAACATCGTCACAGAACAGCGCTTGAGCTGATTCCTGCAGACGTTATAAGTTTGTTAGATGTGGGCTGTGGGGAAGGGACTTTTCTTTCTCTTGTCCAAGAGAAATTTCCTACCATTTCTTTGTCGGGGAGTGATTTATCAGAGGTGGCATTAAGCAGAATAAAAGAAAGAAAATTAAATGTCGCGTGTACATTGGCAGATGCAAATGGTTTGCTTCCTTACAAGGATGATTCGTTTGATGTTGTTTCTGCCCTTGATGTGCTTGAGCACACTCTTGAACCTGAAAAAATACTTTCTGAAATGGTGAGAGTTTCCAAGCAATATGTTCTTATAAGCGTACCAAATTTCAGTTCTCTCCCTGCTCGACTACAGACACTCAGAGGAGTGGTGCCTGAGAATAACAAACCAAACAAAGGTCATATGTATTGGTTTAACTACCTTGTCCTACGAAGTCTGCTTAAAAAAAATAATTTGTGGTATTGGCTATTAAGGAAGAAAAATAGCCCAAGTGACAACACTTATCGTACGTGTGCTTCAGGGATTTCCGAACTGAAAGGTAAATCAAGGATGTTTTCAGGACAACTATTTGGAAAATTATTATAGAGTAAAAACCAATCTTTAAATGTTAGGTAATCAGTCGTACTTGCCTGATATGAAGTGAGCCTATCTTCTCTATAGTGGTCATATTTCGGCCAATATAAGTCAATAGTTCTTTTGTCTACTACTATAAAATGTTCTGCGTATGCATTCCAAGAGTCTTTAATCGTCCAGTTTAATTGTCTACCTATTCTTTCTAGGTAGTTTGATTCAAGGTATGTCTCTGCAAGTTTACTTTTTGCATAATCACGTACTGTTATATCAGTATTACCGACACCTGGTAGCCTTTCATCCAAAGATGCTCCCCAGTAAAAAAGTAAATCATCAATATTCCCAAATTGAAATTGATCTGTTGCACCGTACAATCTGTATTTAAGAGTTTCGTGGCTACAAAGAACAATCCTTTCTTTTTGTTTATGAAATTTCCCAATATAAGGGAAAGTCTTAGTAAGAGTTGATAAAAATGGAAATATTTCAGTAGAGTAAAATCTTTGATCAGTGCGTGATTTTATTACATAGTCCGCATCATTTTTTTTTGCTATCTTAAGTCCTTCATATGTTGACACTATTTGCATGTTTATGTTTCGGGGCCCTCTGTTTTTTGGTTTTTCGGACTGTACAACAATTGCACCTTCTTTCTCTGCTATTTGTAATAAAAGTGGAGATTCTTCCTTCCAAGTAGAGACAATAACTTGCGTGGTCGGGAAAAGTTTTTTATACAATTTGATTGTTTCAATTGTAAAGTTGTCCACAGTAAAAAAAGGACCTTGGAGAAGGATAGCAGTTTTATTTTCTTCGTTAGAAAAATTTAGAAGAGGGGAAACACTAACTGCGTATTTAGGTCTTAAAATAATGGTAACATATCGTTTGGCAACCTTTTCAAAAAGAAAAAAAACTTTTTTTGAAATGTATCGTATACATTTATTTTTTAGTTTTTCCATCTAGCTTACTTTTTAAGTGTAATTTTCTTTTCAGAAAGAGCTTTTTGGAACAACACCAGTTCTTCAGGGGTACCCATTCCATACATTTGTTTTTCAGGGATTTCAAAAATTCCCACGTTGCCACCTTGAAGGATTATTTCATTAAATGCTGGGCAGATATAGAACTCATTGTTGTGAGTGATGTTTTTCTTAACCATTGATTTGAGAGCCGACACCAGCATTTTTCCTGATTTGTAATAATATAAACCTACGGTTGCGTGATTTGATATTACTTTTTTTTCAGCAGCTTCAATAACATGACCTTTTTCATCAGTTCTAACATAACTCCATCGAGGGTGACTTGAGTTAAAAGTCATAATATACCCATCAACTTTTTTCTTTCGAGCTTCTTTTATAAAATCTTCAATTTTACATTCTAGGAATTGATCTGCGTTTGCTAATAAAACTTCATTATCACAGTCGATGTGCTGAATAGCTGATAGTGCAGTGATGGCTGCCCCTTGTGTAGAATTACCAACAGTAACCACCTCAAACGAGTTATTTGTTGCATTTTTAAAAATATTGTAAAAGTCAAATTTGTCATACTGTTCTTTCAGTACTACAAAAATAAATTTATGAGGAATACTGGGTTTAACATTGTTAATTACAAATTCAATCATAGTCTTTCCTTCAATATCAACTAAAGGTTTTGGAAAAGCATACCCAGCTTCAACAAAAGCTTTGCCCATCCCAGCCATGGGTATTACTATCAATAATTCTTTTTCGATTTTTTTCTTCATTTTGCTAATGTAAAGGTTTTTCTAATGGACACCTTTCTAAAAAATATTCTAAATCACTTGGGGTACCAAGACCCCAAACCTCAGGAATAATGGCAGCCTCAACACGATGACCTTTGTTTATTAGCTCTTGGTAGAGGGGAGCAACATAAAATTCAGCTTTTCCTTCTTCTCCAGTGCGTTTGTTGTGTGTGATTGAATCTTCAACTGTGTCAAAAAAATATTTTGCTTTAGAAAAATAATATGAGCCAATGTTAGCGTGCGCTCCTTGTTCCATAAGCGAGCGATCTTTTTCCCCGACCTGGTTGATTGTGTTTGAATCATTTTCAATAAGAGAATAACTCCATTTCGGGATACCTTCGTTGCGAGCGACAAAAACAGGGATGATGCCCGCAGTATCTGAATGTCGGTTGTTTATAGCAGTCTCTAAGTTTGTTCCGTCGAAGTAATGGTCAGAATCTGTTACTATTAATTCCTCGTTTTCGTCAACATATTCTTTTGCTTTCAGTGCAGTTTCTGCAGCACCGCGAGTGATGGCGTCAAGGGTTATTACGTTTATGTCATTTGAATATATATCGTACAGTCCTTGAACAAGGTTATGTTCCTTGTCATGTTCTTTTAGAACGATAAAAATTAAATCCTTATACAATACTTTTGCTTTTAAATCTGCGCTGTTGCTTGCAACAAAAGGAAGGGAACCAGTTGCCCACCGCACCATTGGGATTCCTTTTACAGAAATAAAAGGTTTAGGTTTTTTGTACTCAGGGTTCGTGTCAGCAACTTTTGCAAACCTTGTACCTAATCCAGCCATTGGAATTACTACTTTCATATGTAAAGTATACAGGAAATTATGTTTTTGTTAAAAGGCTTTTTACGTGGTCTGGGTAGTCAGTGCAATACGCATCGGGTTGTAATAAAAGTATTTCTTGCATCCTTGCAGTAAGGACCTCTTTTGTTAAAGCGTCAGGATGTGATTCGTTCCCTAAAAGACTTGGAGAAGTGCCATGCAGTTCTGGTGAAACCACAGCAATTTTTAAACCCTTTAATTTAAGTCTGTTAAATGTATCTGCTGTATAAAGTTTTTTTTGATTATTATGTTCATCAAGTCTATCCCACTCATCAAGCCATGCCCCAGAAAAAACAGCAGAATGTTCTTCTAAATCTTGGAGTGAAAGTAGTGTGCCACCAACAGCAGAATTAAATCTTTTTATATCATACGGATGAGCAACTGAAGCAAAAATTTGTATTGATGGATTTTTTTCTTTGATATATTTTGCGGCAGCGATTGAAGTGTCAAAAATAATATATTTTGAGTAATCAGAATTAGCAAGGATTTCTGCAATTGTATTCAAATCTGATTCATTTTGATGGTCATGTTTTACATGTAGGGCAGACCAAGCAGTATCATTTGTTTTCTTTTCAATTAATGATAGTAAGTCAGGAATAGTAACAAGTGTACCTTGTGAAGAAAATATGTTGGCAAGTTCCTCGTAAGTGATTTCTGAGACTAGTCTACCGTCTTTTCCATCTGTAATTCTTCCAATTGTTTTGTCGTGCAGTACAATAGGTACACGGTCTTTTGTGAATCGAATATCAAATTCGATTCCAAAACCGCGACGTAGTTGGTCTTCAAAGGCTTCATAAGAACTTTCACCGAAATACACAACCTTATCTGGATCAAGACCTCGGTGCGTTAAGATGATGGTTTTGTTTTCTGACATTATTTGAAAAGCAAATCCTCAAATAAAGAAATGTTCACGTCTTGCACACCCCGCACCTCATATACAGTTGCCCCGCTTGCTTTTGCTGCAGCGATTCCATGAGGAGCATCTTCAACAATGATACATTCTTTCGGTGTAAGCTCGAGACGTTCAATGGCTGTCTGATAAATTTCAGGGTCTGGTTTTGATCTTGATACCTCATCGTTGCCAATTATTAAATCAAAGAAATCAAAAATTTCAGCAGATTTTAACATGAGGTGTAGTGTTTCTCTAACGGAGTTTGAGCAACATGCCACTTTAAAACCTCTGCGCTTTAGGTGGCCCAAGAGGATTATCTTTGAATAGTCCGGTACACAATACTTCGGGATTATTTGTTTTGTACGATCCTGTTTAAGTTCGTTGATGAATTCAAGAAGCCCTGAAGGAAGCCTGCCTTGGCGTTCAAGCTCAGCAACTTTTTTACGGGTTGGTAGTCCATTAAAAAAATTAACATGCTCCTCCTCTTCTATCTCAGTTCCAAATATTCGCAAAGTATCATTGAGGGCTTCAAAATGCCCTTTTGGCATATTTACCAAGACTCCATCAAGGTCAAATAATACTGCTTTGTGTTTCATTTTCGTATTATGAGTATACCCTCTATAAAGAGATAGTCCATATCCGTATCAAGAAAATCTACAATTGCGTCTTTCGGATTTTCTACGATTGTACGACCATGCTTATTAAAAGAAGTGTTGATTAAAACACCAAATCCATTGATTTTTTTTACCTCTTTAAGAAGTTTGTAGTAATGTTTATTGTCCTCTTCAGTAACAAATTGAGCACGTGCAGTACCATCTACGTGTATTGCGGAAGGAAGCTTTTCCCAATATTCTTTTTTCATACGAAAAGCACATGTCATGTGCTTGTTAAGGTAAGACTTCTCAAAAAGCCTTTCCGCCTCCTCTGCAAGTATTGAAGGACAAAACGGTTGGAATGCAGGCCTCCTTTTAATTGTCTTATTTATTTTATCTCTAAACTCTGGTCTCGTTGGATCTGCGACAATACTCCTGTTTCCGAGTGCTCGGGGACCCCATTCCATTCTTCCATGAAAAATTGCCCCAACCTTTCCTTCGGTAATTAAGCCAGCAGCTTTTGTCGTCCAATCTTCAGTATATATGGAATATGAAACTTGGTTTTCAAAATCAGAAATCGCTTCTATAACTTCGCTTTGAGTGTATGATGTGCCGTTGTATGGCATTCGTTCTCCTTGTAGCCATAATAGGTCCTCCGTAGTAAAACCGAATTTTTTTAGTAAAAGAATAGCTGCACCTTGTGCCGTCCCATCATCCGCCATTGCAGGTGTTATGTGAATTTTATCTGTAATGGTTTCAAAAATATCTAAGTTCACTATCACATTTGCCGTAGCTCCTCCTGATAAACAAATATTTTTTTCACCAGTTTCTTTTACGAGGTGTTCAATATATGTGTGTGTGATATCTTCAATAAATTTTTGTACAGATGCAGCTATAGTCTCTCGAGAAAGCGAATGTATATATGTATCCATTGTTTCTTTTGAGATAGTTTTTTCTGCTAGCTCAATATTGCATTCGAGTGCATGAGACTCTTTGTTTAGAGTAAAAAGTTGCATAAACACTGCATACAACTCTTTGTCGTATTGTGAATAAGCTGCTAAAGCCTCAACCTTACCTTCTTCAGATAGGGGTTTAAAACCCAAAAGATGTGTAACGTATGCATATATGCCAGCGGGGGATCCAAGTATTTTATACGGGTATTCTGTGGTACTTACTCTAATATAAGAACATGGGGAACTTGAAAAGAGTTTGAACTCCCCGTTTTTATCTACTATAAATGCTCTCGAAAAATAATTATCCCCCCATCCATCATATGAGACAGATAATGCATTTTTGAAAGGTGAGGTAAAAAATGCAGCTGTGGCATGACAAATTTGGTGGTCAAAAAACTCAATATATATTTCCGCATTTGGAAATATTTTCTTCAACTCAAATTTTAAAATTTCATCAATAGGGTATTTCGTAGAAAGCATTAATGAATCAAAAATTTTGTCCTGCAATAATTTCAAACCGGCTTTTGTTTTTGAAAGAGAATATATTTTTTTTAGGGTTGAGTAGTTTTTAAAATCATTACGTGCTCGTTCAAGGTCTTTAACATATTTAATAGCGTAGTGCTTTCTTTCTGCTTTCTGCAGTCCATATTCATTGAGTTTAAAAGGGGTATTTTTTTCAGAAGTAAATGAATGTCCTAAATACACTTTTTGTATTTTTTCTCTTTTAATTTTTTTATATGCTAATGCTTTTTCTAAAGCAGGGAAGAAAAACATTTTGTCATGCTTTACCCGTGTAACTCTTTCGGTAGAAAGCGCAATAACGTCCTTGTCTTCAGGAGTTATTAAATAGACGGCACTATCATGTCCTATGACATTTGCACCAATAAACAGAACACCCCCCTCATTTTTTTGTTTTTGTGACATGGATTTAAAGTGTTTTTCTCCTAAGCATAAAATATGATATTGCAAGTATTATATAGGAGGAAAGTACTCGTGCGACACATACTCCTGTTAAACCTCCAAAATGAATTGCTGGAAGTAAGGTGATGATTTGGAAAATAGACCCGTAAATTGTTGCTTTTGCTATCTCACCTTCTCTTTTTTGAGCAATAAATAATGATGAAGGAATCATTGCAAGTGCAGAAATTATACTGAGTGATAAGATTTGTGAGAATAAGACTGATTCTGGGTACTTCGGAAAAAACAAATTATATAAAAATGGTGCTAATTGTAAATATACAATTGTTATTGTTAGAACCAAGATAAATAACTGTAAAGTCTTTCTTCGTATCGCTACCTTTGAATTATTTGTGTCATGTTCTGTAAATTTTGGAATCATTAACGTACTTAGATTTTTTAAAAATGCACGTATCCTGTCTGGAAAAGCAGATGCAAAACCATATATAGCTAGTTCTACTGAACCTAGGTATGTGTAAACAATAACCTTATCAATATGAGTTGTTACTATACCTATAATATTGAGAAGACTTAGCTTGAGTCCGTAACTTGCTAAGTCGGGGTCTTCCTTATTGTTTGGTCCATAGAGTTTATTTGTTCGAGAATAAAAGTAAAGTCGAATAAATATGTTTGAAAAGAAATACGCTGTAAGAATTAGGAGGACGTTTTGAGTAAAAAATAATGTACATACAACAGTTGCCAATGGGATGATATTGTCAAAAACACTATAAAGACTGAGCCTTCGAAAATCTTTTTTCCCGTTTATAAAACTTGAATATAATCCTAAACTATGGAAAAAGGGGAGTGAAATAGCTATAAGAAGGAGTGAGATTCCAAGAAATTGATTGTCCCGCCAAAAATAATACACAGAACCACTTAAAGCACCAAAAATTGCGACAAAACTCCAACGTGCGTTTAAAAGAAAGCCTTGCTTAAGTGAACCTTCATAGCCTCTAGCAACTGACTGGACAATTGCTGTATATAAACCAGACAAAGTAAAAGCTGACAGGATAGAAAAAACAGACAATATATATTTGTAGTCACCATAACCACTCTTTGGAAGATAATATCCAAAAGCCACTGTTGAAAAGAAACTTACAACAGTGATGAGAAATTGAGATCCGCTTAACCAGAAACCACCAGTAATTAAATACACCATGTCTGTTTTGGTATACTTTTCACTCCAGCGTAAGAGGCGGTAGATTCGGGGTTTTAACTTACCCATGCAGTTTTAATTCTCTGACACCTTCTTGTCCCGTAATAAGTGCTTTTTTTCATTTTGGTTTTCTAGTTAGTTTGATGTGTTAAGTATAACAAATTTGCGTGAAAAAGGTTTCAGGAACGAGCTTGTCCCGCCATGGCGGGGTGAAAGTGGCGAGTTACTGAGTATCGAGTGACGACAAAAGTTGAAAGCATGCCCGCACACATACAAAGACCTTGCGCAAGACGCGTACATAAAACACCACTTTATAAAGTGATGTTTTTTTATGTACAAGATCTTTGTGTGTGCGGGCATGCCCTGTACCGAGCTTAGCCCGGCAAGGCTTTGCTCTGGTGCGGGGTTCCTTGTTCCTAGTTCACAATGAAATATGATATTACAAGTACAGAAAGTTTTGCACAAGTAATTATTTAACTTAAAGGATAGATAATGGTATCTTTATAATTATTACCGTAAAAAAGTTATGTATGGAACACGTTAAGAGTTATTTGCAATCAGTAAAAGCATTTACTTTCTTTTTTATAATCTTCACAGTACTTCCGAGCAGTTTTATATTTGCTGAAGTAACAAGTGACATATCTCACGATGTTTCTTTAATGAATGGTTTGGTCTCCTACTGGCCACTTGATGAGGTGTCGGGTACAAGGGAGGACGTCAAGGGGAATAATAATCTCATAGACAACAATACGGTATCCTCTGCAACCAGCCTTCAGGGTATGGCTGCAGACCTTGAACGCGGTAACAACAGGTATGGGTACATCCCTGACCCTGCAGAGTATCTTAGCATCACTGATTCCGCACAATCAGGTTTGGATGTCACAGACAGCTTAAGCATATCAGCATGGATCAAGGTAGAAAATGCTCCACCATCACAGAATGATTCCTATACAATCGCATCAAAAGGGTCCGAAGTAGATGGTCAGTGGTCGTGGGCATTCCGTTACGGGGACTGGGATAATATCATGCCTGGTGAGAGACATCTGGACTTTATTTGGAAAGATAATAGTGGGTCGTGGGGTGCTAATAGTTGGGACACCCACAAAATGGTAACTATCAACAATTTGGAGTCAGGAACATTTCACTTTGTTGCAGTGACGGCAAATGTTGCTACCCAGGAATTGAAATTCTATGTTGATGGTGTACAAGTAGGGGCAACACAACAAGGACCAAGTGATTTCTTCAATAGTTCTGCACCGTTTCTTATTGGTGGGTATGATAATGGGTATCCTACAACAATTTTTGACGGCCTCATGGACGAAGTCGGTCTTTGGAACAGAGCACTAACGGTGGAGGAAGTTGCGAAACTGTACAACAATGGGGAAGGTATTCCGTATACACGTACCCCGATTGTTCCGCCAACCAGTGTCAGTAGTGATGCATCCCTTTCCACTGGACTTGTCTCCTACTGGCCCCTCGATGAGGTGTCGGGTACAAGGGAGGATGCTAAAGGTGGTAATGATTTGACTGACAACAATATGGTACCTTCTACAATAGGAATGCAAGGGAATAGTGCTTCGTTTACGCCAGAAAATAATACGTTCCTTTCAATAAGCGATGATGTACAAAGTGGATTAGAGCCCGCAAATATCTCATTGGCAGTGTGGATGAAATCAAACCTAGGTTCTGCGGACTTTATAGATGAAGTTCTGATCTCCAAAGGAGCTTCTCCAGGAGATTACCGTCTTTCACTTGAAAATGGAGGAGCACTTTTCTTTTATGTGAACGGTATACCAGTAGCGTCTTCATATACGTTGTATGCAGATGCTATTGTGACACCATATATCAACAATCTTGACGATGGTAATTGGCACCATGTTATAGCAACATATGATGGAAACGTATCAAAGATTTATGTAGATGGGAGTATCTCCGCTTATCGGACCATTGGCGCACAAGTCGTGGGTAATACTGTAAGCCTGACTGTTGGAAAACTAATAAATGGTGACGGTAATGATTATGGCTATTTTGACGGTCTTATAGACGAAGTCGGCCTTTGGAACAGGGCTCTGACTGCGGAAGAGGTTACGAAACTTTATAATGACGGAAAGGGGCTACCGTATGAAGTTATTGAAGTGTCTCCAGAAGATTGTTCTGACCTCACTCTGAAAGAATGCATAGCTAAACTTGAAACAATGATTAATAGCACTGACCTTCCAAGGATTGCAAAAAAATGGCTTCACATACGTATAGGGCTTGTTGAGAAATTGCTTGAGAAGAAAGGAAAGGGAAAAGAGCGAGCTGCTGAAGCTATTCTTAAGAGTATACTCCGCACTTTTGAACGGAAAGCAATGACAAAGTACCTCAGCGATACTGAGATCTCGGAGCTTACTACACTTGTGCAAGACATTCTCGATCAAGTAAAAAAATAATTACAAAACTAATTCTAGTATAAGTACTAGTAAAGTACTTGCATAACTATCAATTTGATATCATCCCAATGGGTAAAGGTTGAACCTTTACCCATTTTGTATAGGGCTGTCTACTGAGTTTATATATGCGTACTAGATAAAAATATAGTGATACCAACTCTCTTAAAACTTTGTAAAAACTTCTCCACACTTTTGTACTGTAATTATTTTTTATATGTGGTATTTTTGTAATTATGTACAAAATGCGTTTTTCGCTTCCGATTGCGTGCCTACTCCTTGCGATAGTACCGTCCCTGAAACAAGAGACGGTTTTTGCGTACAATACTGAGGCAGTAGTCTCTCCTCTCGTACTGTATGGAGATGTATATGGTTTCGGGGGAATGCCGTCTACTCCATGGCGCACTCTGGGAACAGCAACCACTTCACTTACTGTGACAGTAGTACCAGAAGATTCACAAACATTTCCTGACACAGAAGAAGAAGTGTCTGTCACACTCACCACCTCAGATCCAGTATCAGGTTCGTTTGAGGTGCTACCAAGACTCATAACTGTGGACGTAAAAGGTCAAGGAGAGACCGTACTTACGATTAGTGGATTATTGCCTGACACCACCTATCATCAATATCTAGACAGTTATGAAAATCATACCGAAGTACGTACCGATGCAGAGGGAATGTACAGCTTCACCCTCGACCTTACGAACCCGCATGTTGTTTTTATCCAACCACACAAAAGCACGTATTTTCTCAAGAACGACGCGACTGGTGGAGATTGTGAAGTGCGGGGTATTGGTGCATGGGACCCAACAACAAATACCTGTACTCTCACGCACGACATCACCGAAACAGTACAGATAGGGGGTACGATGAATGGCGTATCTGACGGCATCACCCTTGATGGTGGTGGGTATACCCTACGTGGTAGTACCCAAGGTCTGTATATATACGGTGCAAACAATATTGTCGTAAAAAATCTTTCTGTCGAGAACTGCTCAAAGGGAATAGTAGTGGATGGAGTGAATAGCGGTAGTGGTATATCACTTTTCGACATAACGACGAACGAAAACATTACAGGGCTCGACGTGCAGCGTGTTGAAAACTTCACGGTGCGCGCAAGTACGTTTCAAGATGAACAAACTGGTAGTAGTTTTAGTGAGGTACATGGTTTGACTATCGAGGATGCGAGCGTAACTCTACTAGAACCCTACCTTCTAGGTAATCAAGGAGACTCAGGTATCAGTATATCAATGACTGATACAGCATACGTTCGTAACGTGCACCTTGATGGAGGTTACCAAGGGTTGTTTCTCTACCATTCGACGGGTGTTGACGTAGGTGATATTTCGATTACCCACGCAACCTATCCCATACAGGTATGGCTTGAGGATAATCCGACGTATATGAACAACGAGATTCGCGCACAAGTGGATGGTGCACCGTATGTATATACCAGTAATAGGTCAAATGTAACCATCGATGCATCGATAGAGCCCGCTGTTGCACTGACCTGTGCATTTTGTACCAATACGACTATTACAGGGTATACCTTTAATCATCCTAAACTAGGGGTAGTGCTCTTCAATGCTGATGGGGTCACTATTGAAAATAGTATAGTTAAAAGTGGCGGAGGCCATGGTGTGCAAACGATACACTCGTCTGGTGTCGTGATTCGAAACAATGACATCTATCCAGTCAATTATGCGCCACTGTACTTCTCAAGCACTCCGGCAGGTGCGGTACCTTTTGAGGTGTATCACAACAATATGTATGCTGGTGTCGGCACGGAACAATATGTACTTGTTACAAATGACCAACAGGTGTTCTCACTCCCGCTTCCTCTCGGAGGAAATTGGTGGGAAAGGTACGATGAGTCGAGTGAAGGGTGTGTTGACGAAAACAGTGACGCAATATGTGACACACCATACCCCATACCACCGACGCAAGAATACGCAAAAATAGACCACTATCCCTTTACCTCCGCAAATGCGTGGGAGAGTGCGCCAGATACTGGCGGTCTTATGTTACCCACTGAAGCTGGGTACGACGGCGTGCGTGGCGTACGTTCCTCTGGACCAAATCCAGAGAAAGGTTTGGCGGATGAAGATGTATTTACGTTTAAGGTGGTGTACACGCACCCGGGTAATGTAGCTCCAGAAACTATTGAGGCTCAACTTGGAGGAATAATAACTCTTCCAATGCAGATTGATACCAACGCAGAGACAAGTTTACAAGACGGGAATTTTACAAACGGAGAACAATACATGGTAGCTACAACACTAGAAAAAAACAGGATGCAGTATTGGTTCACTGCTAAAGTTGGTAGTAAAAGTTTTATTTCTGGAGAGGATGATCTTATTTGTATTGCTGGGTATTCTTCCGTTGCCTTTTTCCCTGGACTCCAGTCAAGTCGTCTGTTTAAAGAGTCGGATCTGATGGGGTACTTGATGAAGTTTTAGGATTAGGAGGTAATATATATAAGTCATTTCTCAGTGATTTAGAAAAATGGGAGTCCTACAATGTAGTTGCTGATTATGCAGTACTTGCGTATGACTGGCGTTTGGCCTTTGATGATGTACTACAAGGTGGAAAAGTAGAGGGGGAGAAAATATACTTTGACCCTAGTCACCCTGCAGATGTTCCGCATATATATGCCGAGCTTGAGCGTCTGGCGCTAGGCTCTGACACAGGAAGGGTGGTGCTTGTCGGGCATTCGATGGGAGGTCTGTTGATAAAGAAACTGCTCGCAGACTTGGAAGACGATCCTAACCATCCATATCGACACTTGCTTCAAAAAATTGACGTTGTTGTCCTAGTAGCTTCACCACAGCTTGGCACACCGAAAGCGGTGGCATCACTTTTGCATGGTACAGGACAGGAATTTGAACCACTTGCATACAAGGAAACATTGCGGAGAATAGCCCATGATATGCCGAGTGCCTACACGCTTTTACCGTCTCCAACTTATTTCAATCGCGTGTATGATATTGATGAAAGCGGTGTTGCGCTTGACCATACTGTTGTCGTTTCCGGTCGAGGTGATGCAGTAACTAGTTATGATTTGATGCGTATCTACTTGGGTACTAATTTTGATGAAGTGGGGAATGATTTAACTATACCTATGACACCACGTAGTGATTACATGGATGATGTAAAAATACTGCATGA
>LCFC01000015.1 GCA_000998805.1 Parcubacteria group bacterium GW2011_GWA2_43_11
TAAAGGACGTATTTCCTTCAACCATTCATTTCTGTCCATACACTCACTCCTTTTTTTGGTGGTTGTTGCTGGTTGTTGTTCTGTGGTTTTTTCGCTATTCCTAGGCGAATTTCTAGCCCCACAGTACTACATAAGAATGTTTTGTCAAAAACAAGTCAAGATGCGTTGACATTGTCCATGTATTAATTTAATCTCCATCTCAGAAAATTGGAACCATTTTTTATAACTTTAACTTGGGAGGAAAAAATGCCGCATTATGAGGAACACTACGGACTGTCCGTTGTGATAATAGGATTTATATGCCTAGGGGTCGCAATTTTTTTGTTCATAACTAGTCAAATTGATTTGGGAATTGGATTTGCTTGTATCTCGATATTCTCTTTCTATTGTTCTTTTGCATACAGAGATAAACCGGAACCAAAAAAAGAATGCGAGAAAGACTATTCACCGTAACAGGAGCACCGCCCTATCAGTACACAACTGACAGGGCGGCTTTTTTTATAGGAGTAATTCTGCGAGTAGTATTTTACGCAGGACAACGCAGAAATGTGCAAAATATTTGCTTCTAAGTTAAATCTTGAAGATTATCACGTCGCCGTCTTTGACTATATATTCTTTTCCTTCTAACCGCAGTATCCCCTTCTCCCGAGCCACACCGTACGAACCCGCCCTAAGCAATTCCTCCCACCCTATCACTTCTGCTCGAATAAATTTATCTTTGAAGTCTGTGTGTATTGCCATACCTGCTACGGGCGCTGTAGAACCTCGCTTTATTGTCCACGCCCTCGTCTCTGGCTCCCCTGTCGTGAAGTAGGTAATGAGACCGAGTATGTCATAGCCTGTGCGGATGAGGTCATTGATACCGTTGTCAAGCACTCCGTACTCTTGACGGAACATGTCTCTGTCTTCAAGTGCTAGCTCATTGAGCTCTCCTTCGACACTTGCATCGACACAAACATACTTGGCGTTCGTTTCTTCAAAGAAGGACATGAGTGTGTGCCACCGTTCCAGTTTCCCTGCTTCGAGCATTTGAGATGCATTGAGTAACACCTCTTTTTCATGAACTGCATCTTTGTCACCTTTTTTGACATCACGCTCCAATGTTCCTAGACGCTTGGTTACCGTTTGCAAATCAGCGAGCACAAGCTCTAGGTTGATAACCTCAATATCTTGCATAGGATCTACCACACCACTTACGTGGGTAATATTTGAATCATCAAATATTCGCACCACTTCCGCTATCGCATCGGTTTCGCGGATATTACTCAGAAACTTGTTGCCAAGCCCCTCCCCTGTGCTCGCTCCTTTGACTAGTCCTGCAATATCGACAAACTCCACGATAGCGGGAATCGTCTTCTTCGAATTACTCATTTCACTTAGACGGTCGAGACGTACGTCTGGCACAGCGACGACACCCACCGATGGGTCGATAGTGCAGAAAGGAAAATTTTCCGCAGCAACAGCTTTTTCCGTAAGTGCATTGAACAATGTACTTTTCCCGACATTAGGAAGACCGACAATACCTACAGATAACGACATGACGAGAATAGTAGCAGTAACAGGCGAAATAAGCGAACATTGACCTTTCTATGTATGTGTGATATAATTAGCTAAGGTAAGTTTTTTTAAAAGTAGCATAACTTTCACGGGAGACTGCAAGTAACAAAGATATGGACGGTCTTGTCCAAAGATAGTGGATGTAATCATCCAAAAACAAACCAAGAGGTGTTCTATGTGTTGGGTAGCATTAAAGGTAGCATTATTTATTGTCGCTATTGCTGTGTTGTGGGTTTTTGTACTCTGCGATTAGTGATAGTTGATAGTGATGTTTCTTCCATTTTTTTTACAAGGACCCTTTACGGGTCCTTGTTTGTTTTATTTTAATGCTTCTTGAAGCTCTTTTTGATACTTCTTGCTTACCTCCATCATAGCAAGCATCTGATCCTTCCCTTCCTTTTTAATCTTATGCTCCATTTCCTTTGACATTTTTATAAACAAATCCGGATTATTATCAAGAAGCTTCATAATCATCGCCTGCTGATCCTTGGGCATGTTTTTAAGCTGTCGCTCAGCCGCTTTTTTTATGAGAAAGTTTTTTATTGACATAATTGTTGTTTTATTTATCCAAGCAGGTACTAAGTGTAACACAAACTTTTTCAGAGCTAAATGATGCGTAATGAAGGCAATTCGATACCTTTGTTCAAAAATTCCTGCATCGTGGATTGCCACGCCTGCGGGCTCGCAATGACGGACACCTGTCTTCGCAGGCAGGCTCTAGACTTTGAACTTTGAACATTCAACTTTCAACTCTAAAGCAACATCGTAACACTCTTCTCAGTCACCTCAAGTACACCTCCATCAACGTCATGGGTAAAAATTTCTTTACTATCCTTTTTGACCACGAGTCTGCCATGGTTAAGTGCTGTTACTAGCGGTACGTGGTGTGGAAGAACAGTAAGCTCCCCTTCAACAGCGGGCACAGTTACCGAGTCTGCTTCCCCGCTCCAAAGAATTCCGTGTACTTTTACAATATTTATTTGCATGGTTTCTTCTATTGCTTTTCGTTTACGACGTCGTCAATACTTCCCTTCATGTAAAATGCATTTTCTGACCTCTCATCATGCTTACCTTCTGCAATTTCTTTAAAGGAACGAATCGTATCTTCAAGTGATACGTACGTACCCGGCGTACCCGTGAACACTTCTCCCACAAAGAATGGCTGTGAAAGAAACTTTTGAATTTTTCGCGCACGGTTTACAAGCAGTTTATCTTCATCTGAAAGCTCCTCGGTTCCGAGAATAGCGATGATATCCTGAAGGTCCTTGTACCTCTGAAGAATACGCTTCACTTCATTAGCCACTCGATAGTGCTCCTCCCCGATGATAGTAGGGTCAAGCGCGGTAGAAGAAGATCCAAGTGGGTCGACCGCAGGATAAATGGCAAGTGCAGCCATGTCACGAGATAAGACCACAGTAGAGTCTAAGTGTGAGAACGTAGTCGCAGGTGCCGGGTCGGTAAGATCGTCCGCGGGCACGTACACCGCTTGTACTGACGTGATTGAGCCTTTGCTCGTAGAAGTAATGCGTTCTTGAAGCTGTCCCATTTCCTCTGCAAGCGTCGGCTGGTATCCCACAGCACTCGGTACTCGACCCAAAAGTGCGGATACCTCGGAACCTGCTTGCGTAAAGCGAAACACGTTATCCATAAAGAACAACACATCTTTTCCAAGTTCATCACGATAGTACTCGGCAAGTGTAAGTCCGGTGAGTGCCACGCGTGCACGTGCACCTGGTACCTCATTCATCTGCCCGAAGACAAGCGCAGTCTTGTCGAGCACACCGGAATCTTTCATTTCGTGATAGAGGTCGTTTCCCTCACGTACTCGTTCCCCTACTCCCGCAAAACAAGAGTAGCCTCCGTGCTCTGCTGCAATATTTCGTATAAGTTCTTGAATAAGCACGGTCTTACCGACACCTGCTCCCCCAAAGAGACCGACTTTCCCTCCTTTAATAAAAGGCACTAGTAGGTCAACGACTTTGATACCTGTCTCAAATACCTCGGTTTTAGAAGATTGATCTTTAAATAGTGGTGGTTCGCGATGTATCGGCCAACGAGCTTCACTCTTCACCTCACCAAGTCCATCTATCGGTCGTCCTACCACATCAAACATGCGTCCAAGTACTCCTTCACCTACTGGCACCGAGATAGGTGCACCTGAGTCAGTCACCTCATCACCTCGTTTGAGCCCATCCGTACTCGCCATAGCAATACAGCGCACTTGCCCTAAGCCTAAATGTTGTGCCACTTCAAGCGTCATTGATTCACCTTCTCTTTCAGGGTTTCGCACGAGGAGTGCGTTGCGTATTGCAGGGAGCCCGCCTTTGAATTCGACATCAACAACGGTTCCGATTACTTGTGAGATTATACCTTTCATACTTGTTTGGTTACTAAAGATTGTAATGAATAATACTATTAACGCATTGCCTCAATACCGCTTGTGATTTCCGATACTTCGGCTGTGATACTCGTTTGTCTCTCTTTGTTATAGACAAGGGTTAGCTCCTTCGTAAGGTCACGCGCACGATCACTTGCACTCTTCATAGCGACCATTCGCGCGCTGTGCTCACTTGCATTTGCCTGTAGTACCGCATGATACAACAACACACCTATAAGATAGGGGAAAAGTTCGTTCAACACTGCTCGCGCGTTTGGCTCAAAAATGTATCCGATACTTGCATCAAGTTTAGTCTCATTTCGAAGTTCACTATATTTTCCTCGTGCTGGAACAATACCTTCGATAAGTTCGTCAACCGCAGCAAAGGAAATTGGGAGCAATCGACGTACAACAGGTTTCTGGCTAAAGGTCGACTCAAAGTTTCCGTACACAAGCATCACCCTGTCGTACAATTCCTTGGTATAGTCCTTAATAAGCATTTCTGCAAGCGCACTTGGGTCACCCATTGGTACGCCCTCACCCCATTTTTCCAGATGCTGAATAACCGTATATCCTCTTTTTTCAAAAAACTCATGTCCCTTCTTCCCGATAGTAATAATGCTCACATGGTCTTTCTTTGTGTCCCAGCCTTTTTTCACAAGGTGATCCAGTGCAGCCTTGAGTACATAGTTGTTCAAGGAACCTGCAAGTCCTCGGTCACTTGTGATTACTATCATGAGTTCACTCCTTTTTTCCGCATGTGCTTTTACGAGAGGATGATTTTTTGTCGTACCGAGCTGTGTGAGTCGTCGCAAAAGTCCCACGGCATGGAGGGCAAACGGACGCATCTCTATGGCAACTGCTTGGCTTCGGCGCATTTTGACCGCAGAGACAGCCTCCATCGCTTTCGTCACTTGATGAATCTTTGAAATTGCACGTATTTTTATTTTGACATCTTTGAGCGACATGGAATGTATATACTACAGAGTGAAAAGTTCAGGATGAGCATTTGTAAACTGCTCATATGCTTTTATAAGCATTGCTTTGGAATCGTCAGACACTTCACCAGTTGCACGTATCTGTGCGAGCGTTTCTGTGTATTGGTTTTCAAGAAAAGTAATAAGCTTCACAGAAACTTCTGCGGTCTTTTCTACTGAGACTGTTTTAAAGAAACCTTCGTTCGCCGCAACAATAACGGCAACTTGTTTTTCAACACCGAGTGGTGAAGAGTGTGGTTGCTTTAACACTTCGACAAGTCGAGCACCTTTATCAAGTCGCTTTTTGGTATCTTCATCAAGGTCACCTGAGAATTGTGCAAAAGCCTCAAGCTCTCGATATTGTGCAAGTTCTATACGCATTTTACCTGCGACTGACTTCATGGCTTTTGTTTGAGCAGAACTTCCCACACGAGAAACAGAGAGTCCTACATTGATAGCTGGGCGTACTCCCTTATTAAAGAGATCGGTCTCAAGAAATATCTGTCCATCTGTGATTGAGATAACGTTCGTTGGTATATAGGCTGAAACATCACCTTCTTGGGTTTCAATAATAGGAAGTGCGGTAATAGAACCTCCTCCTAACTCCTTGGAAAGTTTTGCTGATCGTTCAAGTAGTCGTGAGTGAAGGTAGAAAATGTCTCCAGGAAACGCTTCACGTCCTGGTGGACGACGCAAGAGAAGTGATACTTCTCGATACGCTACTGACTGCTTGGAGAGGTCATCATAAATGACGAGGACGTCTTTCCCTTTTTCCATAAAGTACTCACCCATGGTGACGCCTGCATACGGTGCGAGAAATTGAAGAGCCGCCGGATCACTTGCAGGTGCATCTACCACTATCGTGAAGTCCATTGCTCCAGCATCTTTGAGCTTGGCAACGATACGTGCAGTTTTAGATTCTTTTTGTCCTATCGCAACATAAATACAAATAGGTCGAGTGGCCTCAGGTTCGTTGATTTGATTTAAAATAGTGTCGACAGCGATAGTAGTTTTTCCCGTAAAACGATCTCCAATAATAAGTTCACGCTGACCACGTCCAATAGGAATCATAGAGTCCACTGCTTTAAGTCCTGTGTGTAGCGGCTGTTTTACCGGAGCACGCTCAATCACGGGATGAGCGGGTCGTTCGACTGGGTACATTTTTTCTGCTGCGATAGGACCCTTTCCATCTATTGGTTCGCCGAGTGTGTTTACGACCCGTCCAATAAGAGCTTCTCCGAGTCAGCAAGCGAAGCATCACTTGAGATATCAAACTCAAGCATTTCTGCCATGAGAGCATTGGGGAGTCCGTCTATTTCAGCAACTCCATCCCCCACTGAAACAACGGTACCAATACCTTCAGGTGTTGGTCCTCCGTCAAATGATTCTATTTGTTTGCGTAGTTTTTCTACGATAGTAGTGGTCATATCAGTACTTATTGGTTGTTAGTAATTAGATTTGTATACAAAGTAAGTAACGAACGCTTATAGGTGCGGTCTATTCGTTGTCCATACGCACGGACTTCATAACCTCCGATAAGTGTTTCGTCAACAAGTATTCTCTTCTCTAGGTGTGTGGCATTGAGTGTCAAAATGTCAGCTTCGATTCTCTCTCTCAATGTTTCAGCATCGGTAAGCTTGGCAACGCGAATAACAATCTCCGCACCACTATTGCGTTGTGCAAAGAGTTTATCGAGCTCACGTACGATTGCAGGAAGTAGTGCAAGATGCCCCTTTTTTTCAAGAAGTAATCGAAACTGTGATGCAATACTATCTAGCTCAGCATCGCCTTTTGTGCGTGCTGCCAGAAAGAGTGCTTCTGCGTACTGTTTTGCCTTCATCCCGTTAGAGACAGGTCACAAAGTGACCGTCGGTTAGTCTAATAAATATCGTGTATATTCTTTTTTTCTTTTCAGTATACATTACTCTGTTTATTAAATTTGCATCGTCTCTAACGGGAATCATAGATATTTTTATTGTGTGCTACTCTTGAGTGTTTTTTCAACTCCAAGGACAATGAGACGAGCGATTTCTTCCTTACTCTCCTCTAGGGCTCCGCGCTTTATCTCTTCTCCCTTCATTGTTGCTTCCACCAACAAACGTTCATACTTACTTTGCCCTTCATGGAGCAATGCTGTTTCTTTTGCCTTTCCTGCTTCCCGCGCAGACGCAACTATTTTTTCCGCTTCAAGTGACGCCTGAGCGATAATATCAGCTTTTTTAGAATCAGCATCTCTGAGGGCAACATCCGCACGTTCAGCATCTGCCACACCCTTAATGATTTGTGCACGACGACTCTCTATAAGGTTCACAAGCGGTCGATACAGGAGGTACCAAAGGATACCCATCAAGATAGTGAAGTTTGCAATCTGCACGAGTAGAATTTTCCAATCGATTCCAAATGTGTTAATAAGTTGCTCCATACGTAATTTCGGTTTCGTTATGTTTTTGTTTCACCTCAAAAGAGCGAAATCCAACAAAACCTAGGTAAATTTGATAATAAATCCAACAACAAGTGCAAAGATTGCAAGAGCTTCGGTGAATGCAATACCAATGAACATGGTTGTCTGTATTTTTCCAGATGCATCTGGGTTACGACCTATTGCTTCAAGTGCCTTACCTACAAGATTACCAATACCTAGAGCTGGTCCAAAAACGCCGACACTCACGACAATGGCCATAGCCAACGCTTTTACTGCTTCAATATTTTCCATAAACTTTATGAGTAATTTTTAATAAGATGGGTTTGGATACTTACTTATCCGTGCCCATGTAAAACTCGCTTATGCGAATCTTACATGGAAACAGAATCTAGTGTGCTTCACTTATGGCAAGTTTAACAAAGAAGAGTGTTAACAACGAAAAGATTGAGGCTTGTATAAATCCTACAAACACTTCGTACAGCATGAGTGGCACAGGTAGTATAAGTGGAACGAAGAACATTGCAACGAGGATAAGCGTCTTTCCTGCAAACATGTTGCCGAACAAACGAAACGAAAACGAAACAAGTCGTGCAACTTCTGAAAGAAGCTCTATAAGTCCCACTAAAAATCCTACCGGAGACCGGAGGTTGATAAACTTACTCGCATAGTGCAACGCCCCCACGTACATAACTCCCGACACTTCAACAATAAAGAAAGAGATGATTGCGAGCGCAAGAGTAAAATTTAAATCTACAGAGACTGGATGAAAAAGTGCAATATGTTGGGTTGTTTCGTGAGTCTCTGCTTTCACTGTTTCTTCCTCAAGCACATCACCTCCAACAACTACTCCACTTTCTTCATACGCCTCAACTGGCTCTGAATGTTCGATAAATACTGAGCCTACCCCTGGTATAAGTCCAAACCAGTTTCCGAGAAGTATGAAAAGAAAAAAGGTAGTAATGAGCGGAAAAAAACGTCTCGCAAGTTCTCGTGACTCAAGTACCTCTTCAAAGTAGTCAAGAAGGAAAGAAAAAAGAGTTTCAAAAAAAGTTTGTGCCTTGCTTGGAATTTTTTGGAGTTTTTTTCCTATGACATACCCACAAACAATAAGGACCAACATAACAAGCCAGCTCATGAGCATGGTGTTTGTTATTGGGATACCCCATACGTGGACGATTTGTTCTGCTTTAAGTGCTATGTGAATTCCTCCTTCCATATGCAATAAAAAATTAGAGCGCCATAGTGCAGTAGACGCTACTCTTGTAGATTCTCATGCAATGCAGTTACTGACACAGGTATGCTGAGAAACGTTTTTCCACTATACCACAAGGATTTCCAAAAAAAAGCTAATACAACTAGCCTTTGTGGACGGAGTCGCGAATCCATGGATTTACGCGAACGGATACACTTGGGGCGTGCAAACAAAATATTGCGAGGCATAAAGGTAGTACGTTGAGTAGTATTTTGTGTAGTGCTACAAAAAAATGCGCCGTCTTCGTAAAGTCCTACCGTGTACAACTACTCTCTTTTGGAACCCCCACAATCGCGGAAACATCTACCGTCTGTGTCCCATCCTGCTCATTTGCATCCACTGTTGACCCTATTAATACAATATATATAGGGGTACTCGGTTCAACATCTTTTGTTCGCTCACTGTATATAGCCTCAAGCGCAGCATACGAGTTGGACTCGGGAGAAATACTGTACCTAACATCACTCTCACAGGGTGTAAAAAAGGCAGAAGCCCCATTAAAAACATACTCCCCTCGCAATACTGACTCCCCATCAGATGTTCCCACCGCTTGTAGTGTAGTTCCTACAAGTGTGAAGAACACTTGTGCGTATGCTAGTTTTTCTATTTCTTCACCTTCTGATTTTTCTGGTTCGTGAGCATAAGCAACAACAACAAGTTCATCTTCTACAACGACACTTGCGGGTACCTCTTTTCGTTCCAAAGGTATCGCATTCATCCCTAGAAAACCTTCTTCATCCTTGAGTGCTGTGGCAATGTAGTACATTTTCTCTCCTCCGTTCTCTGTGTACGCAAGAAGGAGGATTGCGTCATCACGAGCATCACCGGTTACATCTCCATACACAGGCGGTACTATGGTCTCGATCCGAACGTTTTCCTTAAGACCAGCATCAATTCCTTCAGCAACACCATCTGTGAGTTGCACTTCCATCTCATTAATCTGAAATGAAGCAAAAAGGGGTGATTCTGGAAGCCGGAACACGGTGGTACCCTGCTCCTCGGTAGTCTGCGAAACACTATTATAGAAGAAAATAAATCCTACAGCAAAAAGTACAACAATGAGCAGTACCGTAAGTGATGTTTTTTTCATGTATCTATAATACCATACATACGTAAGTGTTTTACAAATAAAATACTAGAATTAATACTAGTATTTTCTTAGGAAAGATATGCGACGAGTCCCCGCGCACCATTAGAATATATGCAGACCTTCTGAGTTCTGGGTTTGACAGAGAAAGTATATTGCTTTACATTCTAAATACACATATGAACACTGTTTGTACCAACGCACAGCAACTTACCTCTCTGTTACTGCTGCTTTCCGAAAGAAAGTTGCTTTTTGCGTTGGAACAAAAATAAAATCACAATTCCCTCCAAATTAAAAAACAGCTTTCTTTCGAAAAAAGAAAGCTGTTTTGTTCTTTCGTGAAATGAATAGGCAATGGTGAATAACATATAATTTTATTACAAGGAGAAATGAATGAATTCGATTAAAATTGTTAAAGCACCTAATATTTCTGACCCGGAAATTAGAAGACTTCAACTTGTTGGATTGGTTCTCCCACTTCCATCAAATGAAATACTTAAACAAGCTCACAACATTAGTCCTGCTGTAAACACTTATGTAGTGTTCACTGAGGATGTAATCAGGAGACTAAAAAAAGAAGATAAGAAGAGTGCTGTCGAGTATTGGTCAGCGAAAAGTGAAAAATTTATGGTATTCAACGCGGACGATTGCCAAGTCATTTCGTAACGGGCTCGTTGAGCTCAATAACACCGGACTTACTATGTCCGGCGTTATTCTTGTATTCTTATCAACAGAGCAAGTTGCAAAAAATAACAGGCGATGATACTATTTTTTTATGAAAGGAATATCTTTCAACGCATATACATTTTACTTTAGTTGGTTTAGCCCTCGGAAGAAGGCTGATTTGTGCGTTGAAATAGCAAAGTAACCTCCTAAAAAATTTCAACTCAGACACCAGCTTTCTTCACCTGAAGCTGGGATTTTTTGTTCTTTCTATTAAGGAGATTTGTATTTATCTTTCAATCCTCATTACGGAGCAAAGCAATGACTCAAGGTAAAAAAACTGACAAGGAAAGTTTGAGTAAACCGCAACAAGAAGAAAGTAAAGAAGACGAGGTGCAACGGTATACGTTTCCACTCAGTCCGGAAAGAAGAGAAAAAATAGCGAAAGTCTTTCGAAGGAGGGTAAACACCACTGGGGTACCACAGGATCCAATAACAACGGATGGCTGGTAACTATTCTCCTCAATCCATTCTAAATGGATAAAGGCGCAATTTGATACAAATTGCGCCTTATCTCTTTCTGGTAGGAAACATCGCAAAAACGAATTTACAAAATCGAAAACCACATACTTTATATAAGCCGTTTTTTAGCCACTGGTTTGTACTGTTTACCTATAGCAAAAGGTTCTTGCGCGGCAACGAGCATCCATTGCGGAAAGTCACCTTTTTCATCTTGCCAACGCTCTAAGAATGTCGTTCGTGGAAGTGTATACTTATGGCCGTACAAAGGATCATTAAAAAATATATTATGTCGGTCATATCCAACAATAAGCGCATAGTGACCCCAGTCGGCAATTGTTTCGAGATAGTGGATGAGTACGGGAAGCTTTTTGTCCCGTACGTAAAATCGAACATCGTCAAATGTGCTTCCAGTGTTTACATAACAATACAGACCTCGAGCTGTAAGCTCATTTATTATTGCACTGTGATGTGTGCCGTATACTTTGTCTGTATGAAGATCTATCTTAAGATTGTCTTCAGAGGCAACGATACCGTGATGGCGTAAAAGCATCTGGACTGTCACCGCTCCACACGTATAGTTATTTTCTTGTTTAAAGTATGGGACATCTAAAACCATTACAAGAAGTATACGTAGTTTACACAAAGCTGAAAAGAGGATTTGTTAGAATGTATGTAGTAAATCAGAACTGCTCGACAAATCATACTGACTTGTCGAGCAGGTAAACCTGGTGTCTTCTTCACTTCTCTTAAGAAAGCAGCAACATCCCTCGGTACCAATGAGTTCCAAGATAACCTCCATTGGAATCAATAATCCACTCATTTCCTCCAAACGCTTCAAAGTAATTGCAGGCAATATTGTTCAAGTATGTCATGTTGGTACCGCGAACCCTTGATAGCCCACGACCACCATAAAAATGCCGCTCTTTGTACGCATGGTTAAGACAGCTTTTGAGAAATGATACGGCATGTTCTAAGTACCATCCTCCATACTGCATCAGCCAAACAGGGTCTCCTTGGAATGAGATGGTGGTAGTACCTCCACTCTTGCTAGAGTGAGGTGTTACGAAAAATATGTCTTTAACTTCAAAGTCTCCGCTACAGAAAGATATTATTCTTGACCCTGGTAATTCGGGTATGTTTTTAGCTGGTGCCCCACTTGCCCAGCCAGCCAGCATTGCGTCAAAAAATACTCCTTCGATTTCTGCTAGAGTCGGTTGTTGCATTACACACCTCGTAAGGTTAAGTTAAGGTACAATCGTTTTGAAAACCTGCAGAAAACATACCACAACCGTTTTCAAACACAAATACATCTTTTATCGGGGATACTTAAATGCAACCACCAAATACAGCACTGTTCTAGAACAAAATCTGTCGGGATGCGACCAATTTTTCTTATGAGGAACGAATTAGAAAAATGAAGTGCCTTTGTGGTGCCGGGATCGTCCCAGAATCGTGGATATTTTGTTTCGTATACCCACAAAATACCTCACGTTCTTGGAACGGCCACTCACTGTTGCTTTGCAACATATTCCGTCGCTTGACCAATTTTTCTTACGACTACAAGGAGTTAGAAAAATGGAAATAACCTCGTGTCACGATTCCCGATGCGAGCCAAGCAGTTGGCTCGCTGCCCCCGACAAAAAATTTTGACCGATAAGAAATTTCTTATCGGTCAAAATTTTTTGTCGGGATGCCGGGAATCGAACCCGGTTCACGCCCACCCCATGGGCGCATACTACCACTGTACTACATCCCGTTAGAGATAGGTCACGATGTGACCGTTAGTTAAACAACTACTGTTTAGTTTTCTCTATTTTTTTCAACATACAAACTACTTCTCTGCTATTTTACTCTTTCTCATCTCTAACGAGAACATCCCGAAATTTGAAATATATTGTAACTCAAAATAATACCATCACCAATTATCCGTTTCGTATTGAAATTCCATGGATTACCTCTCTTTCTTCACCCCGCCGTGGCGGGGCAAGCTTTCAACTTTATGAACTTTAAACTTTTAACTAGCGTGTGCCCGAGCATTCGCTCGTAACGTAGCCTGTACTATCCCCTCGGTAGTCAAGTTATAGTACTCCAGCAATTCCTGTGCTTTCCCTGATTGTCCAAAGGTATCATGAATAGCCACCATCTCTTGAGGAACTGGATGATTCTGCACCAAAATCTCGGCAATCGTACCTCCGACACCACCTAGAATTTGATGTTCTTCAACTGTCACGACTGCCCCCGCGTCACGAACTGCCTCAAGCACTTTTGCAATATCCATAGGTTTGATTGAGTGCAGGTTGAGCACACTTGTTCCTATACCCCGCTCTTCCAATATACGTGCTGCCTGAAGCGCCTCATACAAGAGTGGACCTGCTCCCATAATAGCTACCCGAGGTTCCGCACTACGCCAGATATACTCTGCTTTCCCAGCCTCAAAAGGAGTCTTCAAGGTGGTGAAGACAGGTGTATCATGTCTAGTAAAGCGTATGTATGTTGGCTTGTCATTTGTTATCGCGGTAAGGACCGCTTTTCGAGCTTCTTCTCTGTCACAAGGCACAAATATAGTCATGTTTGGAAGCACGCGCATGAGAGTAATATCTTCGAGTGCTTGATGCGTCGCACCGTCAGGACCGACAGATACTCCCGTATGCATACCCATAATCTTTACTGGTACATTAGCGAGCGCAATAGTGGTGCGAATTTGCTCCCAGTTTCTTCCGGGACTAAAGACTGCGTACGTAGCGATGCATGGTATTTTCCCGTAGTTTGCTAAACCAGAGGCAATTGTCGCAAGGTTTTGCTCTGCAATCCCTACCTCTATATATCGTTCCGGAAACTTTTCTTTAAATGCAGACGCATGTACCGAATCACTGACGTCGGCACTAAGGACCACGACGCGCTCATTGTGTTCACCTGCTTCAAGAATACCCTCACAAAAACCACTCCGGAGAGAAGCCTGTTCAAGTTTTTCACGGTCAAATATGTCAGTTACTAAATGAAGTCCTTGTGTAATCATAATTTGTTTATATGGTTGCAATATGTGCACGAGCCTTTTCCAATGCCGCAATCCACGTGCGAGCCTCTTCAGGTGTCGGTACTTTCCCATGCCACATGTAGTCGCCTTCGATAGATTCCACACCCTTCCCTGAAATCGTACTTGCAATAATCACTGTCGGCTTTTCTTTTTCAAGTTTTGCCTGTTCAATACTCTCACAGAATTGTTCGATATTGTGCCCATCGGTGAGCAGTACATTCCAACCAAACGCCTCGTATTTATCACGGAGAGGCTCGAGAGGCATAATATCCTCGGTATGCCCGCTTATTTGAATAGTATTTCTGTCTATCACTGCAGTAAGATTTGAAAGTTTTTCCTTACCTGTAAACATGATAGCTTCCCAAGTACTACCACACTGATGTTCTCCATCCGACATGAGGCAGTACGTACGAAAATCCTTTGCATCGATTCGACCACCGAGAGCTATACCTATTGCTTGAGAAAGTCCTTCGCCGAGAGGACCACTCGTGGTTTCAAGCCCTAGAAGGCGCGTACGCTCAGGGTGCCCCTGTAACCGGGAACCAAGCATGCGGTATGTTTCCAACTCTTCAAGAGGAAAGTATCCAGCTCGTGCCATAGCAACATACCGAATAGGTACGATGTGCCCATTACTAAGTATGAGTCTGTCCCTATCTTCCCACAAAGGAGTTTCTGGTTTGTGCATAAGAATATGGAAGTAGAATGCTGCAAAAATATCTGCCATACCCAAGGGTCCGGCAGTATGCCCACTTCCCGCTCGTGCAAGCATTTTGAGTACCAACTGTCGAAGTGTGTTCGCCTCAAGTGCCAAGTGCATGCTATCTGTTTCACTTAAAAAGCTCATATTTTATTTTCAAGGCATGACGCTGCTATCCCCTCAAGATGCGAGATAGCCCCCGCTGGTGAACTAAAGTTAAAGACAGCAGACCCAGCAGCAAAACGTGTTGCCCCTGCTTTGCACAAATCAGGTAAGGTCTCAGCACTCACACCAATATCAACCCCAACTGTCGTTCTGGGCCAGCGTGTCTTAATGGCTGAAATGGTTGCAAGCGCCTTTATATCGAAGTCCATCCCATGGTAACCGATACGATCATTTCCCATCACTTGAACAAACAATGCACGTTCGATGTATGGTGCAAGGATTTCTATGTTTGTGGATGGTTTAAGCGCAAGCGCCATCTCAATACGACGCTCATAACATTCCTGTGCTATCTCTTCTATTTTTTCTGTCGTTTCAATATGAAAAATAAGACATGCGACACCGGCAAGTCCCCACTCAGGGATTCTTGTCTCAGGATTTCTCAGTAACAGGTCAATTTCAAAATCAAAATCTTGCCAGTATGGTAATCCTTCATCCTCTCGCCTAATAGCTTCAAAGGCTTCACGCCCTGCCCCCGAATACGGCCAACTCGGCTTCGGTGCATATGTTCCATCCATGACGTCTATCTGAACTCGATTAACAACACCGTGCACTTCTTGGAGTCGAGACTGCAGGTGTGTCAGAGAGTCTGGAATAATAGCCGGAATAATGCGTTGTATCTTCATCCCGTTAGAGACAGCCGAGCTGTATGTTTGCACCTGTGCAAACATACAGCTCGGCGTCGGTTATATTGATAATTGTAGGCATTTTTATCATATTCTATATTTTGAACCATCTTTAAAAAAAATACTATTTTGGTCTCTAACGGGATGACTCTATTTTCTGTATTCGACGTACATGTCTCTCTTCATTACTAAATGGTGTTTCGAGCCATGTCCGTACTGCTGCTTCCGCTGTTTGTGCGTCAAGAAAACGCGCACCAAGTGAGAGCACATTTGCATCATTATGTTCTCGGGTGATCATAAGTATTGTTGGCGCGTTAGTTTGAGAACTTCTGGGCTCTCCCGCATACACGACTGCACGTACGCGTGCAAACCTGTTGGCAACAATTGCCTCCCCTTGCCCTGTACCCCCAATAATAATTGCTCTAGTCTGTTGTAAATTATCTTCACTTACAGCACGAGCGGCAGGCGCTACGTAGTCTGGATAATCATCTTGGGCCTCATATGTGAAGGCTCCCATATCCTCCACGTCATACCCCCACGAAGAAACATTGTGTTTTAAATGTTCCTTTAGTTCAAAGCCTGCATGATCACATGCAAATATTATACGCATATATTTTTATTATGTAGGACATACACAGACGGCGCATTTCTTCGTTGCACTGCACAAAATACTCCTCACCATACTACCTATACGCCTCGTAGTATTTTGTTTGCGCGCCTCAAACTACACTCGTTTGCGTAAGTCCTATTATGATACACCAAACTTGTTAAACTTCACTATTACGCTTTCTTGTTCTGTGTGAAGCTTCCTGTTTTGAGTACATGATGCACGAGTGAATGTGTATACCCCATTTCATTGTCATACCACGCACACACTTTTACAAGTGTTCCATCAACAACTCGAGTCATAGTCAAATCTGCAATACTTGCAAACTGAGAACCAAGAATATCGCTCGACACAAGTTCTTCACTTGAAGCTGAGAAAACAGGCTTCCATCGTTCATCTTCTGCAGCAAGCCGAAGCACGCCGTTTACTTCTTCGACTGAGGTTGGTCTTTTAGAAATAAAGGTTACATCTGCAACAGAGCCGGAAATAACGGGTACGCGCATTGCTATGCCGTCGAACTTTCCATGCAAATCTGTTACTACCTTGGTAAGTGCGGTGGCCGCACCTGTCGAGCTGGGAATAATATTGTGTGCTCCCGCCCTTCCCCGTCTCCACTCTTTTGCATCAGGAATGTCAACGATTGCTTGTGTGGCCGTATACGCATGTATTGTATTGAGCATAGCTTTTTCAATACCAATCGTTTCGTGCAGTATTTCAATAATAGGGGATACTGCGTTGGTAGTACATGATCCGTTTGAACTTATATCACACGTAGCAAGCATGTCATCGTTCACACCCATAAGTACGGTGCCTCCAACAATACCTGCCTCACTCGGCTCACCCTTCACTGGAGCAGTGATGACCACCCGCTTTGCACCAGCATCCAAATGCAGTTTTGCTTTACCATATTCACAGAATGCTCCCGTGGCTTCAACAACCACATCTATAGCGAGGTCTTTCCATGGAAGTGCAACAGGGTCCTTCTCTTTATACACAGTCACGTCTCTTCCGTTTACGGTAAGGAGTGTCCGCCAATCGTCTTTTCTAGTGCCCACAACAAATGGTGCTTGTCCGTACGCTGAATCGTATTTAAGCAGATAGGCTAGATTTTCCACATCTGACAAATCATTGATGGCGACCACTTCTATACTGGGATTCTTTTCCACAATTCGCAAAAAAGCGCGACCAATGCGACCAAACCCATTTATTGCAACTCGAATAGCCATAGTGTTATGTAATGAACTTAGAATAATCTACTCTCTTAGTATACCAACGAGCACCCTTACATTGATGTAGATATACACATCAGGACTGAGTTGAAAGTTAAATGTTAAAAGTTGAATGTTCACAAGCCCGCGTGCGCGGACTTGTGTCTCGTTGAAAGTGAAGGTTTTTTGACGCTTGCCTGCCCCCTATATGTGTAGGCATTCAAGGAACTGTGGGTTAAATAGTTGAAGTACTTTTAACTTTTAACTTTATAACTTTTAACTCGTACGTATTGCACGTTCTACCTGACTTTGCTATAGTTCTCTTAAGGCTACTCCTAAGGTATTCACGCACAGGCTACCTGGAAGCATACTTCATAGAGACTCACGTTCATATAAGAAGAATTTGTGTGTGTCACACTACATAATAAAAAACTATTATTTCTATTATTCCAACTAAACATCATGCCACAAAATAATGCGCATCGCCGCACTCCTTCGGACTCTCGAAGTCCCCATAGACGTCCGTCTATACGAACATTTACAAATACTAATGTGAATGCAACTAACACCAAACCTGTCGTAGCGCCAGAAAAAACTGGTAGTGCTACTCGTGCAAAACGTTCCCGACCTTATGTTTCTCACGATGCCACACGTAAGAGGAAAAATGTACCCAAGCAAGCCCCTACTCGTCAAAATGCACGAAAGAAACCTAACCAATCACTTTCCAAGCGTTCATCTCGATTGCCCATAAAAGCACCTCACATAAACTTACCTGCAAAAAAACTGGACGTGTATATACCTCCAGTGCCTCAGAATGCGGTACGAGTTATTCCTCTTGGAGGTTACCGAACACTCGATACCTTGAAGACAGGAAAGAAAAAGTTCGTGCTATCGTCATTACCCATGGACATCTTGACCATATAGGTGGCTTACCCTACATCCTTGAACGACTAAACAATCCTCCAGTCTACTGCACCGAAGTAACGGGACTCTTAATAAAGAAGCGCCAAGAAGAATTCCCTCACCTACCGAAGCCCGATATTAAAATAGTTGATCGGATTTCTAAGGCTACGCTTGGTAAAACAGTAGTTCGGTTCTTCCCTGTCACACACTCAATTTCAGACTCTTGTGGAATCATCATAGAAACAAAGTACGGCAACATTGTTATTTCGGGCGACCTCAAACTCGACCATGAAGACGGTACTCCCACGAAACGTGAACAGAAAGTATGGGCTGGTGTCGGCAAAGGTAACAACATTCTTCTCTATGCAGACAGCACCAATGCTGAACGAACGGGTTTTTCTATTCCCGAATCAGTGGTACATACCACACTTGAAGAGATAATTCGTTCAGTAAAAGGACGTCTTATTATTGGAACCTTTGCGAGTCAATTTGAGCGACTCATCCACATTATCGGCGTGTGCGAAACACTTAATAAAAAGATTGTCGCGGAAGGCCGTTCAATTAAAACAAACATTGAGATTGCCAAGCTTGCAAAACGTCTCGAAGTACGACCCGATACCTTTATCACTGCTGAACAAATAGAAGAGTATCCTGCTGAACGTGTCGTCATTCTAGCAACAGGTGCCCAGGGTGAGGAGTTTGCAGCACTCATGCGCATTGCGACCAACAAACATCGCTCCATTGTACTGAACGATAGAGACACTGTAGTGCTTTCAAGCTCCATTATCCCTGGTAATGAAATATCTGTACAACGGCTCAAAGACAACATGTACCGCCACGGAGTTCGTATCATTCATTATCGTGCAAGTGATGTACACTCGACAGGTCACGGGAATAGTGGCGAACTTGTATGGATACGTGAACAAGTTAAGCCAAAATTCTTTATGCCGGGATATGGCTATCACTCCATGCTTCGCTGCCATGCACAAGCTAATATTGATGCTGGCTTCCCCAAAGAAAACGTCATCATCCCTGATAATGGTACTATTGTTGACATTATTGAAGGAAAAGAAATGAAGATACTTGATGTGAAAGCTCCCCACTCAATCATGATGGTAGACGGGCTCTCGGTGGGAGATGTACAGGAAGTGGTGATTCGTGACAGAAAGACGCTTGCTCAGGACGGTATGTTTGTCATCATTGCCACAGTTAACGCTCGCACCGGCGAATTACGGAAATCACCCGATATTATTTCTCGAGGATTTGTTTACCTACGAGAGAGTCAGGATCTTCTTGGAGAAGCTCGTGTTATAGTTAAAAAAGCGATTGCAGACACCACAAAGGATACAAACCCTATCAATTTTGAGTACGTCAAACAAAACATTGCTGAACAAGTTGAAAGGTTCCTCTTACAAAAAACTAATAAGCGACCTATTGTCATACCAGTCGTCCTTGGTTTATAGTAGGACTTACGGAAACAGCGCTCTTCTTCCTGCCCGCCGGCAGGCAGGCGTTGCCCGTCGCAAAATGTCTCTTGTAGTATTGTTCATACAACTCGTTCCATTTTGCTAGGGCGCCTCGAATAACATCTGTTTCAGTAAGTCCTAGAAAAAAGTAATTCATGGAATATATCCTACGACACTTCCATAAAGCCGGCATTGTAAGCTGGCTTTATGCTATTGCACTTTTTCACGCATTTCATTTTTTTGGAATCCATTACCTTGACTCAAGTTTCCTAGAACAATTTCTAACTCAATCAGAAGTAGGTTTACTATATGCAACAAGCTCACTTCTTTCACTCATCGTACTTGCAAGTAGTGTCATTTTCCTAACGAAGATTGGGAACTACTACACTGCTCTATGTGCAACAATCCTTAACTTTTTTGCATCTCTAGGACTGGCGACCATGACTGACATAGGATGGTTGTTTGTGCTGTTTGTGGTACACGCCATATCCATGACAGTGACAATTTTTTGTCTTGATGTATTTATGGAAAATTATACAAAAGATGAAAACACAACTGGATCTGTCCGTGGTGTTTTCATATCTATGGCAGTTCTCGCTTCCTTGTTTTCGCCATATATTTCTGGAACACTTGTCGGAACATCTGTCGACTATGGGAACGCGTATCTCATGAGCGCACTATACCTTATCCCAGTTATCGTACTGCTTATTGCTCGCTTTAGAACATTCAATGATCCTACATACAAAGTTCTTTCAGTTGCCACCATGTGGCGAGTGCTCTGTACAAATAAAAATATTTTTCATATTTCATCCGCACAGTTTCTCCTTCGGTTTTTTTTCTCATGGATGGTAATCTACCTTCCTTTATATCTCCACTTACGAATAGGTTTTTCTTGGAAAGAAATAGGTATTATTTTATTCATCATGCTGGTCCCCTACTTACTCTTGGAGGTGCCCGCAGGAATCATAGCGGATAAATGGCTTGGGGAGAAAGAGCTACTGTTTACAGGGTTTGTGATAGCCGCTTTTTCAACAGCATTCCTTTTTTTCCTCCACTCAGAAAGTGTGCTTGTGTGGGGAGGAGCGCTCTTCGCAACTCGCGTAGGTGTTGCACTCATTGAAATTATGACTGAAACATACTTCTTTAAACAAATTGATGGAAACGACACAAGCATTTTAAGCATTTTCCATATGCTTCGCCCACTCGCGTATGCGGTAGGACCGTTTACTGCGGGTCTATTCCTTCTCGTGTTCGATATTCAATACCTCTGGCTCGTTCTCGGAGGCCTAATGCTCGTAGGGGTCTTCCATAGCTACGCGTTAGTTGATACACGATAACGCGGGTGCGCGTTAAGTTCAGAGTTAAATGTTCAAAGTTCATAAAGCATGCCCCGTACCAAGTCACGCATGACTTTGGTAGCGGGGTTGAAAAGTAAAGAATACTAGAATTAATACTAGTGGGAATAGGGTCTGCCCCTTTCGGGTACTAGAATTAAATATGTGTTTAAACCATCTCTCATCTAAAACGCGACAGCGTACTAGATGAGATCAAGTGATACCATCACCAATGAATTGTTCTGTATTGGAAATTTTGAAATTCCAGGGATTGCCCCTCCTTCGCTGAAGCTACGGCGGACAAGGCGCGCTTCGCCCTGTACTAGAGCACAGCTTCAGTACGGGGCTTCGCTCGCAATGACGTTCATTACTTACGCCAAATTCAAGCAAACTGTTCGGAATAATAGCCGTCATTGCGATCCCGCAGGCCTGCCTGCGGGCGGGCAGGCGTGGCAATCCACGTTTTCGCCTTTCTTTCAAACTAGGAAGTCGGAACTTCTTTTTCTTTCGAATTCACTACTCGCCTTTACCGTTACTTTCAACTTTTAACATTTAACTTTCAACTCCGTTTCCTCTTACGCCTGTGGCTCGTTATTCTCTGTAACCACTTCTTGTTGTTCGGACGCATCTTCTACTGGAGGTACTACCACTTCTTCTGCCTGTGGTTGTTCTTCCACTGGGGGTAGAGGTGTTTCTACTACCGGTTCTGTACCTGCCTGTTCAGGCAGATCTGCCTGCGAATTTGGGACGTCCACTGGAGTATCAGTTGTTGTATCGGTTGCAGGTTCAGGAGTTGGTTGCACTGGGTCAGGTTGCTCTGAAGAGGGGTCTGCCCCGTTAGAGACAGGTTCCGGAGGAACCGCGGTCTCTAACGGGGGTGCCGCTTCACAAAGCCCTGTCTTTTGAATAATCTCGCCGTTATGTATACGCACACAATACGGTGATCCATCCACTTGATCGTAGAATTGTATTCCTGTTGGCATTGCTTCTGATCCTACAGTAAGCTCTTCAGTAAATACGCTTACAATATGCACAAACTGATTACTAATACTTACTCCAAGTCCTTTAAGGCCACTAAGGACAACTGCAAGGAGACTGTTCCCTTCTGGAGCTGAGGAGGTGGGATCGAGGTCGCTCAGTGAGATACCGAGTGCTCGCTCAAGTGCAGTTACTTTTTGCGAGAGCTCTTGTACACCAACCAGTGTCAGTGCAGAGAGTTTGTAGAGGTCGACACCCTTCCCGTCTACAGAGAGGATGCTCTCTGGTGATTCCTCAGCAATGAGTCCCATGCGCAGTGGTGCCGCTTCGTCTTCATTGGTGTAGTGATAGGTTGCTACTTGTAAGTTACGGATACTGGTCAATGCGTCTACCTTGTCTTCAGGGCTAAGGTAGGTAATGTCTTTCTTTGCGTCACGGGTAGAGACGTTGATGAATGCTTGCGCAGCTATCTCTCCGTCTACATGGAGATCGTACTGTGGAGTGGTGGTACCGATACCGACGTACCCTGTTTCGTGGTCTACGTATACCTGTGTGTCTGCAAAGAAATACTGCGGGTCGGTAAAGACGAGGATACTACTCGTGGCTACCGAGGAGGTGGCTACTTGAGTAAATGCTTCAAGGGCAACTCCTACAGTGTAGCCTGTCTGTACCGCTTTCGCTCCGTAACCGTCCATGTGTGTTGACACAGCAATACGATCTCCAACCTTAATGTCTCCGTTCTCATCGGTGACGTTCACAGGAACACGTCCCGTAAGGGCAATACTTACGTGTATTTCGTCTATGTACTCAAGAGCAGTCTTGAAGCCTCCAAGGAGAACTCCTGGCTGGGTGGAGATGATACCCAAAGGTGCGGGAGCACCTTTG
>LCFC01000016.1:0-3330 GCA_000998805.1 Parcubacteria group bacterium GW2011_GWA2_43_11
GATCGCATAAGAGCCACACGAACCTTTCGTTCTCGTCCAAATTTTCTGATGTTGTTATGGTGTAGCATGGTGTTTGAGTATACTGAAAACTTTCACTATTCGCAACCTATCTGAGCGTTATACCAAATTCTGATAGAGCACGCTTGATTTCTTGAAGTCCTTTGATACCAAGACCTTCTATAGCAAGGACATCCTCTTCTCGCTTTCTTGCAAGACCTCCTACAGTGCGAATGTTCGCTTGATCAAGTGCACTTATGGTTCGAGCTGAAAGCTTCAATGATTCAATGCGAGTCTTGAGCACTTCTGTGTCAACTTGCTCCTTCTGTTTTGGTGCAGAAGACATGTCTGACTTCGTAGATGTGTCAACAACTGGCTCCTCAACCTCTTCCTCTCGAGATTCCTTGAAACCTACGATAGCCTTAAGTTGATGAATCATAATCTCGATTGACCGCTCAAGTGCTTGGCGTGGTGTGATAGCTCCATCAGTCTCAATAAAAATACGAAGACGATTGTAGTCGGTCCTATCGCCCACACGCATGTTCTCAACTTCGTAGTTTACTCGTCGAATAGGGGTGAATGTAGCATCAAGTTGAATGGTTCCTATTTCCGCCTTGTCTTCATCACGAAGCTCGCGAGGCACATATCCCAATCCTTTTTCAACAGTAATCTCCATTGAGAGAGAAGCGTTTTTTGTTGTGAGTTCAGCAATATGTTGGTCGGAATTCAAAATCTCAACCTGCCCTGTTGTTTTAATATCCTTAGCAGTTACCTCATGTATCCCCTTTGCAGAAAGAGTAAGTACTTGTGGTTCATTCCCTACCATAGAAAAACGGACTCTCTTGAGGTTGAGGAGAATAGTAATAACATCTTCCTGAACACCGTCTATTGTTGAAAACTCATGGGGCACATCGTCAATCTTGACTGAGGTAATAGCAGCACCCGTAAGAGAAGAGAGAATAATTCTTCGCAAAGAATTACCTAGTGTGTGGCCGTAGCCTGGAAATAAACCGTCAATCTCAAAGCTCGCAGAGTTTTCTTTCTCTGAAACGACTCTAGGCTTTGACGGTAGTGCAACGTTGTTATCCATACAAAACAAGGGCTTAGGGATGATTAATAAACTTTAAAAAATAGTACAAACTATCTACTGTAAAACTCGAGAATGGCTTCAACAGCCCCTGGCGTTTCAGTGTTCAGAACGGTCGGCTTAGCTGTTACCTTACCCTCAAACTTTTTCAAATCAAAAACCATCCATGTTGGTACAGAGGCTTCTTCTACTCCTTTTTTAATTGTTTCCATAATAGGAAGTGCTCGTGTTCGCTCGCGAACTGTTATCACATCTCCTTCAAACACTGTCCTACTTGGTATCGTGGTTCGTACGCCGTTTATCAACACATGTCCATGTGAGACCATTTGCCTCGCAGCTCTACGTGAAGGTGCAAAACCAAGTTTGTAGACAACGTTATCAAGGCGCATTTCAAGCTGTTCTATCATGCGAAGTTTTGGATCAACACCAAGAATGGCAACACGATGTGCCTCCTCAACACACTTACGTAGCTGACGTTCAGATATACCATACGCAAAACGAACGCGTTGTTTCTCGATAAGTTGTTTACCGAAGTCGGTAACGTTTTTTCGACGACCACGGAAACTCTTCGAGTGTTTTGCCTCGCTAAGCATATACTTCTGCGTCTGGCATTTGTCATACACTCCTGCTCCAAGGCGTCGGCATACTTTATATGTTGGTCGTGATATCATAGTAATACTTATTTTTTGTTGCTCATTAGGTAATTGATACTAAAAGTTATACTCGTCGTGGTTTTTTGGCACGGGGTCCGTTAAATGGTACTGGTGTTTCGTCCTGAATACCAGTAACTGAAATACCCTTTGCTGTAAACGCTCGCATCGTTGATTCACGCCCTGCTCCTACTCCACGTATAATGACGTTCACTTCTTTCATCCCCATTTGAAGTGCTTTGTCTGCAACAAGCTCACCAACTTTTGCCGCAGCAAATGGGGTGCTTTTTTTTGCTCCCTTAAAGCCTAGGCAACCACTTGAACTCGCCATAAGCGCATTCCCCCCCTTGTCTGCAAGCGTCACTATGGTGTTGTTGTACGTTGCTTGAATATGTAGCGTTCCTCGATCTATCTTCTTCTTAGCTAGACGTGAAAGCGCACGTGAACGAAGACCCTCGTTGACGGATGTACCCTTTTTCTTAATGATGCGCTTCTTTCCCATACGATAAATATATTTATATTATTGTTTATTTCTTTTCAACTTTTCTCCTTCCACTTCCCATAGTCTTTCGTTCACCCTTAAGTGTTCGTGCATTGGTTTTTGTCCTCTGTCCACGACAAGGAAGACCTTTTGCATGTCTACTTCCACGGTAACTTCCAATATCTTTAAAGCGCTTTATATGTGAACCCTTTTCACGGCGCAATTCACCTTCTATAAGAATACCCCTTTCTTCAATAACTTTACGAATCGTGTTTTCCTCGTCGGTGGTCAAATCGACTGGTTTTTTTCCAGCATCAATACCAACTTCTTTCAAAATATCCAATGCGAGTGGGCGACCAATACCATACACGGCAGTAAGACTTATTTCAATTCGTTTAGTATCTGGAATGGTAATACCTGCAATTCTCATAGTGTTATAGTGAAAAAGTTGCTTAAATAATGTAATCTAAAACCTATCCTTGTCGCTGTTTATTCCTCGGTTTTTTCTTATTAATGACAAACAAAACACCGCGTCTGCGCACGATCTTATCGTCTGGACTTCTTTTTTTAATCGATGAACGAACCTTCATGTTGTATAAAAATCTTATTTTTGTATCTGATATATTAATTTCTTCGAACTATTCGAGCCCTACCTCCGTAGGTATCTAACTCTAAATGCACTGTATCCCCTACTAAAACCTTTATGCGGTGCAAACGCATCTTTCCCGCTATATACGCAAGCACCTCAACACCGTCTTCCGTTATTACACGAAAGAGTGTATTCGGGAGCGCCTCTTCAACCGTCCCTATTACTATCTGCTTTTCAATTTTATCCTGCATTGAGCGTGGCACAAAGAGTATCAGATACAGCGTTAATCGTCAAGCTCAGTTATAATAAGAATATCTTCAGCTGATTCAGGGAAAGATCCCTTCCAGAATGGACGAATGCTTACCTCAAGTCGATCAATTCCAGGGTATCCTTCGAGCATGCCTCCTTGTAACGGCATTTGCAATATATCTTTATCTTTTCCTGCAAAATATTCTGCTAGACTTTTTTCATCAAATTCCCATATAAAATGAGCTTTTCCCTGTACAGAAACCTTAAAGGTGGACGC
>LCFC01000016.1:3430-14633 GCA_000998805.1 Parcubacteria group bacterium GW2011_GWA2_43_11
AGAATTCCGTGCAGTTTACCAGAGAGAGAAAGTGTTACTTGATCTGTATCGGCTGTCACATCGGGTAGTGCATTGAATTCAAAAAATATCGATTCTTTAAACAAGTGGTATCCCTCAGGATTATCAGAATTGGTAAATGCAGCGGCAAGTAGCTCGTCCCGTAATTGTGTTTCAAGTTGTTTCAGAGTTTCTGTACGTTCTGTTTCGTTAACACTCCTACGAACTCCCACAAAACCTCCAGAAAGGTCTGCTGATGATTTTGCGTAGACTTTCTCCTCTTGAGGCAATCCTGCAAAACCGGGGATGGTGAACGTATCAGGACCTATGTTGTAGGAATCACCCGGTTCTTCTGCAAAAACTTTTACTTCAATTGAACCTGGGCTACCATCTGTATTTTTTCCCGGAATCTCTACTGACTCACGAATCCTATAAATAAGGTTGCCACTTGACTGAAAACGTGTGTTTTTAATTAAACGTTGAGGTGTATCCGAATACTCGTTGTAAATAGTAATATTGCCGAATGCCCGTTCCTCTACTGACTCTTCACCAAGCGCTGCAACTGCACGGGTAGCAGTGCGCTCAAGCACTATTTGCTCTATAGGTAATGCACCATTTTTTGGATCCTTTTCTGCAGTAAACGTGGCATTCACTACAATGGTATCCTGTTTTGGAAAAACAGTGACCGTAGCTCCAGCAAAAAGTAGTGAGAGGGCTATGGAAGACAGAACAACAACCACACCTATACCAAGAGCTATGTACAGCCACCGTTTGTTTGTCTTGTGTACCGAATACTCTGACCGTCTCGGCGATGATGTTGTTTCCTGAGAACGAAAATGTGTTTGGGGTTCTATGTTCTGCTCATAATCACGTTCACGCTCTATTGGTGGTTCTGGCGAACGAAAACTTCTTGGTTCATCATTTACAAATTGGGTCGAAGGTCGAACACTTCGACGACCTTCGTGGCTCCTTACAATGACATCTTGAAGAGGTGGTTTTTTCATATATATAACACGTTAAGTATAGCACACACTGTTTTTGCTAGTACAGTTTTGCACTGCATGAGCAAATACTAATAATCGAACGTCATTACTATCTTTCTCACCACTTTTCTGTGGATGAACATGCTGTACCTGCATCTCAACTACCTGCCGTACTCCAGGGAGCTTCCAAGGCTGTGTAAGTGCAATTTTATACAACAAATACCAAGAATTTCCTACAAGCAACACCATGTCTGTTGGTGGTGTCACTCCTCTAAAAAGATCTTCTATGCTTAGTACAATCGCCTGTTTCCATACCGTAAGCGCTTCCCGCAAATTTTCGGGAAGTACTTCAAATGATATATCTGAGCGAGTTTTTTTATGAAAAATATCAAGAAAACTTCGAGCCTCTTTTGCACTGAGGGCGTTTGGGGCTATGGTTTTAAGAATGTGATTCGTACCAAACGGTATAGTGGTAACATTCGTAAGTATACCTTGTCGCATACATCCTATACTGGTTATTTCACCTCCAATTTCAAAAAAAATTGATCGTCGTTTTGGGAAATAGTCATGCACTCCTACAGAAAAAATTCTTGCAGAGGAAGAAAAATGTATCACATGATTCGGTAGCACACGTTCGAGCACTTCCTTGATGTGTTCTTGAATTGACAGAGACACCATTGAGAAGTAGCTTTGCGTACTGAGTTCATGAACCGTTCGATGTTCATATGCTTGCACCTCGTACCCTTCAAGACGCACTACATCATGGTACACTTCTAGCATTGCCGGTGTTCCCATAAGTTCCTGCCACGATACTACCTCCTGTTTTTTTAGAATCTCTGAAAAGCCTTTGTTTTGAAGTTCCGTAATACTTGCCTGTGATACCTGAAAAGGTTTTTCTTTTTCCATGGACTGAAACATGACAGAACTTACTACCCATGGTGGAGAAAGTAGACAATAAACCTCAGCTTGCTTTACAGAAAACTCGGGTAGAATAGCCTGGGCTTCCTTGAAACCCTCACTTGTTAACTTCATTCCCGCTTCCAGTAACGTTGCGTACATGGTACGTACGTACCTATTGTAATCATCATTTGATTGATAGCCATATTCAAAACGTTTCGTCCAGATTAAATTCACTGATTTTCCATTTTGTACAGCAATACCAACCCCGATACTTGCGGAACCGATATCAAAAAGCACATACTGTTGCTCTTTTTTTGAAGCCAAACTCATACCAAGCATAGTTTTAGTATACGGTGCTCGAGACTTTTATCCCAAGTAATTGTTCACACAACCTGCGAAAGTTACATGTTGAATGTTGAAATCTTAGTTCAAAGTTCCTTGTTCCTAGTTCATCCGCTGTGGGGGGGGTGAACTAGGAACTGTGAACTAGGAACTTTTTACGGCTCTAATATCGCTTTGACCCTTCGTACTCCAGCGCTTGAGGAACTCTCTTTTACAATTTTGAAGAAACCAGCTACTTCTCCTGTATTTTTTACATGGGGACCACCACAAAGTTCTCGAGAGTACACTTTTCCATCATCAGACACTACTGAGTACACAGTAACCTCGTCAGGATACTTATCCCAAAAACTTCCCTCAACCCCCTTCTCTTTTGCTTCATCTTTTCTAAGCATTACGGTCTCTACTTTACAATGAGCATTGAGTACTTCATTCACATACACCTCTACCTTATTGAGAACTTCTTGGGGGACCTTCTCCGGATAGGTGAAATCAAATCGCAATCTTTCGGGAGTAATATTTGACCCCGCCTGATGCACACCTTCTCCTAAATATTTCCGCAATCCTGCGAGAAGCAAATGTGTACAGGTATGCAACATAGTATTCTTAAGACTAGTGTCAGCTAGCCCACTCTTGAATTTATGTTCTGATCCTGCACGTGATAAATCTTGATGTGTTTTCATCTCTTCCTTAAACTCTTGTACATCAACAGTCATCCCACGTTCTTGAGCAAGCTCCTCAGTCATTTCATAAGGGAAACCATACGTTGAGAAAAGGAGAAATGCTTCCTTACCTGTAACCGTAGTACCGGAAATTTTTTCAAACTCACGCATACCACGAGCAAGGGTTGTGCGAAATTTTTCATCTTCATGTGCCACCGCATTTTCAATCGCGTTTGTTTTTGCAGGAATATCCGGATATGCGGTAGCGTACATATCCACAACAGGCTTCACTATCGAGGCGCATCCAGAACCTTTGACCCCGAGCATGTCTGCATACCGTACAGATCTGCGTATAAGTCTTCGTACAAAGTATCCTTGGTCAGTATTAGAAGGAAGCACACCTTCAGCTATGAGAAAGACTGCTGCTTTCATGTGGTCAGCAATAATACGGAACGCCTTGGTGGTTTGCTCATCATCTCCATACTTCTTATCTGAATGTTGTTCCAAATACGCAATAATGGGAGCGTGGCTTACTGCGACAATATCTGGTGTATTGGTAACAGCCATGAGGATACGTTCAAGTCCTCCACCAAAGTCCACATTCTGCTTGGGAAGTGTACTAAACGTTCCATCTTCATTTTTAATATACTGCATAAATACACTGTTCCCTATCTCTAAAAATCTCCCACAATCACAGTTCGGATGACAGTGTTCTCCATATGTTTGGTCATGTTCTTTATCAAACTGGTAGAAGATTTCTGAATCAGGACCCCCTGGCTCCCCCGCAGGCATATTCCCTGGAACACCCGAGCGACTCCACCAGTTCTTTTCAGCATTGTAGAAAAAAATTCTCTCGCCTTCTTTCATGCCACGAGCTGACCCTTCCTCTTCAGACCCCATGAAAGCAGTTCCTGACGAAATGTTTTTTTCTGCAAAGATTTTTTTCCATATGCGCACTGAGTCATCATCCTTACCTATCTCTAGGGTTTCATCCCCTGCAAATACCGTAACGAAGAGGCGCTTGGGATCAAGTTGGAGTTCTTCTGTCAAAAATGCATATACCCACGTAAGCTGTTCTTGTTTCCAGTAGTCTCCCAATGACCAGTTTCCAAGCATCTCAAAAAACGTTGTGTGACGATTATCGCCGACTTCCTCTATGTCTCCTGAGCGAAAACATTTTTGACTATCCACAAGCCTCGTCCCCTTAGGATGCACTTCACCCAACAAGTACGGTACCAAGGGTTGCATACCACTGCCTGTAAATAACGTCGTAGGATCATTTTCCGGTACAAGTGATGCAGACGGTATAACCGCATGTGCCCGTGCTTTAAAGTATGCAAGATATTTTTCTCTTATTGTATGTACGTCCATATGTTTTTTATACTAATACAGCAGTCCGTGTAAATCAAACGAGATTCTTTATCCTATACTGGTGTGCCTTCTTTCGTTATAGCACCAGCAGCTCTCGTTTTAGCCAAGGAAAAATCTACGTGTTTTTTTATAACGTTGTTCAGTCTCTGTGAAGACAGTGCGGAAATGTTGTCGGCATATTCATCAATATATGAAACAGGCTTCCCATTCAGTAACACGCCAAAGAGTACACTGCACATCCCTACTGTCGTAGAGAGACTTATGTTAAATTTCCCCATAAGCTCTTCCTTATGCTCTTCCAATTCTTTTGGGCGCACTCCCTTCTCAACAAATGTTTGAATTGTTTCCTCAAGTATTGGCCTACCCCTCTCATACACATCGTTAGGAAATATCGCTAGCGCTGAGAGATACCCTGGATACCCAGTACTGAAACTATCAAGTGTCGCATACGACCCATAGGTAAGGTTTCTCTTGGTACGCAAGGTAGCAAAGAGCCTTGAACTTGAGGAAGCACCAAGGATACTGACACCGACCTGCAGTGCTTGAAAGTCCGTATCATCTCTTGTGATACCGAGAGGAATACCCACGAAAGTATCCACATTAAATTTATTTTTAATCGTCACAACGTCTTCTTTAGATGCCGTCATATTGGTACGTTCAATATGCAATTTTGGAACTGCAAAAGGAGGTCGTACCGGAAGCGTTTCAACAAGAGTCTGTAACGACTGCATAATTTTTTTCGGTTGAACGTCCCCAACGACACATACAAGTGAACCAATCGAAGAAAAAGTATTTTTATGGAAAGTATGCACCTCATTTTTTGTCACTGCCTCGATTTCCTGCAAACTTTTCTTCGTAGAAGGTAACCAGTGTGGGTGTCCCTTGAGATACATTGCTTGCCGAAGCGCAAGCAATGCTTGTGTGCGTGTGTCCTCCTTTGCATGCTGATACATAGTCTTAATTCGAGACCACGATGCTTTGAACTCATCCTGAGTCATAACGAAGTCAGTCAACACTTCGAGTAAGAGCTCAAACGCTTCAAGAAAATATACTTGTTGTGATGCAAGTGTTACCAGTAAATGTGCTCCACTGTGAGAAATGGTTACTTTTGCACCAAGTGATTCAAATACATCAAGTACTTCCTTTTTTTTACGGGTGGTTGTTCCTGATGGTAAGAGATCAGCAAATACGGACACGACACTCTGTGCAGAATAACTCGCATATGTCCCCGCTCCTTCAAAAGCCATCATACAAGTGACAACGTCTTTCGTAGGGGTTTTTAACACATACACATCAGTCCCATTTTGCGACCGAGCGTAGTCTATTTGATGTGCAAGTGTATTACTCATGAATCTTTTTGTTAGTGCGATAATATCCAACAGTCATACCCTTTTCTACAAGATACTTTTGTGCAACAACTTGTACCCCTTTTGTGGTCACCTTTTTAATGGTACGTGGCAAATCAAAAAAGAATTTCCAATCCCCTGTCGCAATAGACTCATTTAACGAAGAAAGCATCGCATAGTGTCCATCCCGTGAAAAAGCAATCTCGGTAGTTACACCGATTACAACATGGGCGAGCTCTTTATCAGTGACACCCTTTTCTATAATTTTTTTGCATTCATCAAGAAGTATTTTTTCAATTTTTTCATGTTCGACCCCTTCTGACGGAGTCGCATGTAGCATAAGTAAAGAAGGGTCAAAAAAAGGCATATAACTTGACCACACGTCAGATGCGATTCCCGTATCAACAAGAGCACCGTAGAGTCTTGAATTTTTTCCTTCTGCAAGAATAGCGGTAAGGGCCATCACTGATGGCGTGTCGACATGCAATGCTTCAGGTACTTTGAATGCTATAGCAACAACATCTTTTGTCCCTTCTCGATTTACCTCCACAAAACGTCTTCCATGTTGCTCTGGCTCTGTCGTGTGTGGCTGTGGTATTCGTTTTGGTGATTTTTTGTGAACACCAAAATGCTTGGCAATAAGCGAAAGTGCTCTGTTTTGCTCCACATTACCAATGACCGTTACGACGGCATTGTTGGGATAGTAGTACGTATCATAAAAATTCTTCAGAGCATCGACAGATGCATGCTCAATGTCTGAAAGATACCCAATAGTAGAATGATGGTAGGGGTGAGCGAGAAATGCAATAGACCACATTTTCTCTTCTAAAAATTCCACCGGGTCACTACCTAGATGCATTGCATATTCACTCCGTACCGCGGGCAACTCTTCTCTAAGATCTTTGGGGGTTATACATGCGTTGCGCATCCTATCCGCTTCAAGTTCTAATGCAAATTCAAAATATTGTTCAGGAAGCACTTCATAGTAATTTGTGCGATCAAGAAAAGTACTTGCATTCACAAGCGCCCCCTTCTTGGACAACAATTCAAGCATACTCTCTCCATTTTTTGGTGGGAAATTCTTAGAACCCTTAAACATTAGGTGCTCGAGTATATGCGTCGATCCCGTGGTGCCAGAGACCTCATGTCGACTCCCTACCAAGTAAGTAACCATAATCCCAACTACAGGTGAGGTGTTGATATGTTGGTACAATACACGTAACCCATTTTTTTTGAGTTCGAATTCTTGAATTCCATGGTACGTCCCGAGATAGTTGAACGAAGCATGCCTCAAGCTTTTTTTTGAAGCCTGTGCTTTTTTAGACATACGCGGAGTAAAATTACTTGAGGGTCACCTCAACTTGTGCTTGATCTCGAAGGCCATCGACATACGCTTGTACGATTCCTGCACTTTTTTGATTTACAATTTCGGAGCGAATAAGTTCAGTCACTTGTTCAAGCGGTGGAGCATCCTCGGCTTCTCCTACTGTTGATTTATATGCTTCTGCGATTTCTGCATCAGTTACCTCTACCTCATCTATAGTTGTTTCGGCCTCAAGTAACTGACGTATGAGTAATTCATTACGCATATTTGTACGCAATTCTTCGTCACTTATTCCAAGCGCTTCCAACTGTTGATTGAGAGCTTCCTGTCCACCAAACTGTTCTACAAGTAACGTTATTTCTGCATTGAGTTCATCATCACTCACTGTGTAGTTTTTTGCTTCTGCTTCTACAGTAAGAAGTTTGAGGCTTATAAGATCATCGAGAAGTTGCAATTCAAAAGCTGCATCTTGTGTAGGGTCTACAGCGTCTGGTGGGAGAGACCGTCTAACCTGATCTATTTTTTCATCAAGTTCTCCTCGTGTGACAGTTATTTTTTCAGATTTTGCCACAATAGCGTTTGCATCGAGTGCATTTGCACTTGTGTCATCCGGAGCCACACCTCCGCCGAGTAAATCGAATTTGTAAATTGCGACTACTGCAATAAGAGCAAGGGCTAGAACAGCAACAACAACCCATTTCAAAAAAGCATTTTTCTGCTTTGGTCGTGTTACTAGAGGTGCAGACTGTTCACTCGTTGTTTGATTATTTTCACTCATACGTTTTGATACTATGTTTCCAATATGACAAAAGGATACCATGCCACCCCACTCTCTCCAAATAGCTTGTTAATTACCCTTTGTTATATATCACATCATCCAGTTCTTCCCCGGACTGAAGCGGGATAAGGTTTAATCGTACTGGCCCTCCATTCCATGTGGCACTTAGAGCAGCATTTTCATCAGCCTCAAATGATACGCGGAACGGGACTTCAAACGGCTGGCTTGGGCATTCTTCACCCTCAAGTAATGTGTTGAAACGTATTTCTACTCCGGTTGAATTCGTTTCTGTGAAGAATGTCTCCGCAACAAGTTTATGACATGGCGTAGGCACTTCTGTCACTCCTGCAATAGTGTGTATACCATCTAGGTATTGATGGCGCGCGGTCATTATTCGTTCTTCAGTTTGTCCTGACTGCACTTGATCTGGAGCGGGCGAGGATATCTCTGTCGGTGAAAAAACAAGCGTGTAAAAAAACAATCCTACAGCAACGATACCCAAAAGTACGACCAAAGTGACAACTTTTGTATTAATTCTATAATTCATGGTAGGTAGAGTTAGTTAATAACGGTATATATTCTACTCGTAAAAGAATCTCGAAAGATTGTTTTATTTGTTACTGACTTTCTTTTCAAGATATCGTTCAAAGAACCACAAACCGACACAAACAAACAGTGTGAGGAACGTTGTGAAGAGTGCAATGACGTACATTTTAAATCCCACAGATACTCCTATTGCAGAAGCAACCCAAAGTGCTGCAGCAGTTGTAAGACCCTTGAGTTCGTGTTGAAAAATAATAAGCCCTGCTCCAATAAAACCAATACCAGTAATCACTGAGCTCGCCATACGAAGGGGGTCAAAGTTAAACATTTGAAAGTACTCTTGCATCACAATCTCACCAATGATAATGAAAAGACATGAACCAACTGCAACAAGACCGAACGTGCGCATTCCCGCCTCCTTCCCTGCAAGCAATCTCTCAAAACCAAGAAGTGCTCCTAAAGTCAATGCAACAAAAAGTTGAACGAAAATTTCTGGATCTACAGCAAATGTTTCCATCATATATTTACAAGACAAAGTCCTCTTTCATTCTATTCTCTCAAACAAAGGCCTCTAACACAAGGCATCTATTTCCTGAAACAACCGTGCAACCGATTGCGGAGATAATCCAAGCGAATCTATTACATCCATATGTTCTCGGACCTGACGACACAATACGACGCCTTGATCCATCAACCTTCGCTTTGTAAGTTTTGAAATGGTTGTCAAACAGGATATCGGGTGTACTCCTGTCTGCTCAATAAGTTCACGCAAATTCCCCTGCGCAGGGTAATCCCAACTTATGAGCTGCAAACCTACACAGGCTGCATAGGCCTCTACCTGTTTGGTAAATTTTGTATTTGTTATCAAAAATTTATTAGTAAAATCATTTTCAGTTTGAGCCCCGCTTTGAGCCGCAATGTCTTCAAACCGAGCTTGTACATACAATGCAACCTTTAAGTCCGACTTCACTGCACTACTGTTATGAAATTTTACTTCTGCGCCAATGCGTTCATTACCCCGCATTGCTACAACATCGAGCTCATGTTCAACGCAACGGCCTTGTGCAATAACACGTGTTTTAGCAGTATACCCAAGTGCGATATATATTTCTTTTAAAAAATCTTCAAAGGGATAACCACTTGGACCGAGCTCAAGCAAAGCATGTTTTACCGAGTATCTCGCTGCCATGTGGTTTTTTATATTCTTAAGTCGAGCAAATGCCCTGTGGTAGATATCCCTTGTCTGGTCACCCTCCGCAAGGTTAGAAGCTATTTCCTCTACTATCCCTTCTGCGGTTTCTTTCTCAGCCCCGCTTCGTACCAAAGAACGAAAAAGCTTCTCGGAATTAAATAATTCCTGTTCTCCATTAGCTTTGGTAATGAGTATGTTTTGACTAGTCTGCATACACACGCAAAACAGCCGCTTGTTGGTCTTCCGCATCATTCGAACGGAACTGGTCAATTGATACCACAACAAGCATCACAACCATTAATGCGAGAAAAAATGCTAAGCGCAAAGTATGTTTATTTTCTGTATCCATATCTATATTCTAACGCGTTTCTATATAGTAGCAATAGAAGCTATCCCAATATTCCCCCACCCAAACAGGTGTCATTGGAGTAAAACACCACACTTTGTCCTTCTGAAACATACGGTTGCACATCACGAGGGGTAATCGAGTACCCTTTCTCAGGATGAGAAGTTACGGTAACAGAGAAGAGTTTTTGACGATACCTCAAACGCGCTTGACAATATTTTGCTGGTCTCGCTATCCAATGCACTTCTGTAAGTGGTATGGTGTGCAGTGAACCAGGAAACGAAACATCTCTTTCTGACACCACCACTGTATTATCAGAAATATTTTTTTCTACCACATACAGCGGGGGTGAGTCCGGACTTTTTAGAAAAACAGAAAACCCATGACGTTGCCCGAGCGTTAGAAATTCTGCCCCATCATGCGTTCCTATAACAGTTCCTTGCACATCAAGAACATCTCCCTTTCGTATAGGTATGTAGTGAGAAAGAAAATCTTTCATATTTATTTTTCCTAAAAAACAAACTCCTTGGCTATCTTTTTTTGACGCGGTGACGAGTCCCCTTTGATGTGCATAACTTCGAACCTCTGTTTTTTTGAGATGACCTATGGGGAAAAGTGTTTGAGAGAGTTGTGCCTGCGTGAGATTCCATAAAAAATACGTTTGATCCTTTTCTGTGTCGACACCACTTAGCAAATGATACTCCATACCACTTTCAGTTTTGATAGGTTCGACGCGTGCATAGTGCCCTGTAGCAACATAATCAAATTTTTTCTTCATCGCCCACTCAAAGAAGCTTCCAAACTTTATATGTTTATTGCACATAACGTCTGGATTGGGAGTGCGTCCTTTTCGATACTCATCTACCAAGTAACGTACAACTTTCTCTTCATATTCTTTTGATAAATCAACAGTATGAAAAGGTATATGCAACTCTGCAGCAACACGCATCGCATCCCTTCTCTCTTCCTTCCAAATGCAAGGTATCCATGGGGCACTCCATGTTTTAATAAACGCTCCCTCTACCGCATACCCCGCTTCCATAAGGAGCATCGCAGATACTGAGCTATCTACTCCTCCTGAGAGGGCTACTAGCACACGTTTCTTTGTGTTCATACGTATATGTTGTGCCATGAATGGGTCTATAAAGCAAGGTTTGAATTAGATGAAGTTCACTGTTTGCGTTGGTGCTATCTTAAAAAAAACTACCTACCGCACTATTGTGGGTAGGTAGTTTTTTTAAGATGCATTAGGTGTCTTACTGACAACTTATTGCGATATTGGAAACATTATTGTTTACAATAGTTCCAACTCCTCCAGCAACTCTACATGTCTGTCCTGAAGGTTGTGTGTAAGCAACAACAGCATAGGAGGTATATTGTGCATATTTGGTCGCAAGCGTAAATGAACCGTTTCTAGTAATA